>JAZQPD010000150.1:0-19473 GCA_045628285.1 Bacteroidaceae bacterium
AAACGACAATGTCAACAGCGTCTACAACAGTGAATACAAGAGTCTTGGCTTCACAAACAAGGAGACACTGATTTTCACCCCTCATTTCAACAACCGTGACATCTTCATGCAGATGCTCGGCCGATTCGAGTTCACTACCGGTGACGGAACCAGCCAGAACTACACTAAGACACACGTTCCTACAGGGCTCGATTCACCAATCGCAGACGGATACCTCCAGAACGGTGGTGCAACAAGTTCAAGCGAACGCAAGAGTGCCGCATTCCTCTTCCAGTATCACGTAGGTCTCTTCGACAGCCGCTACGCATTCGACATTGCAGTCCGCAGAGACGGTTCCACCAAATTCGGTGCTGGAAAGAAATGGGGAACATTCCCTGGAATATCCGCACGCTGGAACATAAGCGATGAACCATTCTTCAGGAATGCAAAATGGACAAAAGCAATCTCCCTGCTCTCATTCCGTCCGGGATGGGGACGCACAGGTGGTGCTCCAGGCAGCGAATACCTTATGTATAATAGATACGCAGACTTCGGCATCTATGGCGCAAACGGCCAGTTTATGGCAGCCATCGCACCTGATAACCTCCGACTCACCGACATCCAGTGGGAGACACTTGAAGAGTGGAACTTCGGAGGTAACCTCGGTTTCTTCGACGACAAACTGTCATTCACATTCGATTACTACAACAGGCACAAGAAAGACCTTCTCATGAGTGGTGTAGCAATCCCTGGCTCTACAGGTTTCAGCAGTCTACCTTGGAAGAATGTAGGTGAGCTGAAGAACGAAGGTTGGGAACTCTATGTAAACACCCGCCGACTCATCAAGGCCGGTAAGTTCTCCATGGATGCATACGCCAACCTCGCACAGAACATCAACACCATCCTCGAGATGGACCCTACAGTACTGCAGTCGATGAACCCGGAATACGGTTACAGCAACAAGACCTATCTGCAGAGAATCCAGATTGGCAATGCAGTAGGTTCCATCTATGGTTTCAAGTACAAGGGCGTATATGCCTACGACTACGAACATAGCGGTTACACCGATCAGTCATACAACACTTACGGAAACAACACAGCAAAGGCTGCTGCAGAAAGAGGCGACAACGCAACCTGCCCTGTAGCTCGCGATGCCAATGGCAATGTTCTCTTCGACGGTAAGGGCAACCCACTCCACATGTATTTTGACTATGGCAATACCAACTATGAATTCAAGGGAGGTGATGCCATCTATGAGGACATCAACCACGACGGTCAGATCAACGAACTCGACATCGTTTACCTCGGCAATTCAAATCCTAAGTTCAACGGAGGTTTCGGACTCACATTCAACTACGACGCATGGTCTCTCAAACTCAGTTTCAACTTCCGTGCAGGAAACCAGATTGTCAACATGGCACGTCTGAACAACGAATGTATGCTTGGCAACACCAACCAGAGCAAGGCAACAGCCTGGAGATGGAGAAAGAACGGTGATGACACATGGATTCCGCGTGCCATGAACAATAGTGTCGGTGTATCTTCCTACAACTCTCTCGGAAGCGACCGTTATGTAGAAGATGGCGACTATCTCCGTCTACAGTACATGCAGCTCAACTACAATTTCCCTGCAAAGAAACTGAAGCCGATTGGACTCAGAAGTCTCCGTCTGTCACTCTCGGCACAGAACATCTTCTGTCTCACAAAGTACACAGGTGTGGATCCTGAAGTCAGCTACGGTTCTTGGGGTGTATGCTACGACAATAGCAAGACACCACGTGCAAAGTCATTCACATTCAGTGTAAATGTTGGATTCTAATATGGAGGATATCAGTATGAAAAAAGTAAAATATATATTCATTACTCTGCTTACAGCCGTCATATCGCTGGGCACAATAAGTTGTGATGACTTTTTGACAATCACACCTTCCAACCAGATTGTCGAGGAAGATTTCTGGAAAGACAGAAACGACCTTGAAAATGCAGTATCTGCATGCTATAAGCGTTTGGTAAACATGATGTCACAATTCATTGACTGGGGCGAACTGAGAAGCGACAACATCGCACTCGCCAACGGTAATGGTTCAACTCAGGTGAGAAACGTGATGAACGCAAATCTCATTCCTACTTATGCAACATTCGACTGGACATCACTTTACAACGAGATTAACTTCTGCAACAAAGTATTACACCATGGACCTGATGTAATCGATAGTGATGAGAGTTTCTCCACAAATGACTGGGAACCGATCATGGCCGAGGCTACGACTCTCCGTGCACTTGCACACTTCTATCTCGTAAGAGTATGGGGCGAAGTGCCGTACGTATCCATAGACTACAACAATGACGGTCAGAATTTCCTTCTTCCCCAGTGTACTCAGGAACAGGTTCTTGACAGCATCATCCTTGACCTTGAAAGTGTGAAGGACAAGGCTATGAAGGACTATGGCAAGGAAGTATGGAACAAGGGGCGTGTGACACAGAAGACCGTCTATACACTCCTTGCAGACGTATATCTCTGGCGCGCAAGTAAGAATGCATCTGCGGACTCCGTTGCAATCTATGGCAATCAGTCAGAAGAGGACTACAAAAAATGTATAGATTGCTGCGACTGGGTAATCAACCAGATGAAGACAGAGCGAGTTGAAAAACTCAACAAGGAAGGGAAAGTGCTTGGTGGAGTCACTGTAGACGACCTTACCATCGAAGACCTCCTTATTCCTAATGAACGCTCCGTCAACAACAAATACATCTCCGATTCTGAAATCGGAGCATTCCAGCACATCTTTGGTTCAGGCAATTCAATGGAAGGAATCTTTGAACTCCAGATTGACGGAACCAACAACACCAACAGCGTGAATGGCAGTTTTTGGAATTTAGGGAATAGCACAGTCGGATCACTCGTAAGTTGCGAGGCATTATTCAATAATGTGAACAGCACTCCAAACGATCTTTCCCCTACCAGCGTATTCACAAAGACCGACTACCGCCGCTGGGAAACGCTCCACTATGAGAAGGCTGACCAGATTGACTTTCCTGTATTCAAGTATTCTGCTACCAACGTAACTCAATACAATGGTGCAAATACAGGCAACTCCATTCTTCAGGACAATTTCGCAACAACGTTCAAGTGCGAATACACAACCAGGTCTTCATCTTCCAACAATAGCAACTGGATATTCTATCGTCTGAGCGATGTCATGCTCATGAAAGCAGAAGCAATGAGTCAAATCTATTCCGATGAGGAAAACCTCAAGGAAGCATTCCTCCTCTGCCGTCATATTTTTAGGCGCTCAAATCCATACGCTTATGCAACAAACAACATGACGGCAAAGAACGACTCACTTGTATTCGCCAGTTTCAATACTCAGCCGAACCTCGAAACATTGATTATGGCTGAGCGTCAGCGTGAGTTCTTCGGAGAAGGCAAACGCTGGTTCGACCTCGTGCGCTATGCACAGCGCAAAGGCGGCACGGCAGACATGCTGAAGAAGTTCCTCGGCCGCAAGTACAGCGAAAACCGCGGTGCTATATTTGCCAAGTTGTCTACAATCAACTCGCTGTTCTCACCTGTCTACGACAAGCAGTTAAAGGCTAACCCTCTACTGCATCAGAACAGCGCATGGATAAACAATGAATCATCTTCTAAAACGGACGATCTATGAAAAAGTTAAATATATTTGCAATCATGCTTTCAGTGATGTTCTCACTGAGCATAACGAGTTGTAAGGAAGATATCGATGATTCCAATCTTTACACCTTCACTGGTCAGATGATTACTGATTACCTGCAAGCAGACTCTGCACAGTTCAGCGACTATCTCCAACTTCTTGGTCAGGTAAATCCAAGCAAGAAATCAGCATCCACAATGAGACAGCTCCTGAGCGCACGTGGAAACTACACATGCTTTGCTCCTACCAACGATGCCATCAGATTCTACCTTGACTCATTGTATCAGATAGGAGAACTCGAGTCTACGGAACTCAGCCAGATTCCAGACTCTGTTGCAGAGCCTATTGTGTTCAACTCCATCATCGACTGTCAGAACTCAATGGCCTATGCATCTACCGACTTCATCGAAGGTGCGCTTAGCAGGACCAACATGAACGACCGCTACGTCAGCATCACCTTCGGAAATGACTCTGCCGGTACTACACTTATCTATGTCAACACGAATTCAAGAGTATTGGAGAAGGATATCGAAGTAGAGAATGGTTACATCCATTCCATCAATAAAGTACTCTCACCGTCTACAGCCACAGTTGCCGACCTTATTGAAAGTACACCGAACCTCACATTCTTCGGGCACCTGCTCGACATCACAGGCTGGGACAAGAAGATCAACTACTACAAGGACGAAGAATTCGACGAACGCGACATAGCAGGAAGAGTAGGTCCTTCCGACCTCATCTCCAAGGGTAGCGGCTGGCCTGGATACTATACAGAGCACCGTTACATAGGCTATACAGTATTTACCGAGACCGACTCCGTCTTCATGGAGAAGTTGGGTATCAAATCAATCGACGAACTCGAGCCGGCCCTGAACCAGTATCTTAAGGAAAATGCCTATTACAACTGGGATAAGGCAGCAGGTGCAGCATCCAACTACGAAGATCCTGAGAATCCTATCAACCAGTTCGTGGCATACCACATCCTTCCTGAAAGACTCATCTGGAACAAACTCGTCATCTACAGCAACGAAAAGGGTTTCAGCAACGGTAGTCCAAACGATGGTTCAAGTTTCCAGGTAAACGTATGGGAATACTATGAAACTATGGATCCTCACCGTCGCTCATTGAAGATTACCGGTATCCGCAACGGCAAGCGAATCAACCGCCATGCCACATACAACCTGTCGACCTACAAGGAAAAAGACGGAACAGTCGACCTGCCAGGAGTGAACATCCACTCAAACAACAACAAGTACGACAACAATGCCATGAACGGTTACTACTACCCTATCGATGACATCCTCCTCTGGTCAAAGGATGTGCCGATGAAGGTACTCAACGAACGTATGCGTTACGACATCTGTGCACTCTTGCCGGAACTGATGACTAACAACTGCCGTCGTACAGGCGATTCCGAACATCTTGCATGGTATTTCCCTACCGACTATTTCGACTCTCACAACGGAGGTTCAGGTTCCATGATCAATGTATCAAAGGAAACCAAGTTGGCATACCTCACCAATATGCAGAATGAAGGTGGTACTACCACATGGACCAATTTCCAGTGCGATGAATGGAACATTCAGGGTACATACGACTTCGTAATGAAACTCCCTCCAGTACCTTATACCGGAACATACGAAATCCGCTATGGTGTAAATGCCAACGACAACCGAGGCATGGCTCAGATTTATATCGGAACCAACCCTAACAACCTCCCTGCAGTAGGTATTCCTATTGACCTTCGTGTCCGCGGCGACAATCCGGCTATTGGATGGAAGTCTGATTCCGACCTTGGAACTGCCGATGCAATAGAGGCAAAGGACAAGGCCATGCGCAATGTGGACTACATGAAGGGACCTAAGTACTTCTACCCTGCATCCGGCAATTCCGGACGCGACTGTGCATGCTGTATCCGACGCATCATCTACCGCGGTCAGCTCGAAGAAGGTGTTACATATTACATCCGATTCAAGTCAGTACTTCAGAGCACCTCAACCCAGTTCTTCTACGACTATCTGGAATTTGTTCCTAAGATTATCTATAATGGCGATGAACCAGAAGACAAATGGTAATGAAACAGTTAATAGTTAACAATGAGTAACAAGTTAACAATTCGAAATTAGTATTATATGAAAAAGGTATATATATTAAATAAGGTATGCATGTTCAAGGCATTCTGCATTCTGCTTTCTGCCTTCTGCATCCTGCTTTCCACCTCTTGTAAGGACGAGCATTTTGATGTCAATTCGGACGTAGATGGCAGACAGACCATCTGGGAGAATATCAAGGCCAATCCCGACCTGTCAGAATTTGCCTATATTCTCAGCAATACATACTATTCAAAGTCTGAGACATCAAGAACACCTCAGACATATGCTGAACTTCTCAGTTGCAATCAGACATTTACAGTATGGGCACCGAAGAACGGTTCCTTCGACTTCAATCGCTTCAAGTCGATGCTCGAAGAGAATAGCGCCACAGCCCAGTATCGTGTTGAGAAGGAACTCATCCGCAACAACATGGTTCGCTATTCCCATCCATTGTCAGGAACGGGAGTGGACACGCTGGATCTGTTCAACGACAAGACCACTGTGTTCGACCGGACCAACAGGACATTAGGTTCCAACAGCATCACTACCGCAAACATCGCATGTTCAAACGGCATTATCCATATCACCGACGGATCCGTACCATATCTGCCAAATATCTATGAATTGCTTGGCCAGCTCGACGGAGCCGACTCAATCTACAATTTCATAAAAGGATATGAAAAGTTTGAATTCAACGAATATGCCAGCACACAGGGTCCTACCGTCAACGGAAACATCACATGGGTTGATTCTGTAACAAACCTCACCAACGAATACTTCTATTCAATGGGAGCATACCTCAATCGTGAGGACAGTCTCTATGCCATGATCGTTCCTAAGAACAGTGCATGGGATGACATAGTCAAGAAGACAAAAACCTACTACAACTTCATGCCGACCTACACTCAGACAGTCACAACCGTTGATCTCGAGGGTAACGAGAAGTCAGAGCAGGTAACCACTACATACACCGATGCAGAACTTGATTCCATGCTCAACCTCTATGCCAAGAGTGCAATCTGCGACAACCTCGTGTTCAATGCCAGATATCAGGTAAAGACATTCAATCCATATCTTCCTTGGGACTGCGACTCCATTGTCAGCACGAGCAACAATAAGTTCAAGGCACCGTTCATCGAGCCATTGTTCGACAGCAACAATAGTCCTCTTAGCGCAAGCAACGGTTATATCTATCCTGTTGACCACTTCAATTACCGTCCTATTGACACGTGGGCATCAAAAAGAGTCCTTGAGGCAGAAATGAATCGCAACGTGGAAAGCAACACACGCTGTTCCCTTTCAAACTACACCGGTACATTCGAGCGCAACGACTCCATCATCAAATACACTGTCGTCCGCACCGTACAATCCAGTTCATCAGCCAATCCTGAAATCACATTCAAGATTTCGAACACCCTGTCATGCAAATACGACATCTATGTATTGATGGCATACAACACCAGCGCAGAGAAACCAGCGAAGTTCAAGGCAACTCTCTCATACCACGATGGAAGAAAGGCAACGTCCACTACTGCTACATTCAAGCCTATTGAGGACGACACCTTGCACAAGGCGGGTACAAATATCTTCATGACTCGTCCTCCGTATATCGATGAGAAGGGTTATCTGCAGTATGTTGATACCATTCCGTTGGCAAAAGACTTCATGCTGCCTATTTCATACTACAAGATGGACAAGGCATATGTGACACTCAAGATTGCATCCAACGTCACATCTAAGGAAACCGCCACTTATTCTCGAGAGATGTGGATTGACAAAATTATTTTCGTAGCAAAGGAAAATGAGGTTACACAAGAATGAGGAGGACTGATTTATGAAAAAGAACAACAACAATAAAGTCTACGCAATGACAAGTTTGCATATGGGAAAACCGGCTTTGATGCTCATGCTGATGGCAGCACCAATCTTCAGTGCCTCATGTTATGCACAGGACGAAGAAACCGCATCGGAAGAAGTAAAGGCACCGGTACGCGCCACAAAACCAGCCCCTGTTTATGAAATGAAATCCATCAGTGGAACAGTTTTTGACGCAGCTGGCAATACTCCTGTCTCCGGTGCCCGAATCCAGGCCTATGGACTGAACCGCTATTCCACCATGACAGAGGAAGACGGAACCTTCACTATCAATGTCCCTGTATTTGCCACTTCACTCTATGTCACATCTCCTGAATACAATGATGTGCAGGTAGCAATCGGTGGAGAATCGGTAGGAAGAATTCTGCTCTACAGCAACAAGTTCAATTCCTTCTATTCACCACAGACACAGGTGTCATCAGGCAAGGTCATCAATATTGCCAATTCAAGTGCACTGTCCATTGACAGTGAAATAGAGAACAGGTTAGGTGGTGACGTCCATACCATATCCCGTGCAGGTGTACCCGGACAGGGAGTTGCCATGTTCCTCAGAGGTCTCAACTCCATCAACATCAATTCCCAGCCGCTAATCATCCTCGACGGAATCATGATGGACATGCAGCTCGACCGCACAAGCATCCATGACGGTTTCTTCAACAACATTCTCTCAGCCATCGATCCGGAAGACATTGAGAGCGTGGAAATCATGAAGAATGCCACTTCCCTATATGGTTCACGTGGAGGCAACGGAGTCATTGTCATCAACACCAAACGTGGTCGCAGTATGGCTACAAAAATCAACGTATCTGCATTTGCAGGTATTGAGACTGCGCCGAAGACCTTGAAGGTCCTCGATGGAAACCAATATCGCAACTACGTCAGTGAATTGATCGGAACCACCACTTACGGTAAGGAAAACTCCACAGCCAGTGCTTCCGTACCGTTCCTCAATGACAATCCTGACTATTACTGGTATCCGCTGTATCACAACAACACCGACTGGTCCGACGGCTTATATCGCACAGCATTCACCCAGAACTACAAGGTCAACGTACAGGGTGGTGACGACATAGCCATGTACAGCCTCTCCCTCGGCTATGCCAATTCCAAGTCAACAGCCAAGGGCAACCAGTTTGACCGCCTGAACATCCGTTTCAACACCGACATCAATCTCGTACGCAATCTCAGCACTCAGCTCGATGTTGCCTACAGCCGTACCAACTACGATCTTCGCGACAACGGATGGGCAGAGAGTTACAGCGAGAGCAACATCACCTCTCCTAACGTACTCGGGCTCATTCAGGCACCGTTCATCAGCAAGTACAACTACTACACCGGCGACGATGCACGCCTCCATCTCTCCGGAGTTTATTCAGGCAAGAACATCGACGACCAGAACTATCCGTTCAACTTTGCTTCAAAATACGTTACCAACTCAGCCCTCTCAAATCCCTACTGGATTCTTGAGAACGGCGACGGAGTCAACAAGAACCACCAGGAGGTCACACAGTTCAATCTCAACGTAATGCCACGCTGGGACATCAACAAGCATCTCTATCTCACCAACCGCTTCGCATACCAGCTCAACCGTGCAAGCGAGAAGTACTACCTTCCTGAGGCAGGAACACCGACCTACAACCTCGAAGGCATGGGCGACGTCACAAGTGTCAAGAAGAGTCTCTTCGACAAGGAGACATCCCTCTACGAAGACTTCCGCATTAACTGGAGCAACAACTACGGTCAGCACGATATCTCCGCATTCGGAGGATTCCGCTTTACATCCAATTCATTCACCGACAGCTACATGACGGGTTACAATGGCGGAAACGACAAGATGCCGGACAATAAGACATCCGATAAGTTCCGTAGCGTTCAGGGCACCAACGACTCCTGGCGCAACCTCTCATACTATGCACAGGCCAACTATTCATTCCGCAACACATATTTCGTACAGGGTTCCATCTCTGCCGATGCATCATCACGCTTCGGTAAGGAAACCTCTGGAGGTCTCGATATGTTCGGAGTGAAGTGGGGGCTCTTCCCTTCACTTCAGGCAGGATGGGTAATTACCAACGAGTCATGGTTCAACAAGGTACGCGGTGTTGACTATCTCAAGTTCACGGCAGGCTACGACATCAGCGGAAACGACAACGTCAACTATTCTGCAAGCCGTACATATTTTCAGGCAACTCCGTTCCTCAAGACAGCAATCGGACTCCAGCTCATGAACATCGAGAACCCTGAAATCCAGTGGGAGACCACCCGCAGATGGAACTTTGCACTTAATGGTTCCTTTGTGAACAACAGAATCCAGGCAGGCATCGACTTCTATGTCAGCAACACCGATAACCTCCTGACCATGAAGTCCATCAACTATATGACAGGTCTCAACCACTTCTGGTGCAACGATGGAGCACTGCGCAACGTCGGAGCAGAAGTGAACGTCAACGCACTCCTTGTCAATTCACGCAATTTCAAGTGGCAACTCGGAGCTACACTTGGACACTACAAGAACCGCATCACATCACTTCCTGAAGATGACTACACCACTAAGATTTACGGAGGTGAAGTGCTTACCAGTGTCGACAATCCTGTAGGTCTTTTCTATGGTTACAAGACTGCAGGCGTATTCTCATCCGACAAGGAGGCAAGTACTGCAGGTGCACTCGGCTACCTCAAGTATCCTACCGGACTCAAGAACAACCCTTACAACAACTTCCGTGCAGGTGATGTACATTTCATAGATAATAACGGCGACGGAGTCATCGACGAAAGCGATAAGACCATCATCGGTGATCCTAACCCAGACATCTACGGAAATATCTACACCAACTTCTCCTACAAGCACTGGACGCTCGACTTCACATTCAAGTATTCACTCGGCAACGACATATACAATTACAACCGTCGTCAGCTCGAGAGCGTCAACAACTTCTACAACCAAAGTCAGGCAACCCTCAACCGCTGGACATGCGAAGGACAGGTTACCGATATGCCACGTGTCTGCTCATCCACAAGCGAGGAGTGGGTCAACAACGAGCGCTTCTCTGACCGCTGGATTGAGGACGGCAGTTTCCTGAAGCTCAAGAAAGTCCGTCTGTCCTACGAATTACCATTGACACTCAGTTGGATTCAGGGTATTACAATCTGGGGTGAGGCAAACAACCTCTTCGTAGTAAGCCGCTATACAGGCACCGACCCTGAGACATCCTGCAACAACAGTGTCCTCTATCAGGGCATCGATGCAGGACTTCTCCCAGTCAATCGCAGTTTCAACCTCGGAGTAAAGTTCAACCTATAAAAATTTTACAGCAATGAGTAAATATTCAATCAATAAGCAAATGGCTAAGAGCCAATGGCTGATGGCATTCATCCTCCTCACCCTGACGAGTTGTTCTGACATGCTCACCGTCGACACCGGCGACAAGCTTTACACCAATGCCAACGACACACTCTATTCCTACCTCGGCATCATGAAATGCGTGCAGAGCGTAGCAGAGCGTCAGGTACTCCTTGGAGAACTGCGAGGCGACCTTGTATCGACCACCACTCAGGTGACCGACACCCTCCATGCCATCTCCAATTTCGACAATCCTAAGGACGGAAGTTGTTCACTCCTCAACATCAGCGACTACTACAACATCATCAACAACTGCAACCTCTATATCGCAAATGCTGATACAGCAGCAGTCAAGAGCAACATCAAGTACATGATTCCAGAGTTCGCCCAGGTACAGGCCGTCCGTGCATGGACCTACCTCCAGCTCGTGCAGAACTACGGAGGCGTACCGTTCATCACCGACCCTATCTCATCCCTCGATGTAGTCAAGAACTTCGACTACGAGAACAATCAGGTTACCCGCGACAATCTCATCGACAAGATACTCGACACGAACATCACCCAGTTCCTCGACACCGAATATCCTCAGTACGAGACATTCGACAACGGAGCTGTCAATATTGCATCACGCAAGATGATGTTCCCTATCCGTCTCGTCCTTGCCGACATGTACCTGCTTCGCGGAAAGTCACAGGATGACTACCTCAAAGCAGCCAGGTACTACTACGACTACCTCAAGTTCAACGACCCGACCCTTCCTGCCCTCTATTGTTCTGCCACCCGTACACGTATCAGCCAGGGAACCGACGATGAGGAATACTCCTATTCTGCATCATCCATAGGCGGTGAGACCTGGGGACAGTGGGCAAGCAAGTACGCCTTCTCCACCACCGACGATGTCATCACCTTCATCCCGAGTTCATCCAACAAGCAGTTCGGCACCATGCTCACACGCGTAGCCGACATCTACGGCTACACTCCTACATCAAGCCAGAATTCCTACACATCCGGCGATGAAGTCGAAGGCACGGCAGAGACCAGCACATCCGGTTCCATCACTGTCAGTCGCAACCATAAGAGTCAGACCACTCCTTCAGGAGCCTACTACACCATCAACAAGAAGCAGTCCTACATCTACTACGACAACTCCACCACTGTTCCTACACGTATGGAATACGAGAGTGGGGATGCCCGTTACGGAAACAGCATAGAGCAGGCCACCTACGAAAGTCAGACCTACCTTCTCTGTTCCAAGGCATCGCGCGGGGCAACATTCTACTACACCATTCCAGTCTACCGCACAGCCCTCGTATGGCTTCGCTTTGCAGAGGCACTCAATCGTGCAGGCTATCCTCAGATTGCGTTCGCCATCCTCAAGGACGGACTCACAGTCGAGAACCTGCCTACCCATGCCATCCGCTACAATACCCATTACGTAATCTCTGAAGCAGGCGACACACTCGTCAACGACTCTGGCGAGTACATCCTCCAGACCGACACCATCCCATACCTCAAGCTCAACAGCGTCGGAGCCATGTACTATGTCGATTCCGACCAGCTTGACTCCTTCACTTCCCTCTTCGACTTCCAGGACGATGCATGGAACGGCAACTACGGAATCCATGCCCGCGGATGCGGATTCGGCTCATGGACCCAGTCATCAGAAATCACTGTCCGTACCAATATCATGGGCTACAACGACAGTATCTCCTACGACTACTCCAACGTCATCACCGGCTACGGCTACGATCCAGCCGATCCTGACCAGGCAATCCTTGGAGTTGAGGAAGCCATCGTCGACGAACTCGCACTCGAACTGGCATTCGAAGGCTACCGCTTCACCGACCTTGTACGAATTGCCAACCACCGCAACGACACTGGATTCGACGGCACATCATGGCTTGCAGGCAAGATTGCCTCACGCGATGTCCGCTACAACCCTTACAAGGATGAGATTACCCCTGATGTTCTCACTCAGGGATACAACCACGAGCTCTACAATAAGCTCAAACAGCCACAGAACTGGTACTTCAGCAAACCCGAATGGACATACTGAAAACCAACGCAATAAACCAAGAGAGCGGCACAACAGCCGCTCTCTTCATTAAATCTTAAATAGTAAATAAAAATAGTAAATAGTAAACAGTAAATGGTAAATGCATTTTCTCAGTCCCGTGAACAAATCGTATTCGACTATCTTGATGCTCACGCCATACCTTACTCCGTCTACCATCACCCCGAAGGCAAGACCATTGAGGAAGCCAAACGCTGGTGGAAGGACGATGGAAGCATCCACTGCAAGAACATCTTCCTTCGCAACCACAAAGGCAACCGCCACTATCTCGTCTGCTTTCACTGCGACCACGACCTCGACATCCACGACCTTGAGCACCGATTGAAGGAAGTTCTCGTCAGCCAGGGCAAGACGGCACCCGGCAAACTCTCCTTCGCATCTCCAGAGCGTATGATGCGCTATCTCGGACTCGAACCAGGCAGTGTATCTCCCTTCGGACTTATCAATGACCTGGAGCACCACGTCCACCTCTTTCTCGATTCCGTACTCCTCAATGCCGCCACACTCTCCTTCCATCCCAACGACTGCCGAGGCACGGTAGTCATCACTCGGGAAGCCTTCGAAACCTACCTTGCCACCCTCGGCAATACATACGAATACATAAAACTGACATAGGATATTTCCCATGTCAGTTTTTTCGATATTTCCATTCAGTGTACCCTTCCGTAGAGTCAATGCCCTGTAGTCATTATGTCCAGTTGCTGTGGCGGGAGTCCGTCGGAACTGACACGGAGGGCTATCCTCTCCTGTTCCCTTGTAGCGCGGATTATTGCCAGTGCCCTGCCCTCGAAGAGCAATGGGGCGGAACTGCGGAAACTCTCCATATCATAAGGAGAGGCATTGCCTGCCACGACCGTCGGCGCTCCCTCTATCCTTACCTTACGTCCGGTCTCGGGAACGAGATTGCCAAGGGAGTCTACGAGTTCTATGGTTACAAAGGATAGGTCCTGACCATCTGCATGAATGCGGGTCCGGTCGGCTGTGACACGAAGTCCAACCGGTTCGCCATAACTGGCAAGGATGGCGGAATCGCCTTCCTTCTTGCCATCCCATGTCACTGCACGCAGACATGTCCCATTCGGTTTTCCCTCCGGAGTAGGGGGATTGGGAACATGGAAGGTGGCTTTATGGTTTTTGTCCGTTGACTGCGTATCTGTCAGTTTGTCATCCAAGTATAGCCTTACTTTCGGTGAGCGCGAATATACGTTCACTGTCATAAGTGAATCTTTGCTCCAGAAATGATGCTCGAGCGGCCATCCCCAACCGCTGACCACATTGCGGACAACTGCCTGTTCAGGGTTGCTCGAAGAATCCGGTGCCTGTTCCATCACATTCATCGTAATCGGTATCCTGCCCCAAATGACATCGCGGACATAGGATTGCGGCTTCTTCTGACCGATAAGGTCAATGTCGCCGCACCATCCGTTGAAGTACGGCCAAGGCATGAAGAACGGATTCTCCTCCCCTTCCTTCAGCCAGAGGGAATGACCGATTCCAGCCTCACCGAGATAGTCCCACGCCGTCCATACGAAATCACCGATGACGTACGGGTATTCTTCCACTGCCTGCCAGTTTACTGCAGCTTCCTGCGGATAACTCTCCGTACCGACCATGACCATTTCTGGATAGTTCGAATGATCCTGCTGATATTCTCTCCAGAGATAGTTGTAGCCGGTTATGTCGAGCGATTTCCACGCAAGTGGTGCGTCTTCCTTCCAGTCCATCTTGCGGTTGTCCCAACCACAGAGGGCTGCGGTAAGAGGGCGCGAATCATCGAGCGAGAGGATGACATCCCGCATCTGGGCTGCGGCCTCCTGTCCCCGTCCTGAGTGACGGCCGGGAATCTCGTTGCCGATACTCCACATAATCACACTCGGGTGATTCCTGTCGCGGCGTACCATGAAGGCTATATCCTCCTTGTAGTGGTCAGGGAAATAATTGTGGTAGTCGTCAGGATTCTTGTTGTCGAACCACTGGTCGAAGCACTCGTCAATCACCATCAGTCCCAGACTGTCACAGGCATTCATGAAATGCTCCGACTGGAGATTGTGCGAACAGCGCACGGCATTGTAGCCCTGCTCCTTCATAAGTTGTAGCTTACGGTCCTCAGCACGGTCGAGGGCTGCAGCACCGAGGAGTCCGTTGTCGTGATGCACACAACCTCCTTTAAGGAGTATAGGCTGACCATTGAGAAGGAAACCCTTCTCTGCGGAATAGTCGATGGTACGGATGCCATATCTGAACTCATTGCCATCAACCTTCATTGTGTAGAGATAAGGGTCATCCGGCGACCATAGGTGCGGATTGCGTATTTCACGCGTAAACAGTTTCCTGCCCTTCACATTGAATGAAACCACAGCCTTATACCTATCCAATGACTCAGTCTTGATTTGTACGTCCCACGGATCTATGCACCCTTCGCCATGATGTTCTATCCACACATGGCGGAATATGCCGGCACCGGCATACCATCTGGAGTTCTTCCCCTGATTCGTTACCCTGACAGCCAGGTCAAGGGCAGTCGGTTCGCTTGCCCCGAAGTGGCGGGTTATATCAATACGAAAACCATTATAGCCATAGTGGTTCGAGGCTATCTTCCTGCCATTGATATAGACTACAGACTGGTTGTACACACCCTCGAAATAGAGGTATATCCTGCCACGTTTGCAGTCACGTATTTTTTTCAGGTTATTGAATATCGGAAGCAGATCCTTCCAGTACCATCCCGTTCCCCCCTTCGTGAAGCCGGTCTGGTAGTCTCCGTCCTTGAAGAACGGTCCTACATCACCCTTTTGTTCGACTGCCCAGTCGTGAGGCAGAGTGATGAAGGAAATTCTACCTAACTTCTCCTCTGCGGAGATGTACCTGGAGGAATCCTCGTCCAGCAAGAACAGCCATCCGTCGTCGATACATGTACGGTAAAACGGAGTGTCTGCGGCATGAACCGCCACAGACACCATTAGAGAGACAATTACAAGTCCGAAATCTAAAATCCGGAATCCGAGTTTCATCGTTTTCGTTATAGTTTTCGTTATAGTTTTCGTTTTCGTTGGTTCCTGAGCCTGTCGAAGGAACGTACGAAGTCAATCACTTCACTGGTTCCACTACGAAGGTGAAGTCGTAAAACTTCACAGGCATCTGGTATTCACGCCGAGGCCATGCACCCCATGAGTTCACACATCCGAGCCCCATCTCTTTCTGTGCTATGTGGACACATGAGAACGGACGTGGAGTAAGGTCGCCGCTGTGGTGGTTTGCCTTCTCGCTGCTTGGATCGAGGTCTTCCTCAGTGAAGTTGAGTGTCTGGCACTCCATCGGTTCGTTGCTGAAGAACCTGAGTCCCTTGCCAGAAGCACTTACGACCTTCCACCAGCGCACATCAGTCTTGTTGCCTGATTCCTGCGGACGGATGTAGCCGTAGTACTGGTCAGCCACCTTCTGTCTGTATACGTCGAGCACTGCGAATCCCTTTCTGTCAATGTAGTTTTCCTGCGGGCCGTTGCCGTAGAACTCAATGCGGTCGTACTGCTCAGGCATATCGAGTTTCATACCATAGCGGAGCATCTGAGGGAGGTTGTTCTTCTCGTCGGTCTCCATCTTTTCCCTAATGGCGAGTTTGCCGTCAGGACTGAGGGTATAAGTGAGGATAAGCTTAGGACTGACAGGAGCCGTCTGCTGTTCCTGAGCATTGCCCTGCTGGCGGTTCCTGCGGTTTGCATTAGCCTGCTGGGCTACAGTGATGTTGATTTCGGCAGTCACCACATAGTTCGGTCCGTCCTGAGCCTTGTCGAGTTTCACGAGCCGGTACATAGGGTTCATCCATCCGCGCATGCTGCGCTGCATTCCGGCACCGTGGTCGTTGTCGGTAGCGGCACGCCAGAAGTCAGGAGTGATGCCTACGCCTTCGCGGAGCATCGGTTCACCGTCGACATCGAGATAGGAGATGAATCCGCTGCGCTTGTCGACTGTCACCTTTGTGCCACCCATCTCCACTGTGAGGAAACTCATGTGGTCGGCAACCTTTGCCTGCGGTTGAGGGTTGAGGGCGAGTTGGGATGTGAGGGCCGGGTACTTGTATTCACGGAGCACAAACTGCTGATGGGCAATTCTGTTGCCGTTCTGGTTGTATTCCACGAGGAGAGTCAGTTCCTTGCCGTCATACTTGCTGTTGGCAAGAGCGTCAGCTACCGGGATGTTCACCGACTTGGTTGCATGAGGTGCAATATTAAGACGTGTCACGTCTACATTGCCTGCAGCCACCTGTTCGCCTTCTGCCTTGATGGTCCATGTCATCTGCGCAGTGATAGGCACGAAGAAGTTCTCATTGAAGATATCGAGTTTTCCGCCGCTGAGGGTCGACCAAATGTTCTGGTAGTAGTACTTCACCTCGTAGGCATGAGGGTTGAACGAACGGTCAGGTGCAATCACACCGTTGCAGTTGAAGTTCTGGTCGGATGGGCGGTAGCGTCCGAAGTCGCCGCCGTATGCCCATATCTGCTTGCCGGTAATCTTGCTCTTGCTGCGCAGACCCTGGTCGATGAAGTCCCAGATGTATCCGCCCTGGTACTTAGGATATTTGCGCACCAGGTCCCAGTTCTCCTGGAATCCACCCGGACTGTTACCCATTGCGTGGGCATACACACACTGGATGAGGGGGCGTGGCTCGTTGCCAGTGCTGTAGTGTTCACAGTCCTCATAGCCGTAGTACATCGGACACATGATGTCGCTCTTTCCACTTCCGTCACGTTCCCAGAGGGCACGTTCGTACTGGCAAGGGCGGGAAGAGTCGAATGCCTTCACCCAGTCGTAGGAGTCAGAGAAGTTCTTGCCGTAGCCGGCCTCGTTTCCGAGCGACATACGATGATGGCAGGATGGTTCTTGTAAGTCTTCATGTGGTGGTACTGGCGCTGGAGGTGCATGAGGTTGAAGTCCTCACGCTTTGCGAGAGTTCCGTCGCCATAGCCCATGCCGTGGCTTTCGAGGTTCGACTCGGAAGTCATGTAGATACCCATCTCGTCGCAGAGGTCATAGAACCGGGGGTCGTTAGGATAGTGGCTCGTGCGCACTGCATTCACGTTCAGTGCCTTCATGGCGAGAATGTCGCCCTTCATGCGCTCGTAGGAAAGCACGTACCCGCCGTCAGGGTCCAGTTCATGACGGTCAACACCTTTTATATAGATGGCCTGACCGTTGACGAGCAACTGTCCGCCCTTGATTTCCACCTTGCGGAATCCTACTCTCTGAGGGATTACCTCGAGTACATTGCCCTTCTTGTCCTGCACCGTAGTGATGAGGGTATAGAGATACGGATCCTCGGCACTCCACTTGCGTGGAGCAGAGACAGACAGCGGACTGGATGGAACCGTAGTACCGGCAACGTGCTTGCCGGCAGCATCCAGAAGGTCACACCGGATGTCGGCTTTGCCCTCCAGCTGGGTGCTGACGGTCAGTTTGCCGTTCGTGTAGTTGTCGGCGAGGTCAGGGGTGATGAAGAGGTCCTTGAGGTGTGTCTTCGGAGTGGAATAGAGATAACACTCACGTGCAATACCGCAAAGGCGCCAGAAGTCCTGGTCCTCGAGATAGCTGCCGTCGCACCAGCGGAAAATCTGCATTGCTATGAGATTCTCCTTGCCCGGCTGTACGAACTTGGTGATGTCAAACTCAGCAGCCACCTTTGAGTCCTCGCTGTAGCCTACATACTTGCCGTTCACCCATACGGTGAGGTTGCTTGTAGCACTACCGATATGCATGAACACCTTCTGTCCCTTCCAGTCGGCAGGGACTGAGAAGGTACGGCGGTAGGAACCTACGTGGTTGCCGAGAGTACCTACCTTCGGAGGATCGGTTCTCCAGTCCTGATTCCATGCATAGCCTGAATTCACATACACGGCGTTGCCATATCCGTTGAGTTCCCAGATACCCGGAACAGGCATCTTGCCCCACTTGGAGTCATCGTATGCCAGAGAGAAGAAGTCAGTAGGACGTTCGTCAGCATTCTCCACCCAGAAGAACTTCCATGTCCCCTCGAGCGAGAGGTAGCGGCCCGATTTCGTCTTGTCGCCCTTCCTTGCCAGGTCGGCATTCTCATAGGCAAAGAAGTCGGCATGGTCCTCCAGACGGTTCTGTTCATTGATACTCGGGTCGTTCCAGTAGTTGTGCTGGGCAAATGCACTGGAAGAAATGCCAGTGGCAATCAGTGCGCACATTGCAAAGCGAAAAGCACGATTAGTTTTCATAACAGTTAAAGCTAATTTACGATTTACAAATTTACGATTTACTATTTATTTACAATTTGGTTTTATTTACTATTTGTTTCTTCGGGCGCTGAGGTCATGGTTCGACAGGCTCACCAACCACTCAGGTACTTCGATGGACTCAGCACAAACTGAGCAAGCTCGGAGTCTTTTACTTCTTAAAATTCTTGTTGTCTACATACACTTC
>JAZQPD010000151.1:0-20014 GCA_045628285.1 Bacteroidaceae bacterium
AACAATAAAGTCTTCCTATATCTTCACAGACACTCTCGACAACAAGGTACACTACATGGCAAAAAGTCTTGGCAAGAAGAATTTCACACTCTATTGCCATCCGTATGTCCACGCATATCTAAATCAGGGATTTCCATCCCAGATTATGAAATGGAAGATGAAATACGGATTTGGAGTCCAGGTTGTCCCCGACCAGTCACTTGCCTTTCTCCAGTACAAGTTCAAGAACAAGAAAGGAGAAGAGGTAAACATGGAACAGGACATCGATTCAATGGCCTGACAAGCGGAAAAAAGAAGGAGGGGTACAGAATATGTAGCCCTCTTTTTGATTCGTCCATATTTACCAGTGGTTATGACTCTATTTCGCTCAGTTCGAGCCAGCGCATCGACTTTTCATCCAGTTCTTCTTCTAAAGCAGGAAGACGTTTTGAAAATTCTATAATTTTGTCTGTTGGTATGTTTCCCGAACTGAGTTCTGTCTCAATAAGTTTTTTTTCAGTTTCAAGCCTATCAATATCGATAGAGAGTTGTTCGTATTCCCGTTTCTCTTTAAATGTAAGTTTTCTGCGTTGCTGAGTATTGTTGGAATTCTTCTGCTCCTTTACTGAAGTGATATCCTTTGGTTTCCTATCGGAATCGGCTGATGCCTGGGAGTTTAGTGCCTTTGACTCGCGGTATAAGGAATAACCTCCAGGGAAGTCCTGGATGTTGCCTTCACCATGAAAGACAAGAATGTGGTCGACAATCTTATCCATGAAATATCTGTCGTGGCTCACCACAATGAGACAGCCGTGAAACTTTGCAAGATAATCCTCAAGAATCTGCAATGTAACTATATCAAGGTCATTGGTAGGCTCGTCGAGAATAAGGAAGTTGGGATTGCGCATCAACACAGTACACAGATAGAGACGTCGTCGTTCTCCCCCACTCAATTTATAAATGTACGTATGTTGTTCCTGCGGACTAAAAAGGAAGTGCTGAAGAAACTGACCTGCACTCAATCGCTCGCCATCTCCCATGTCTACGTATTCGGCGATGTCGCGTACCGCATCAATCACTTTCTGGTTCTTGTTGAAAAGCATTCCTTCCTGAGAATAATAGCCGAAGCGGACAGTGGAACCAATATCAAACGCCCCATCATCAATAGGTTCCAGTCCGAGCAAGGTCTTGATAAAAGTCGATTTTCCGGCTCCATTGTTTCCTACTATACCCATCTTCTCATAGCGCGAGAAGGTGTAATTGAAATTTTTGAGAATTACCTTGTCGGGATATGCCTTGCAAACATCTTTTGCAACAAATATCTTGCTTCCAATGTATCCCCCACTCATCTCAAGACGTACATTCCTTTCGCTGATGCGTTGTTTGGCAATCTTTTCCAATTCATAGAATGCCTCTTCACGGTATCTTGCCTTATGTCCGCGTGCTTGAGGCATACGGCGCATCCAGTCAAGTTCTGTTCGGTAGAGGTTATTGGCCCTTGTGATTTCCACAGAGAGGCCTTCGAGTCTTTCCTGGCGTTTTTCAAGATAATAGGCATAATTGCCCTTGTAGGTATAGATTCTCGAATCGTCCATTTCGATAATCTGCGAACAAATCCTGTCGAGGAAATACCGGTCATGAGTGACCATCAAAATTGCCATTGTTGTACGGCTGAGATAGTTTTCCAACCACTCTATCATTTCAAGGTCAAGGTGGTTGGTCGGTTCGTCAAGAATCAGCATGTCAGGTTTTCCAATAAGCACCTTTGCCAAAGCCACCCGCTTGACCTGTCCGCCACTCAGTTCACTGATTTTCTGCGACAGGTCGGTAATCTTCAATAATGTCAGAGTCTGAACGGCAAGCAATTCCTTATCTTCAATTTCTGCAATCACGTCTTTTTCATCCTGACGATTTTGCATAACGGCCTCCATCACCGTAATTGATGGGGCAAACTGTGGAACCTGTTCCAGATACCCCACTTTCAGATCATTGCGAAATATGATATTCCCCTCGTCATAGCCTTCTTCTCCACTCAAAATGGAAAGCAATGTAGATTTGCCCGTACCGTTCTTTGCTATAAGCCCTATATGTTCCCGTTCATTAATAGTGAACGAAATATCGTGAAACAGTACCCGATCGCCGATACGCTTGCCGAGTCCCTGAACGTCCATATATGGTGTAGGAGTAGCCATCTTTTAGAAAATATCCGCAAATTTACGATTAAGTGAGCGATATACAAAATAAAATACTCCATTTTTCAAGTTATGGTTCACTAAATTTCCAGACACACATAAAGTGAAAGTTGTATAAAAATAAAAGTTTTCAACATTTTATTTTGTATTTCGCTCACTTAATCGTAACTATCGCTCGCACGCTCCCGCAAGTTACTACCGTTCGGTAATAAAAATAAAAAGTTTTCAACATTTTATTTTGTATTTCGCTCACTTAATCGTAACTTTGCAGATTGGAATAAAAACGACATTTAATTGCAAATAAAACGTAAAAAGATATGAGTAAATTCACTGAGAGAAACAGACTGAACTTGTCGGATGTAAACAAGGAAGTACTGAAGGAGTGGGATGCACAGGATGTGTTTCATAGGAGTATGACTGAACGTGAAGGCTGTCCTTCATTCATTTTCTTCGAAGGACCTCCTTCGGCTAACGGACACCCTGGTATTCACCATGTCATGGCCCGTTCACTGAAAGATACTTTTTGCCGCTACAAGACCATGAAAGGTTTCAAGGTAGCAAGAAAGGCCGGATGGGACACACATGGACTTCCTGTTGAACTGGGTGTTGAAAAGGAACTGGGCATCACGAAGGAAGATATCGGCAAGAACATCAGTATAGAAGACTACAATGCCAGATGCCGAAAGAACGTGATGATGTTTACTTCGGAATGGACCGACCTCAGCCATACCATGGGCTATTGGGTTGATCTCGAACATCCTTACATCACATACGACAATAAGTACATCGAAACACTCTGGTGGTTGCTCAAGCAACTCTACGACAAGAAAATGCTGTACAAGGGCTATACCATTCAACCATACAGTCCTGCAGCAGGTACAGGTCTTTCCAGCCATGAACTCAACCAGCCTGGATGCTATAGGGACGTGAAGGACACTACAGTCACTGCCCTGTTTAAGATTGAGCCACGCCTCGGTTTCCGCTACGACGAACTGAAAGATGCCTATTTTGCAGCATGGACCACTACACCTTGGACCCTGCCTTCAAACTCTGCGCTCTGCGTCGGACCGAACATTGACTATGTCCTTGTGGACACCTTCAACCAATATAATGGCAACAGGATAAAAGTTGTATTGGCAGAGGCAAGGGTGAATGCTTATCTCAAAACGGAAGGACTTGATGCTTCGATGGACGATTATAAGCCTGGTGACAAGATTGTCCCTTACAGAATACTCAATCATTACAAGGGAACTGACCTTGTAGGAACTCCATACCGCCAGTTGCTCAACTGGGTAAGTCCTATAAGAGGTCGCGAAAATGTATTCAGGGTAATTCCTGGTGATTATGTCACGACCGAAGATGGTACAGGCATCGTTCACATTGCACCAAACTTCGGTGCAGATGACCAAATGGTAGCAAAAAAAGCCGGTATCAATGCAATTGTTATCCGCGACAGGTTCGGAGACTTCCGTCCACTCGTAGCGCCTACAGGACGTCTTTTCAGAATGAGAGATATGGATCCGGACTTCGTTGACCAGTATATGAACATCAACGAATATAAAAAATATTCCGGCAAGTATGTACGCAACGAATACATCAAGGAAGGTGAGGATGAACAGGAAGACCTGAACGTGACAATCTGCATGGATCTGAAACAGCAGGGCAAGGCTTTCAAAATAGAGAAGCATATCCACAATTATCCACACTGCTGGCGCACAGACAAGCCAATCCTCTATTATCCTTTGGACTCATGGTTTATCCGTGCATCTGCTACACGTCAGAGAATGACAGAACTCAACAACACCATCCTCTGGAAACCTGCCAGCACAGGAACAGGACGTTTCGGCAAATGGCTTGAGAACCTTAACGACTGGAACCTCTCACGTTCACGTTTCTGGGGTACACCACTACCAATCTGGCGAAACAAGGAATCACGTGAAGAGATATGTATCGGCTCAATCGAGGAACTTTACGATGAGATAGAAAAGGCTGTAGATAAGAAAGTAATGCCGTCCAATCCACTCAAGGACAAAGGATTTGTTCCGGGAGATATGAGTCAGGAAAACTATGATAGGATTGACCTTCACAGACCATATGTGGACGATATCAAACTCATTTCAGATACCGGTAATGTCCTCACCAGAGAAGCAGACCTGATTGACGTGTGGTTTGATTCAGGCAGTATGCCTTATGCACAGATTCACTATCCATTCGAGAATAAGGAACTGCTTGACTCCCATCAGGTATATCCTGCTGACTTCATCGCAGAAGGAGTTGACCAGACCCGTGGATGGTTCTATACATTGCATGCCATTGCAACAATGGTGTTCGACAGTGTTGCATATAAGGCAGTCATCAGTAACGGACTGGTACTCGACAAGAACGGACTCAAGATGTCGAAACGACTCGGCAATGGTGTCGACCCATTCGGATGTATTGAGAAATATGGCGCCGATGCGGTACGCTGGTATATGCTTACAAATTCGCAACCATGGGACAACCTCCGTTTTGACGAGGAGGGCGTGGCAGAGGTAAGCCGTACATTCTTCGGCAAACTCTTCCAGACCTATTCCTTCTTTGCAATGTATGCAAATGTCGATGCCTTCGACTACAGGAAGGAAAGCATACCGTTTGCAGAACGACCGGAAATCGACCGCTGGGTCCTCTCTGAACTGAACACCCTCATAAAGGAAGTTGACGAAAGCCTCAATAACTACGAGCCAACCCGTGCGGGAAGACTCATACAAAATTTCGTACTCGACAATCTCAGCAACTGGTATGTACGCCTCAACCGCAAGCGTTTCTGGGGCGGTGGAATGACCGATGACAAACTGAGTGCTTACCAGACTCTCTATACCTGTCTGGAGACAATTGCCAGACTGATTGCTCCAATATCTCCGTTCTTTGCCGACAGGCTTTATTCTGACCTACACGAATTCGATGAGAACCATACATCCGTTCATCTCGTCAGATTCCCTGAGGCAGATGAATCACTCATCGACAAGGAACTCGAAACAAGCATGGAACTGGCACAGCAGATTACCTCAATGGTTCTCTCTCTCAGAAAGAAGGAACAGATCATCGTTCGCCAGCCACTTCAGTGCATCAGCATCCCCGTTTCAGACCAGAAACAGAAGGAATATATCGAGAAGATGAAGCACCTTATCCTCGATGAAGTAAATGTAAAGAAACTTCAGTTCGTGGAGGGAGCCGGAATGCTTGTGAAGAAGGTGAAGTGTAACTTTCGTGTTATGGGTAAGAAGTTTGGCAAGATGATGAAGGCTGTAGCCGATACCGTCAGCCAGTTTACCCAGGAACAGATTGCAGAACTCGAACAGAACGGAACGCTACCGGTCATCGTTGACGGCAACGCTGTCGACATCGTCCTTGAAGACGTCGAAATCATCAGCGAGGACATTCCGGGATGGACGGTTGCCGTAGAAGGTTCCGTAACTGTTGCCCTCGACATCAACATCACTCCAGAACTTCGCAACGAGGGTATTGCACGCGAAATAGTCAAGAGAATCCAGGCTATCCGTAAGGAAAGCGGACTCGAGATAACTGACAGGGTAAATGTCACAATCACCGACATCCCTCAGATTGCTCAGTCTGTCAACACTCATTCTGAATACATCTCCGCACAGGTACTTGCCAATTCCATAACCTTAGGCACTCCTTCAGATGGTCAGGAAGTTGACTTTGATGAATTCAAGGCAATCATATCAGTAGCGAAGGTATGATAGGGAAGAAAGGAATTGCCACAATATTGATATTCATTCTCGTCGTCATTATCGACCAGATTATAAAGGTTGAGGTGAAGACGGAGATGTTCCTCGGGCAGAAAATATTCATTACCGACTGGTTCCAGCTTTACTTTGTAGAGAACGACGGCTTTGCCTTCGGGTGGAAACTAGGTGGAAAGATATTCCTGACCCTTTTCCGAATAGTTGCAGTTAGTGCTATTGGCTGGTTTATATTCAAGGAGATATGTCGTAATGCAAAGTGGGGATACCTCGTATGCCTCTCACTCATTGCTGCGGGTGCAGCAGGAAATATATTCGACTGCCTGTTCTATGGAATGATATTCAACGACCCCATGCCACCCGTAATCGCGGAATATGTCGGATGGGGACACGGATACAGCGAATTCCTTACAGGCAAAGTGGTCGATATGTTCTATTTCCCTCTCATCGAATGGGATATGCCTCAGTGGATGCCGTTCTATGGAGGAGAGCACTGCATTTTCTTCTCACCTATCTTCAACTTTGCCGATGCAGCCATCAGTTGCGGAGTGATTGCACTCATACTCTTCTACACCAAGACATTGAACAACAGTCTTTCTGTACTATGGCATTAACAACTGTCTGCATAATGAAAATAGGAATCAGCCATATCCGTCCACATCATTTGTTGTATGCATTTATATGTGTACTATTTACATTTGTCTCTTGCAACAAACGTCCCGAATACGTTGTTTCGAAAGGTAAGATAATTGATGTGCTCTATGACTACCACCTGGTTCAGGGATTGGCTCTCACATTGCCCTCTGATTCAATGTTTCTATTGCAGAAATACTATGATGCAATATTCGAGAACAACGGCATCACAGAAGAAGAATTCGACTCCTCAATGGTGTACTACAATCGTCATTCTGACGAGATGCAGGACATCTATGCAGAACTGAAAGAACGCTTCATGGACGAGGAGAAGACACTGCAACTCACTTCCGACAACAACGAGATGGTCGTCTTTTCTGCCGGCGGAGATACTACGGACATTTGGATGGGTGAAAAAGTTTATGTATTCCGTCATAACGACATACTCAACAAGGCGACCTTTCACCTGAAGTGCGACACCAGTTTCCATCGTCATGACAGGTTTTTGTTGAATGCCACTACGTCTTATATCCGTGAAAACAATGAAGACCGGAATTATTTCCTCACGTTGTGCCTTACCCTACAGTACAAGAATGGCCGTACAGTAAGCAACCTCACCCACACCAGCGCTGACGGTCCTCAGCAACTACGGCTTGAGGCTGTTGATGACGAGGACCTTGCATCTGTATCAGGGTTCTTCTACTACGAAGGAAAGTCTGGCGGAAGAAACCTCGGTGTTGTCAACAACATCTCACTGCTCCGTATGCATAACAGAACTTATGAATTTGCTGATACGGTATTCGCCGACACTTTGCAGACTGATTCCCCAACGGTCATCCAATCTGTTCCAGCCGTTCCACATCGGGCAGAACCTGTACTGACTCCTGAACAGAAACGCAAACAGTCTGTACAACCTATTACCACAGAAAAGGTGGAAATCCGTACGGCACCAGCAATCAGACGTCCGAATTCAGCAGGTAGGATACGCAGAAACAATCGAAGAAGATGAGACGGGTGGCAGCACATAGAATGACTATAGGTAAAGACATGTTCATCAACCATATAGCGGAAATGGACGAGAGCGGACTTCTCCTCTCCCACTATCCGCTTTCCGAGGAGTTACCGGCAACGGAATGGTACAATGAGTTTAGAGTTGAGAGATTGGAGGTTAAGGAATCATGAGCACCGAACTGAGTAAGGCAAAGATAAAATACATTAATTCCCTATCGCATAAAAAATATCGCGATCAGGAAGGGCTGTTCATTGCAGAAGGTCCGAAACTTGTCAGGGAGCTGGAACCTTATTTTCAGCTTGTAGAGAAGTACGAAGGTGAAAATGTGAACAAAATATCCTTGCTTGACACACCTCAACAAGTCTTGGCACTTTTCCGCAAGCGTGAAGAAATACAGCATATCCCCGCTGGAGACGAACTCTGCATAGCACTGTCAGATATTCAGAATCCAGGCAATCTCGGAACCATTGTACGTCTTGCCGACTGGTACGGCATAGAACATGTCATTTGCAGCCACGGATGTGCCGACATCTATAATCCCAAGACCGTCCAGGCCACTATGGGAGCAATGGCAAGAGTACATGTGCACTACTGCGACCTTGCCGGATATCTTTCACTGCTCCCGGAAGGATATCCTGTCTATGGTACTTTCCTCAATGGCGACAATATCTATTCTTCCCCACTCACACGCGGAGGGATAATCATAATGGGCAATGAGGGACATGGCATTCCCGAAGATATTGAAGGATTCGTAAACCACAGACTTTACATACCCAACTATCCTGTAGGACGACCAACCACACAGTCTCTGAACGTAGCAGTTGCTACAGCCGTCACCTGTTCGGAATTTCGTAGAACCTCGCTATGCCAGGAGCGAATAGTGAAAAGTTGAAATGAACGGTAGCAGCCAACATATATGCATAAAAATATTGTTAGTCCTATTACTGACAATAACGTCTTTCTCGTCATGCACCGTTTCGCGTTTTCTGGAAGAGGATGAACTTTTCCTTACCGAGGCAAGTGTTGTGTCCGACAATCCCAAAGCCACCAAGTCCCTGGCACTGAAAGACTATATCCGCCAGACACCCAACACCAAGTGGTTCGGAATGAAGATACCCCTTGCGACCTACTGTCTCTCAGGTGTCGATACAACCAACTGGGCAACCCGTCTGTTTCGTAAGATTGGCGAAGACCCCGTAATCTTCGATGAAAGCAAGTCTGAACTCACAAAGTCCGATATCCTTCAGGTACTCAACAACGATGGATATATGTCAGCCGAAGTGACCGACACGAAAGACATAAAGGACCGAAAACTGCGCATCACCTATAATGTGTCGCCGGGAAAACAGCTTCATGTACGTTCAATAACCCGTCAGATAGAAGATCCTACCATACAGAAACTCATCATCTCCAATGACACCTCTGAATCATACCTTCATATAGGCATGCCTCTCAATGTCAATCGTCTGAACGACGAGAGAAACAGAATCACATCCTACTTGCGGAGCATTGGATACTATAAGTTCAACAAGGACTACATCACCTTCATCGCCGATACGATAGAAGGATCTACCGATGTCGACCTTACCATGAACATCCGTCTTTATCAGGCCGATAGCAAGGCGGAGCCGACTATGCACCACAGATATAAGATTTGTAGCGTGAACTACATCATCCCACATCCGTCACCATTCCGTTCCACGCTGCTTACATCAAATACATTGTTGCATCCTGATGCATACTATAATGAACTTGACGAGAAACTCACTTACAGGTATCTCACACGCCTGCATGCAATAAACTATTCAAACATCCGTATTTCCGAACGGCCGGATTCCGACATTCTCGACTGCAACATCACCATTACCCCAGCCCGCATGCAGTCAATAGGTTTCGAGATAGAGGGAACAAACTCGGCTGGTGATCTTGGTGCGGCAGCCTCTACCTCCTTCCAGCACAAGAACATCTTCAAGGGATCCGAGAACCTGCTTGTGAAGTTGCGTGGAGCATACGAGGCTATCACTGGACTTGAAGGCTATGAAGGAAACAGTTACGTTGAAGCCGGAGCAGAAGTCAGTATTGCCTTTCCCGGATTCATAATGCCGTACGTCAGTAAGCAGATAGCAGCCACTCATGCCGCTACGTCAGAAGTATCAGTACAGTATAATTTCCAGAACCGTCCAGAGTTCAACCGCAGAGTTCTGTCTGCTGCGTGGAAATATCGTTGGAACACCATGAACCAGCGTCTCCAGAACCGCCTCGACCTCCTGGAAGTCAACTACGTCAGGATGCCTTGGATTTCAAGGACATTCCGCGAACAGTACCTCGACTCTCTCGGCAAATCGAATGCCATTCTCAAGTACAACTACGAGGATCTTCTCATCACGAAGTTTGGATATTCCTTCACCTACAACTCGCTCGGTACTTCCGTGACATCCATATACGGCAAGAATGCCTATACGATAAGATTTAATGTCGAGACATCGGGCAACCTGCTCAGCCTTGTCACTCCGGCTTTCTCCGACAAGAACTCCGACAATCAGTACACATTCTGTGGAATTGCCTTTGCACAGTATGCACGGGCAGATTTCGATTATGCCCGCAGTATCCGTCTCGACAAGAACAACTCCCTTGCCCTCCATGTGGCAGCCGGAATCGCCTATCCTTACGGCAACTCCGATATGCTCCCGTTCGAGAAACGATATTTCTCCGGAGGTGCCAACAGTGTCAGGGGGTGGTCGGTACGTTCACTCGGGCCTGGATCCTATAATGGAGCCGACAGGAGCATCAACTTCCTGAACCAGTCAGGTGACATAAAACTCGACTTCAGTTTTGAGTATCGTACCTTCCTCTTCTGGAAAATAAATGGCGCAGTCTTCGTAGATGGTGGCAATATCTGGACCATACGCAACTACAAGGACCAGCCTGGAGGACAGTTCCGCCTGAATAGTTTCTACAAGGAGATAGCACTCTCCTATGGTTTGGGATTACGTTTCAATCTCGACTTCTTCGTACTTCGTTTTGATGCAGGTATGAAAGCCTTCAATCCTGCCTATGAGGGACAGGACCACTACCCTATCATTCATCCGAATCTGAAACGCGACTTTGCCTTCCATTTCGCAGTCGGTCTGCCGTTCTGATTCCTCAACCATCCCTTCGACAGGCTCAGGACAAGCATATCATCAACCCTCAAGAGTTACCCCAACACCTTTATCCTTGCAAATTTCAGCAGGAGCTGTTTCGTTCCCACATTATCAAATTCGATGGTTGCCTTTGCAGAAGCATCACATCCCTCCATATTTCTTACCGTACCCTTTCCGAAGCGTTCATGCTCTATGCGTTGTCCGATCTGAAGCTGTAGTCCTGATGGCGCACTTCCGATAGGGGTTGGGGCATCTTCCTGAACGCCGGATGGCCTACCTGTTTCCTGAATTCTTCTGAACCGGCTTTCAAGATGCTTTTCAGCCTTGCGGAAACGGTCCTCACGTTCTTTTCTGACATCTGCTTCCGATGGACGGAACGACTGGCGGAAGGAAGGCTTGAAGGATGGACGGCTCTGAGGACTCATGCCTCCTCGGCCAAACTCCAGGTATTGAGGTTCTATGTCTGTGATGAAGCGGCTTTTTTCAGCAAATTCCATCTTGCCGAAACGGAACCGGCTTGTTGAGTAGGAAAGATAGCAATGCTCCTTTGCTCTCGTAATTGCCACATAGAACAATCTCCGTTCTTCTTCTATCTCCCTCTGTGAACCGTACGACATTTGATTCGGAAACAATCCTTCCTCAAGTCCCACAACGAAGACCGTATTGAATTCCAGCCCCTTTGCCGAATGGATGGTCATCAGAGTTACCTTGGGTGAATCATCATTACTGTCACTGTCAACATCAGTCAGCAGCGATATCTCCGACAGATAGTCGGTCAGTGTGACATGCTCGTTTCCTTCCTCCTTGCGCGATTCACAGAAGTCTGCCAGTGCATTCGTAAGTTCTTCCACATTCTCCTGACGACTGAGATTCTCAGGCGACCGATCCTGATAGATGTCATTGATTATCCCGCTGTCGCTGATGATATATCGTCCTACATCGTCGGCATCTTCATTTTCAGCCTTGTCAGCATAGACCGTTACCTTGTCCTTGAATCCGGCAATCTTGGCGGCAGTACCGGCGTTGACATTCAGACCGTAAGTCTGCGGATCGCATATCACATTCCACAGACTGACTCCAGCCCTTGTTGCAGCATCTACAATTTTATTCACCGTAGTCTGTCCGATTCCTCTTGCAGGATAGTTTATGACACGTTTGAGTGCTTCCTCGTCATTCGGATTCACTGCAAGACGGAAATAAGCCACTACATCCTTCACTTCTTTCCTTTGGTAGAACGATAGTCCGCCATATACTTTATAAGGTATTGACATTCTGCGGAATTCCTCTTCAAAGATGCGGCTTTGGGCATTGGTTCGGTAGAGTACGGCGAAATCGGAGTATTCAAGTGCGTCTGCACGCTTGGTCATCAGGAGTCTGCGAGTCACGTAGCCACCTTCCTCCACATCCGATTTCACTTCCGTCACTGGAATACGTTCGCCCTCGGACTCCTCTGAGAATACATTCTTGAGGATCTGCCGTTTGTTCTTGTGGATTAGATTGTTGGCAGCATTTACTATAGTTTTTGTAGAACGGTAGTTTCTCTCCAACTTGAATGTCTGTACATTGTCGTACATACCTGAAAACTGGAGGATATTGTCAATCTTTGCACCTCGGAAGGAATAGATACTCTGGGCATCATCCCCCACCACGCACACCTTCTGCCGGTGCTTGGTCAATTGCCATACAATCCTATGTTGTGCGTAGTTTGTGTCCTGATACTCGTCCACCAATACATACTTGAATCTCTTCTCATATTTCGTGGCTATATCGGGATTCTCGTCAAAGAGTTTGTAGGTATAGAGCAATATGTCGTCGAAATCCATTGCATCTGCCTGCCTGCAACGATTGGCATAACGGAGGAATATGTCCCTGATCCGTCCCACATTGTCCTTCATGTCCTGCTGGTAGTCAGGATAGCTGTCATAATAGTCCTTGGCATCCTGCAACTGGTTCTTCGCCATACTTATTCTGCCGAGAACAGACGAAGGTTTGTAGGTCTTGTCGTCGAGTTCCATCTCCTTTATGATGGACTTCACGAGGCTCTTGCTGTCGCTGGCATCATAAATGGTGAAATTCGGGGAGAAACCAATCCTTTCGTGTTCCACACGTAGAATCCTGAGGAATATACTGTGGAAGGTTCCCATCCATAGATATCGTGCGTCTTCCGTTCCTACTATCGAGGCAATCCTCTGTTTCATCTCGTTTGCTGCCTTGTTCGTGAAGGTCAGGGCAAGAATGCCCCAAGGTTCGATGCCCTGAGTCATCAGATAGGCAATCTTGTAGGTCAGCACCCTCGTCTTGCCCGATCCCGCACCGGCAACCACCAGCGACGGACCATCACAATAAAGCACAGCATCGCGTTGTGCCTCGTTGAACCCCGATGTAAGTTCTTCGAAAGTCATTTGCCTATGTGTTTCAGTTCCACCGTTGCTGGCATCTTCACGTATTTGTTCCCAGCCACACACTTTATACAGTTCTCCATCTGTTTCAGGGCTACACCATTCTCAGTGAGAGTGATTTCAAGGTCCACAGCCTCGTTTCCCCTGTCGCAGGCAGCACGTACGAGAGCCTTTTTCTCTTCCAGTTTCTTGTCTTTGAGAATGACCCACATTCCATTTATGTTACCGTTCAGATAGCCGAAACAAGTCTCCAGCCCCTCCAGTCCGGGCACGTCTATCTTGTCCTCATACAGATTCAGCACCAGATTCATCTTCGGATCCTGACACATGAATTTACCCTTGAACACTATCGTGTCAGACTGAGCAAAACTCAGAGTAAAAAGTGAAAAGCTAAAAGTGAAAAGTACCAGGAATTTAATAAATCCACACTTCATACAAGCCATATTGTATTAACCCATCAAATATTCTTTGAATTCCTCGTAGGTATTCAGATATCCCTCCTTCATGTACCGGTGGGAAGCCAATACCACACACACGGCATCCTTGGAGAAATTCTCCAGTCTGCACCATACGTCAGGACCGATGTATAGTCCCTCGTTGGGATTCGAGAGATGGCATACCACCGACGATTTTCCGTCATCCACATACACATCGAACTCACCGGCTGCAGGAAACAGAATCTCGGCACACACTTTGTGCGCATGTCCGCCTCTGGTCTGTCCCTCCGGCACATGCGAAATCCAGAACACACGCTCCACACTGAACGGCAGTTCGCCGTTGTCTACAAAGCACAGGACACCCCTCTCGTCATCAATCGAATGGATACGCACATCCTGAGCAGTAGGTTGCAGCCTCACATTTTTGTAAACGCCCATCTCTTATAATCAAACTTGTTTAAGGTGGGTTCTATAAATTCATTTCTTGCAATTTTGAGGTTTGTTCCGAGCAGATTGCTGTGTGGAAGAGGAGCCTTCAGCCCTGAACAAGGAATATCGCTCACATTGTGAGTGATGCGGGCATCATGACTGACTGACAAACAACAAGATGCCGAAACAAAGCCAAAAATGCTGAAAAGAACGATATCACCCATATTTTATAATTTTTTTTGTACGGTGAATTTATAGAACCCACCTTAAGTGCAAAGGTAAGAAAAATTTTCTCCACCACAAAAAAAATGATTATCTTTGCACCACAATCAGCAACAATGATGAAGCATTTTGGAATTTCTTCACATTTCATAGCCATACTTACCATAGCGATATGGGGCGAGACCTTCATATCCACGAAGATACTGCTGAATGCCGGCCTCGGACCCGCCGATATCTTCATGTACCGGTTCTCCATAGCCTACCTCTGCACCCTCGCCATCTGCCACGACCGGCTCTTCGCCCATAGTTGGAAGGACGAACTCCGCTTCATCATCATCGGTGCGCTCGGAGGAAGCCTCTATTTTCTCACCGAGAACGAAGCACTTGTCCATGCCCAGGCATCCGATGTCAGTATCATAGTCACATCCTGCCCCATCATTACCTCTATTATAATGGCAATCTTCTACAAGAGCGAGCGTCTCATTGCCCGTCAGTATCTCGGACTCGTCATCGCCTTCATCGGAATCATCTTCGTCATTCTCAATGGTAAGTTCATCCTCCACATCTCATCTCTGGGCTATATGCTCGCACTCGGTGCCGCACTCAGTTGGGCATTCTATTCATTGGTGATAAAAGGGATTGTCAGCAAGTATTCCATTTGGTTCATCAACCGTAAGACCTTCATCTACGGCCTGCTCACCATCATCCCCTACTACATCTTTGTTTCACCGCTCAATACCGACACCGCCATCCTCTTCCAGCCAGCCGTCAGTGCCAACATCATCTACCTTGGGCTTGTGGCAAGCATGCTCTGCTTCGTCATGTGGACCTATTCCATGAGAAACATCGGCACAGTCCGTGCATCAGTCTACATGTACCTCAACCCCCTCTTCGCCGTCTTCTTCGCAGTACTCATCCTTCACGAGACCATCACTTGGATGGCTCTTGCCGGACTTTTTATCCTCATCCTCGGCATGTTCATGGCTGAGAAGAAATCGGAATGATTCTTCCCACGCCTCTCCTTCATCAGGACTTCAGATGGTTCTATAGTTCCGAATGCAACTGAGACAATACACTTTTTTACGAGGCTAATCTATTCTCCCTCCAGGTATGCCCACATCTCCAGCACGGCCATAGAGTGGTTCTGAGGAATGTAGGATTCCCCGTAACATTCCAATTCTACGGCATAACCGCGTTGATTGAATATAAAGTTGAGGCGTAGGGCTTTGTTGCCGATGCTGTACCTGTCTTTTGTTTTGTTCGTATGGGATGAATTATTGGCAGGCGATTGTGGCACTGCTGCCTGCAATGGTTGACTATCGGACCACAAGATTACCGAGGCCATAAAAATGCAGAATCGAATTATGTTGTGCATGGAAAAATGAGGTTTAATGATATGTCATATTTACCAAGTTGATGCCAATGTCTTGGATAACGTATTTTCAAGTTGGTTGTTGGGCACCAGTACGGAATGAAAGCCCATTTCCGATGCAGACTGTACGTTTGCCTTGCCGTCGTCGAGGAAGAGTGTCTCTTCGGGAATGATGCCGGTGGAGTCAATCACTGCCTGGAAGATGGCATGATCGGGTTTTGCGAGTCCGAGTTCGTATGACAGGAAAACTCCGTGGAAACACTCGTCGGTGGTGTGGCCTGCACCATGGAACAGGTTTAGAACGTATTGCCAGGCTGACGGGTAGATATTGCTCAGCAAGTACACATTATATATATTGTGCAGGCTGATAAGGAAGTCGAACCTCTCCCTCGGAATTATGTCGAGCACTGCATCCATTGCCCAGAGCAGTTGTTCGTCTGTCGTTCCGGGTTTGCAGAACGGTCTGACTCTGACGAGGAATTCATCAACGTGTATCAGTCCGTTGAGGTACTTCATGGCAGGGATGCTCATTTCGGGATAATCGGGGAACTTCTGAAACGGAGGTAGTCCGACTTCACTCAAGGCACGCGAATCCCGTTCAAGATCGAGGTTGAGCACTACTCCAGCAAGGTCGAGGATAATATTCTTGTACTTCATTTCTGCAAAGATAGTGAAAAATAGTTAACAGTTAATAGTCCACAGTGAATTTTTTTTATTATCTTTGCAAGAAAACAGAGACAATATGAAACGAATCATGCTTACTTGTGCTGCAATATTCACTTTGGGATTGATGAATATGTCTGCACAGACCGACCCGATGGGTGAACCAAGATACGAAGTATTCAAGACAAAGGCTCAGCCTCTATACCGCATTCCGGCTATCGCTACAACATCGAAGGGCAACCTGATTGCCGTTGCCGACTACAGGTACGGCCTGACTGATATCGGTTTCGGCAGTGTGGAACTCCAGCGTCGTGTGAGCAAGGACAACGGAAAGACGTGGGGAAACGTAGTGGAGTTCACTCACGGACAGTACGCAACCTCGCCTAAGCCTAAATACGATGCAGCTTATGGCGACCCATGTATCGTTGCGGACAGAACCAGCGGAAGGATAATGGTTATCAGTTGTTCCGGCAATACGGGATTCCCATACGGCACACGGGAGGTGCATCAGGGTATCACCCGTTTCTACAGTTATGATGAGGGTGAGACATGGAGTGAGCCTGTCAACCTTGAAGGTATGTTCTATGGTCTGCTGGACAAGAGCACAAAGGGTCCGATCCGCTCTATGTTCATCGGTTCCGGAAGGATTTTCCAGAGCCGTTATGTCCGCATTGGTAAATATTACCGCCTTTATTGTTCCGGCATAGTGAAGGATGTGAATGGTGTGAATTGCGATTATGTATATTACAGCGATGATTTCGGCGAGACATGGAAGGTGCTTGGCGACATCAACATCCCTGCCATTGCAAGTGGCGACGAACCGAAGGCTGAGGAACTGCCGGACGGAAGTGTTCTGTGTTCTGCACGAGTAGGCGGTGGAAGGAAGTTCAATATCTTCACATTCACCAATGCCAGGAAGGCTGAAGGGAAATGGGCGACGGATGCATTCTCAGGCGAGAAGAACAACGGAGTGATTGCACCGGGATGTAATGGTGAGATTATGATAGTTCCCGTAGTCCGCAAATCGGACAACAAGAAGATGCACCTTGCCCTTCATTCAACACCTGCAAATACAAAGAGCAGGACAGATGTAGGCATATTCTATAAGGAACTCGACGGCAAGAAGGACTATTCTTCTCCGGAAGTATTTGCAGCAAACTGGACAGGATTCCACAAGGCTACTACCCTTCCTTCAGCTTACTCCACCTTCACGCTCATGAACAACGGACATATCGGTTTCCTCTTTGAAGAAACGACATATAACGGCCTTGAGTACACAATCGTGTTCAAGGACTATTCCATTGAGGATATTACTGACTGTAAATACTCTTACCTGCCAAGCCAAAGTGGAAAGTGAAGTAGGAATCCTATAATTATAATAGCTTGAGTGCCTTCTTGATTACGGTCTCTACATGGGCATCAGGATTGTCGGTAAGTATTGACTTCACGACCTTCACAACTGCTGCCGCACTGAATCCCAACATTTTGAGGGCGTTGACTGCTTCGTCGTAGACTTCGGTGTTGATGGCAGTCTGAGATGCTGCTGTCTGTGCAGACTGAGTACCTGAGAATTCGTAACCGTCTACCTTGTCCTTGAGTTCTACGATGATCTTCTGGGCAGTCTTCTTTCCCAGACCTTTTACAGTTGTGAGCAACTTGTCGTTGCCCGACACAATGATGTTGCACAGTTCGGCTGGTGAGAATGCTGAGAGAATCATCCTTGATGTGTTGCCTCCCACTCCGGAGACGGTAAGAAGCTGAACAAAGAACTGGCGTTCGACCTTTGTAGCAAATCCGAAGAGGACATAGGCATCCTCCCTAATGGCTTCATAAACATACAGTCTGGCTTCTTTTTTTCCCTGCAATGCCGTATATGTGTTGAGGGTGATGTTGAGGAAATACCCTACTCCACCACAATCTATCACTGCACTTGTAGGAGTGATTTCGTCTATCTGACCTTTTACGTATTCTATCATGTCAGTTCATTATTGAGAAATAGTCAACAATTCCAAGAAGGTGTTTCGACCGGTCGACAACGAGAAGTGTGTGAATCATATATTTCCTGAATATTTCCTGAATTTCTGTCAGTTTTGCATCAGGATAGACAATCTTCGGGTTGGTGGTCATGACTTCTGAAACATTCACATTAAAGAAATTCTCCCTGGCACCTTCCACTGCCCTACGGATATCTCCGTCTGTAATGATTCCAAGTATCTCATCATTATCCATGACTACTCCCGTACCAATCTGTCCCTTGCTTATCTGGATAATGGCATCAGAGAGTTTCATGTCGGGCGGAATGATTGGCAGGTTCTCCGTGTACATCACGTCCCTTACCGCGGTAATGAGTTTCTTTCCTAACGAACCTGCGGGATGGAACTTGGCAAAATCCTTCGACTTGAACCTACGCATTTCCATCAGCACACAGGCGATGGCATCGCCCATTGCCAATGTTGCGGTAGTCGAGGATGTAGGTGCGAGGTTCAGCGGACAGGCTTCGTGGTCGACGGCAACGGGTATGCAGAAATCCGAATGTCTTGCAAGCAGGGAGTCCTTATTGCCTGTAAGCGAAATGATTGGTATCTTGTCTTCTTCGAGGAACGATACTATCTTCAGGAGGTCATCGGAATTGCCCGAATTGGAGATGAGCAGTGCAACGTCGTTCTTTGTAATCATTCCAAGGTCGCCATGAAGCGCATCGAGTGGATTTATATAGAAAGCTGGGGTTCCCGTGCTGGCGAGTGTTGCTGCGAGTTTGGCGCCGATATGTCCGGACTTTCCCACTCCAGATACTATTACATGTCCCTTGCAATTATACAATGTGTTGATTGCCGGCTCAAATGTTCCGTTCATCTGTGGAATCAGCCGCATTATTGCGTTGGCTTCATCCTGCAGACATTGAGTGGCTATTTCTTTTATATTTACCATAACTTATCATTCATTTTTCGCTCCGAGTTAAGCGAGGTTTCTGATCACAGTTTCAAGGTCACTGAGCGCAAGGGTGTTCGGCGCGTCACTGAGTGCTTCATCCGGATTTGGATGAACCTCAAAGAAATATCCATCGGCACCGAAAGCCTTAGCTGCATAGGCCATGGAAGGAATGAATTCGCGATTGCCACCTGTCTTGCCCCCGGCAGCCCCCGGACGCTGAACACTGTGAGTACAGTCCATAATGACGGTATCGGTATATTGATGCATGAGGGAAAGATTGCGGAAGTCAACTACGAGGTTGTTGTAGCCGTATATATTTCCTCTTTCCGTCAGCCACACCTGCGAATCGTCACCCTGTGTCTGACGTACCTTCTCTACAGGATATTTCATGTCGTCACCACTAAGGAACTGGGCTTTCTTTATGTTGACAATCTTACCCGTACTTGCTGCAGCCACAAGCAAGTCTGTCTGCCGGCATAGGAATGCGGGTATCTGAATGACATCAGCCACCTGCCCTACAGGTTCTGCCTGATAAGCCTCATGTATGTCCGTGAGAATCTTTAGCCCATACTTGTTCTTGATGTCAGCAAGCATCTGCAGACCTTTCTCAAGCCCAGGTCCACGATATGATGATATTGGAGTACGGTTGGACTTGGCAAACGAAGCCTTGAATATTATGTCGAGTCCATATTTCTTATTAAGTCTCACAAGTTCCTCTGCCACAGTCTCGAGGACGTCCATTGTCTCAATGACACATGGACCGGCAATGTATATAGGTCTTTTTATAATAGGTCTGTTCATAATCATGTGTTCTCCCTAAGTCGGATCGTAGCCATGTCGTTCTGTGAGCCAAGGAGTT
>JAZQPD010000152.1:0-7719 GCA_045628285.1 Bacteroidaceae bacterium
GTCTTGCCGAAATCATATCGTCCCGGAGCGAATGTATAGAACATCATCCCATAGCCACCCGTACTCCAGAAGAACGGAACAGGACTTGATACACCACCGTCCACCCAGTTATTGGTATTCTCGATAGCTATCTCCTGCCCCTTATGGCTGAACCGTCCGTTCTGGCATCCACCGCCATAGAAATATTCTGACGGTGAACTCTTATAGGACAGCGTCACCTTACTCTTGTCTGAAAAGTCGAGAGAAAGGTTGTCGATTACGGAGCGCGTTCCTGATTTTACAGTCAGATTACCTTCCTTGCCGACATTTAGTGTCATCATAGATGTAGAGACCGACGTTCCGTCAACGGCAATAGTCCCCACTGATGTTCGAGGATTGTCCACGAGTATCTGTGCCGGAGGATTCGATTCCGGGTTACGGATGATTCCGCCCTGCGGATCATAGAAGACACGAACGATTTTCGGACTGTAAAAGTCAAGGTACATCTGTTTTCCACCATCCAGGTCAACCTGAATGGTCGTTGAGTTCAGTCTGCTGACTTTCTGGGCATAGCCGCTCAATGACGCACATATCAACACACTAACGATGGCAATTATCCGTGTCTTCATCTTATTATCAATTTGACTTTAGCTTTTATTTTAAAACATTAATGACCGTTAATCTGAACATTAATCAGACATTAATGGTGGGTTCTATAAATTCACCGAATAAGTAATAATTTTGGAAATGATATACATGTTGACTAATTGATGTCCGAATATATTATACGACCTTTGTCTTTCTGAACATGCAAACAAATTAATCGCAGAGAAAATCTTGCCTTGTCAGGTCTGCATCAGCATGTTGCTGTAATTCTCAAAACTCGCATGGCTCGCTTTGGTCTTACATCCTCATGCTTATGCAGGAACATCCCTGGTGTTTCAAGATTTTTGCAGAGAAGCAGAGAAGTCGCAAAGAAGTTCCTCCCATTGAAAGGTTTCTGTCCCCCGATGACGGGGGAACCGAAGGGGGTGTAAAGACCATTGAAGGTTAGGTGGGGTCTTTCTTTGCGATCCCTCTGCGCCTCTGCGATGCAACTCACAGGTTTTTGTGTGCAAAAACTAATATGTGGCTTGGGAAATAATGCTGTAAGTGAGGAACGAACTTACTGGCATGATTTGACAAGACGGATATTAAGGCAAAGCCTTAGAGCTGCACTCTGCGAGAAACAAGGATGAATAGTTTTGAAAAACGAAAATGAAAATGAATTAAATAAGGATTATGAACGAATTTGATATACACGAGGAACAGTATGTCTCGGCTAAGGAACGGGATTTCGAGAATGCTCTGCGTCCGCTGGCCTTTGAGGACTTCAATGGCCAACCGAAGATTGTGGAGAACTTGAAGATCTTCGTTGAGGCTGCCAAGATGAGAGGAGAGCCGCTGGACCATACTCTCCTTCATGGACCTCCAGGACTGGGAAAGACTACCTTAGCGGCTATCATTGCGAACGAACTGGGTGTGAACCTGAAAGTGACGAGTGGCCCGGTACTTGACAAGCCTGGTGATTTGGCTGGTCTGCTTACGAGCCTTGAGGAGAACGATGTGCTCTTCATTGACGAGATTCACCGTCTGTCCCCTGTGGTGGAGGAGTATCTCTATTCGGCTATGGAGGACTACAAGATTGACATCATGCTCGACAAGGGTCCTTCGGCAAGGAGCATACAGATAGACCTGAGTCCGTTTACTTTGGTCGGTGCGACCACGAGAAGCGGGCTGCTTACGAGTCCGCTCCGCGCCCGATTCGGAATTAATCTGCATTTGCAGTATTATGATGCACCGACGCTCCAGAAGATCGTCAGGAGGTCGGCAAGTCTGCTGAATGTAGGCTGTGACCCTACTGCGGCTGCGGAGATAGCAAGGAGGAGTCGTGGAACGCCACGAATTGCCAATGCCCTGCTGAGGCGTGTGAGGGACTTTGCCCAGGTGAAGGGTTCGGGATATATTGACCTCGACATTGCCCGTATGGCTCTCGAGGCTCTGAACATCGACAAGTTCGGACTGGACGAAATCGACAACAAGATCCTGCTCGGTATCATCGAGAAATTCAAGGGTGGTCCTGTGGGCATCAGTACGATTGCTACCGTTATCGGAGAAGATGCAGGCACGGTTGAGGAAGTATATGAACCGTTTCTCATCATGGAAGGTTTCATCAAGAGAACTCCTCGTGGACGTGAGGTGACAGAACTGGCCTACAAGCATCTTGGCAAGACCTACATCAATCCCGAGACAGGAATGGCAAGTCTGTTCTGAGTAATAACGGCCATCGGCTATTAGCCCTTAGCCATTGGCCCGCAATGTGAAAGAGTAAAATAAAAAGCTAACGGCTAATGGCTAACGGCTAACGGCCAAATAATAATGGCAAATCTAAAGAGTTTAGTAAAGGATACTGCGATTTATGGAATCAGTAGTATTTTCGGCAGATTCCTGAATTTCTGCCTTGTACCATTATATACCTACACTCTGCATAAGTGTAGTGACTATGGTATAGTAGTGGATTTGTATGCTCAGACAGCACTCTTGCTGGTGATTCTGACATTCGGAATGGAGACTACCTTTTTCCGTTTCATCAACAAGGAGGATGATTCGGAGAGGAAGAAACTTGTCTACAGTACTGCACTCACGATGGTGGGAGGGGTGGCATTGGTGTTTGCTCTGCTGACTGTGGTGTTCATCAATCCGCTTTCAACTGCATTGGGTTATGCGGAACACAAATGGTTCGTGGGAATGCTGTATCTCTGTGTGGCACAGGATGCCTGGCAAGCCATCATGTTTGCCTATTTGAGGAATCAGCATCGTCCTATTAAGTTTGCCTGCCTGAAAATGGCATTCATCATAATGAGTGTGGCACTCAACCTCATATGCTTCCATTTCCTTCCGAAGAGTGATCCGACATGGGTGGTTGATGTGAAATGGGTATTCATAATCAACCTGTTCTGTACGACCACCATTTCAGTTTGTATGGTAAAGGAATGGACTTGTGTGAAGTGGATATTCGACAGGAAGATTGCTGTGGATATGCTGAAATATACCTGGCCGTTGTTGGTTCTGGGTATTGCCGGAATATTGAATCTCGTTGCCGGACAGATAATGCTTCCACGAGTTCTTGGTAAGGAAGAAGGGCGTCATCTGCTCGGAATATACGAGGCTGGAGTGAAGATTGCAATGATAATGGGACTTATTGCACAGGCGTTCCGCTATGCATACGAACCATTTGTCTTCGGCAGTTCAAAGGACAAGGGCAGCAAGGACATGTATGCCGTAGCAATGAAATACTTTATCGTCTTCACGCTTATGGCTTTTCTTTGCGTGGTTGGATATATGGATTTGTTGAAGCTTGTAGTTGGGGCTGAATATCGTGAGGGAATGGGGGTTACGCCAATAGTGATGGCATCAGAAATCATTATGGGAATCACTCTCAATCTGTCGTTCTGGTACAAGCTCATCGACAAGACAATTTATGGTGCATGGTTTTCGATTGCCGGATGTGCTGTGCTGTTCATCTTCAATCTTGTCTTCATACCCGTAATGGGCTATTGGGCTTGTGCATGGGCATGTCTTGCAGGTTACGGAACGACAATGCTCCTTTCATATTTCTTCGGTCAGAGAATCAATCCGATTGCTTATCCGGTAAGGCAGATTGCGGCTTATGTGCTGCTTGCCGGAGTGCTCTATGCCGGAATGTACTTCTTGGGACAAGAAATTGATAATCAGTGGGCGAGAATGGGCGTGAACACATTATTAATAATAATATATCTCCTGGTTGTAGTTTGTGAATTTAGGAAGACGGCTTTAATTCGCCGTTAGCCATTCGCCGTTAGCTTTTTATTTTCCTAATTTCCTAATTCCAAATTCTCTAATTCCAACTAAGATGCTGCCTTGTCCGTTCCATATCATTACAGGCCTTGACTGTCCTCTGTGCGGTTCTCAAAGGGCTGCAGTGTGTTTTCTGCATGGACAGTTTCTTGAAGGTCTGAAGTACAACTACGCATTGATTATCATCATTCCGTTGATGGTAATGTGTTGCCTCGTGGGATTCTGCAACAAGACTCACAGATTCGACTGTCTGAAACATATCATCTACAGCCAGTCTGCAAAGATAACTTACATAGTTCTCTTCTTCGGCTGGTGGATAGTCAGGAATATCATTTGACCTTGAATGTTATGAAGAAAAAGTTTATGTTTTTTGTGGCAGTGATGTTTGGTTCCACTGCCTTTGCTCAGGATAATATTGTGGATCTCGTGGTAGGTTTGGATGGTGTGGAAATCACGTCGCCGAAGGAAGGTGGTGCACTCCAGAGTGAACCGATTTCCTCTACTCAGATTGACGTGCATACTATTGAGACTCAGCATGTCGCCTCTATGAAGGGAATGAGCGACCTGGTGCCGAATTTCTTTATGCCCGACTATGGTAGCCGACTGACGAGTGCCATATATGTAAGAGGTATAGGTTCGCGAATCAACGCTCCTGCCGTAGGGCTCTATGTAGACAATTTCCCTTATCTGGACAAGAGTGCATTCGACTTCAATTTCTATGATGTAGAGAGAATAGAGGTGTTGCGTGGTCCGCAGGGTACGCTGTATGGCAGGAACACGATGGGTGGGTTGATAAAGGTGAGTACGAAGAATCCGTTCAGGTATCAGGGTACTGACGTGAAATTGGGTTATGCTACTCAGGACAACCACCGAAGTGTGTCGGTGACTCACTACCACAAGCCGGGCAAGCGTCTGGCATTCTCTGCCGGTGGCTACTACGAGGGTAGTGACGGTTTCTTCAGAAATACGGATACAGGCAACAAGGTTGATGGCATTCAGGCTGGAGGTGGTAGATTGAGAGGCATCTATCTCTCTTCCGACAATCTGAAATTCGACTTCCACCTCAGTTATGATTACAGCGACGAGGGAGCGTACCCGTATTATTATAAATCCGAATTACGAAATCCGAATCACGAGACAGACTTACATGGTAAAATCACAGCCAATCACGAAAACCGATACCGCAGGGGTGTGCTGAATGCCGGTGTGGGACTGGAATACAAGGCTCCGAAGTTCATCTTCAATTCCTATACTGCCTATCAGAACCTCAACGACAGGATGTTTATGGATCAGGATTTCATCCGCAAGGACATCTACACAATGGAACAGAAGCAGAACCTGAACACTCTGAATGAAGAGATAACCATTCGTGACAATTATTCCAAGATGGAGTCGATGGCCAAATCATTCATGGACGAATTTTCCTATCACTGGCTCTTCGGACTCAATTCATCCTATCAGTGGCTGAAGACTGAGGGTCCGGTGACTTTCCATCAGGACGGAATCTCGTCTCTCATCGAAGACAACACCAACTCCATATTCACAGGCTTGAAACAGCAATATCCAAACATGCCGAATATGGGACTCAATGTCACCGACGATGACTTTGTGGTAAACAACGACATCAAGACTCCAGTATTCAGTGCAGGACTGTTCCATCAATCTACATTTGAAATTGGTCAGTTCTCCATCCTTGCAGGTCTCCGACTTGAATATGAACATGCACGAATGGACTATGCTTCTGATTGCAACCTAAACTATGAATTCAGTCTCAGTATGCCTCCATACATGAACAAGACTTATCCAGGTCTCGTTGCAAGTCCTTGCCTGAAAGGTTTGCTGAAGAAGGATTATTGGCAGTTGTTGCCGAAACTCACGTTCAGGTATGACCTTGACCCGATTCTGGCACAGTTTCTGACTCAGTTTGTCTATGCTTCCGTCAGCAAAGGCTATCGTTCGGGTGGCTACAATATCCAGATGCTTTCGGAACTCGTGGAGGGCGGAATGAGAAACCAGATGATGGATGGCGTGAACGAAGTCTCAAACGGAATGATGGCAAGATTCGTCAATATTGAAAGTCTCAGGACTGATCCCGATATCAATGATGTTGTCTTCAAACCGGAATATTCGTGGAATTTCGAAGTAGGTACGCACCTCAATATTCCAGTCCCGGTATTAGAGACATTCCTTCGTCTTGATGCGGCACTGTTCTACATCCGCACTTTTGACCAGCAGATAGCACGATTCACTCAGAACGGATTCGGACGAATGATGGTCAATGCGGGGAAGAGCCGGAGTTTCGGTGCAGAACTGTGGGCAGCGGCCACTATTTCCAAGTTCGACGTCAATCTGAACTATGGTTTCACCAATGCTAGGTTCGTGGATTATAACGACGATGTGAACGACTACGAAGACAACTATGTGCCATTCGTACCGGTGCACACTCTGAATGCCGGAATATCATATCCATTCTCGGTGAAGAAACTGCATTGTCTGGTAGGTACGAATTGCTCTGCTTCTGGACGAATATACTGGAATGAGGCGAACGACCATTGTCAGGATTTCTATGCCACACTGGGCGCTTTTGCCTCAATTGGCTTCAAGAATGTAAACGTCAACTTCTGGGGCAGGAATCTCACGGGGACAAAGTACAATACATTCTATTTCGAGAGTATGAACCGTGGATTCGAACAGCACAGCAAGCCGATGCAGATAGGAGTTGACGTGAAGTTTATGATAAAGTGATTACCCCCAAACAAGAGAGCCATCTTTTAACAGGATGGCTCTCTTTGTATAGTATGCTGATACTGCGAATCAGAATTTCAGGATAGGATTTCGTGCTGCAGTTGTCTCGTCGGGACGTGAGATAGGTGCTGAGTGTGGGGCTGAATGGAGTATGCCGGCATCTTCAGCAGCCTCGTCGGCTATCTTGCGCATCACCTCTATGAAGGAATCGATGGTTTCCTTTGACTCTGTCTCCGTAGGTTCTATCATCAGTGCCTGATGGAAGAGGAGTGGGAAATAGATTGTAGGTGCGTGGAAACCGAAGTCGAGGAGACGCTTTGCCACGTCGAGTGTGGTTGCACCACCATCGTTGATGAGTCCGTCGAACACGAATTCATGCTTGCAGACTGACGGGATAGGTAGTTTGTACTTGTCCTTCAGACTCTCCTTGATGTAGTTGGCATTGAGGGTAGCGAGTTTGCCCACTAGTCTGACATTCTGTCTGCCAAGCATAAGGATGTAGGTGTATGCACGGAGGATGACGGCAAAGTTGCCGTTGAATCCGGATACGCGTGTGGAGAGGAATGGCACGAGTCTGTCGCCTACTCCTACCGGTCCGCTACCTGGTCCACCGCCTCCGTGAGGTGTGGAGAAGGTCTTGTGGAGGTTGAGGTGCATGACGTCGAATCCCATGTCGCCCGGACGTACCATACCGACAAGAGGGTTCATGTTGGCTCCGTCGTAGTAGAGCAGACCGCCAGCCTCGTGAACGAGTGCTGCAATCTCCTTGATGTCGCGCTCGAAGAGTCCGAGGGTGTTGGGGTTGGTCATCATGATACCTGCCACCTCGTCGGTGAGAAGTGGCTTGAGATCGTTGACGTCAATTAGTCCGTCGGCATTGGACTTTACTTCCACGATGTCCAGTCCGCATACTGCGGCTGATGCAGGGTTAGTTCCGTGGGCACTGTCGGGTACTATTATCTTTGTGCGCTTGAAGTCGCCTCGGATCATGTGATAGGAACGGATGAGCATCAGTCCTGTGAGTTCTCCGTGGGCACCGGCACAAGGGAGGAAAGTGAAGTGTTTCATTCCCGTGATGGTGGCAAGTGCCTTGTCCATCTCGTCGTACACTGTGCGTAC
>JAZQPD010000153.1:0-9236 GCA_045628285.1 Bacteroidaceae bacterium
CCTGTCATTATCGGGATGGCGCAGTAGGCACATTTCCTGTTACAGCCCTCACTGATTTTCAGATATGCGTAATGACCAGGAGTAGTGATATGGCGTTCAAAACCTTTCTGTTCTTGTGCAGCCGGTTTCTCTCTGTCAGTACCGGCGATGGCATCAATCACTCCGTCCCAGTCGAACTTGCCGAAGAAACCATCCACTTGAGGAATCTCAAGGCGAAGTTCCACGAGATATCTCTGCGAGAGGCATCCCATGACAAAGAGTTTCTGCAGTCTGCCCTCATCCTTTGCCTGGGCAAACTCCAGTATCATGTTGACGGACTCCTCCTTGGCATCCTGAATGAATCCACATGTATTGATGACGGCAATGTCCCCCTGCGGATTATCGGAATCATGGGTGACGTCATATCCCAAAGTTTCCAAACGTGCCATCACCTTCTCGGAGTCCACGAGGTTCTTCGAGCAACCAAGCGTGATAATGTCGACAGTCTTCATCCGAACAAGGTATCAACGAAGTCTTTCCTGTTGAACGGTTGGAGGTCGAGCATTCCCTCTCCCAGTCCGATATACTTCACCGGCACCTTGAACTGGTCGCTGATTCCAATGACTACCCCACCCTTTGCCGTTCCGTCGAGTTTGGTGATTGCCATTGATGTGACGTCGGTAGCAGCAGTGAACTGCTTTGCCTGTTCAAAGGCATTCTGGCCTGTACTGCCGTCGAGCACGAGAAGTACTTCATCTGGAGCCGTATCTACCACCTTCTTCATCACATTGCGTATCTTGGTAAGTTCGTTCATCAGTCCCACCTTGTTGTGGAGTCGGCCAGCGGTGTCAATGATTACCACATCGGCACCATTTGCAACGGCATTGCTCACGGTATCGTATGCCACAGAGGCAGGATCGCTGCCCATCTGCTGTTTCACGACTGGTACACCTACCCTATCGCCCCAAATGCACAACTGTTCCACTGCGGCTGCACGGAAGGTGTCGGCTGCGCCGAGGACAACCTTGTACCCACTTTCCTTGAACTGATATGCCAATTTGCCGATAGTGGTAGTCTTGCCCACTCCGTTCACACCTACTACAAGGATGACATAAGGTTTGTGCCCCTCGGGAATCTGAAAGCCGTCGGTATCTTCTGTATTGTTTTCTGTAAGGAGCTTGGCAATTTCCTCTCTCAGTATCATATTGAGTTCAGATGTGTTGACATACTTGTCTCTTGCAACTCGTTCCTCGATATGTTCGATTATCTTCAGAGTGGTATCTACTCCGACATCACTGGTAACAAGTACTTCTTCAAGATTATCGAGCACTTCGTCGTCGACCTTTGACTTACCTGCTACTGCACGAGATATCTTCTCGAACACCGAGCGCTTCGTAGTCTCAAGTCCCTTGTCAAGGGTTTCCTTCTTCTTTTCCTTATTGAATAAACCAAAAAATCCCATATAACATTCGAGTTACTTATTATGATTTGCAAGTATGTCAAACACAACTTCGAACTTTACTTTTATAATGAAAAAGTCCTCAGTTGAGAGGACTTAATCATTTATTTCTTAGCGTAAGCTGCAGCATCGTCATTGAGAAGAACCTTCTCTTCGAAAACATAAGCACCAGTCTTCGGTGACTTAACCATCTTTATAACTTTTGTAAATGCGCGACCCTCTTTGTCGTGGAGAGAAGCGACCGCTTTCTTTGCCATATCTTACTGTTTTTTACTTAATCTCCTTGTGAATTGTCATTTTCTTAAGGATAGGGTTATACTTCTTAAGTTCCAGACGGTCTGGAGTGTTCTTACGGTTCTTTGTTGTGATGTAACGGGATGTTCCAGGAAGTCCACTTTCCTTCATCTCTGTACATTCAAGAATCACCTGGATTCTATTACCTTTCTGTTTCTTAGCCATTGTTTAGTCCTCCTTAAAAAAATTAAGCAATAATCTGGATGTCTTTCCAATCGCAATAGCCCTTTGCCACAGCCTGCTTGAGGGCTGCATCGAGACCAATGCGGTTGATGATACGAAGTCCGTGTGCACTGACTTTCAAAGCAATCCAACAATCTTCTTCTACATAATAGAACTTCTTGACGAACAAGTTGACATTGAAGCGTCTCTTTGTTCTGCGCAGTGAGTGTGATACATTATTACCAATCACTGCCTTCTTACCGGTAATTTGACAAATATTAGACATATCGTTTTCCTTTAATTTTCTGCTTTATTTCTTGTCGGGATTTTTAAACAGCGTGCAAAGGTAAGCAATTTTTTTCAACTGACAAAATTTTTTGCACTCTTCATTGATATTTTTGCTTGTATGACTATAAAAATGAGTAAGAACACATCAACATCACACAAAAAGTTCAAGAATGAAGACCGTAGAACAACATATTACCGAGACGGCGAACAAGCCCAATCCCCTCCATGCAGAGATGATTCCGGCAACAAACGACACGAGTCCTATCCCCGGACATGAGGTGGCATCCATTATGGCAGGAAATGTCATCACCGACAAAGTGACATACGGCACATAATAAAGGAAGCTGCAAAGAAACGGATTCGTTATTCGTTTCCTTATCAATGTCATCGGAAGGACTCTGATGAGATTAGTTACAACAATCATCAATATTATATATGTCCAGATCATATTCCCACATTTATTGTGATCATTCACCACCTTCTTCTCCATTTCCGACCGGTTTCAGCAGTGCAGCAACAGCAGAAATGACGATTGTCAGTAAGATTGTACGCAATCCCGAACTTATTTCAGAAATCATTGGAGCAATCGAGCATAGCCAACTTAACAAGAAACTTACACACACTGCCATGCAGACATTCTTGTTTTGCTTGGAAGGAGGAACGAAAACTGCAATGAACATGCCGTACAAAGCGACACTAAGTGCTGACACGATATTCGTAGGCAACACATTACCCGCAACTATCCCGCAGGCAGTACCCAATGCCCAGCAAAGCGTAGATATTGAAGCCGCACCGAAAGTATATGCCGGAGCAAGTCTTCCCGGATATGCTATTGAGACACCAAATACCTCATCAGTCATGCAACAACCAAGAAATACCCTTGTCAACATTGAGGTCGAATCCGACAATTTCTGCGTAAGGGCAGAACTCATCAGCAAGTATCTCAAATTGGCAATCAGACACATCATGGCAACTTCAGCACACGAAGTACCTACAGCAATCAGAGCATACACCCCGTACTCTCCGGCCGATGCACGGGTGAATGCACTGCTGACAAACCCTTGAAAGGGAATGAGACTGGCCTTCCTTGCTATGATGCCCAACGAGAAGGCTACAGCAAAATATCCTAACGCAATAGGCATACCTACACGAACACCTCTGATGAATATTTGCCGGTTTGTCATTTCCATTAATTTCGAGTCTGTATTTCTTTCAATAATAATCTGCACAAATCCCACAAGCAGCAAGATGCTGCTTTGCGAAATTCGTGCAGATTAGCGATACGAGTCTGTTTACTTTCTAATCTTGTACCAGCGGGTTCCGAACAGAAGGATGATGAGGAAGCATGGCAGGCAAATCCAGTAGGCGTTCTGCATACCCACGCTGTCCTTCAGGAGTCCGAAGAGATAAGGCACTACTGCACCACCTGCCATTGCTGTGGTAAGGAGTCCTCCTCCTGCCTTTGTGAACCGTCCGAGGTCTGTCATTGCCAGAGGCCATACTGCAGGCCACATCAATGAGCATCCGAGGGCAAGGAGTCCGATGCACCAAATTCCTGCATTTGTTGGAACCAATGGTACCAGAATACTTCCTGCAATAGCCACCCATGAGCAAATCACAAGAGCTGTTGACTGCTTGAGGTACTTAGGAATGAATATAATACCGCAAACGTAGCCAATCACCATTCCGATTGAAGGAATCCATGCATAACTGTCAGCATTTGGCAAGTCGTAACTGCTTGCATAGTCAACGAGTGTACTGAGTGATACAGTCTCAACTCCAACATATACGAACAACGCAAGACATCCGAGAAGCAGGTGCGGGAACTGCCAGATGCTTGTCTTTGATGCAGCATAAGGACAATCCTGAGCCTCTGTTTCATCTTCACCTACAGCCTTCACCTCTGGTAGCGGAGCAAGGAGGGATATGACACCCAACAGCACAAATACTGCAATGATAATCCAGAACGGCTTATCAAGGTCAGCCAACTGAGTCTCACCGACAGCCTTGTTGATTACGAAGGCAAGGAAGAGCGGAGCCACTGGCCATGCAAGCTTATTGCAGATGCCCATGATGGAAGTCCTGCGTGCAGCACTCTCTATCGGACCGAGAATAGTGATGTAAGGATTCACTGCAGCCTGGAGCACAGTGTTTGCAGTACCGCTTATGAATGAGGCAAGGAGAAAGAGAGCCAGGCTGGTCTCGTGAGCACTGAGGATATAGCCTCCAAATGCAAGTGCAAAGAGTACATAGGATACTGCCATAGTGCCCTTGTAGCCAATCTTGCTTATCAGCATGGATGCAGGATAGCCGAATATGAGGAACGGCACGAAGGTTGCTGCTATGAGCAGGTATGATGTGGATGAACTGATTTCCAACCCACCCTTCAGTACAGGAATGAGGAAGGAGTTGATACCAAGTGCAAAACCCAGCGAGAAGAACATAAGTCCCACGAACGCAAGAGCTACCGGAATGTTAATTTTTTTACTTGACATAATGATTCATTTACTATTTACGATTTATTCTTTACTATTTTTGCCACCGTTGCCGAAGCATCAGCTTTTGGCTAAGCAAGCAGTTCCTTTACGATTTTCTTCATCTCGTCATACTGCTCTTCCATGCTCAGCAAGAGTTTATACTGAGCCTGGGTGCGCACAAGTGTGTGAGTCGGATATTGAATTTTCCAATATGTAGAACCATCAATGTAGTCCATTAAGAATCGGAGTACTTGTTCGAACGTGATGTAGATGGCACTGAATGCCAACCATTCCTTCTCACAGTCGTTGAGTGAGTCCTTCATCTCGCTGAGATAGCCTCCGACATAAGCCTTGAACCGATTGATGTCCATTGATACTTTAGTCAGATCCTGATCGTCCTCTGCACCTGTGTTGGTGTAACTTCTCAGCGCATCACCTACATCGTTCAGTGCCGTACTGCTCATACAGGTATCGAGGTCTATGGCACAAAGAACATCACCCTCCTTGTCGAAGAGAATGTTTGAGAGTTTTGTGTCGTTGTGAGTCACACGCATTGGGAGATCGCCGTTCTCAACCAGTTTCCAAAAATCGAGCATCTGCTGACGACGGCTCTCCACCCAACTGATTTCTTCCTGAACGGTCTTCACCAATCCGAATTGGTCGCGCTTGAGTGTATCGTCCCACTGTTCGTAGCGGAACTTGATGTTGTGGAACCCCTTTATAGTCTCGTGAAGCGGAGCCTTGTAGTCAGCCAGCATCTTCTGGAAACGTCCTATTCCCTGACCGCCCTTGAAACAGAGGTCAAGAGAAGTAGCGTTGTCGATAGTCACCGAACCTTCGATGAACACACACACCGCCCAATAGTTTGGTGCATCATAATAATAAGGTAGTCCGTCCTTCGTGAAGATGACTGTCAAGGTTTCTCTCATAGGGTCACCCCCTGCATTAAGAATCTTTGCCTTCATGTGAGCCGTCACCTTCACGATGTTGTCCATCATCTCAGGTACATTCGGGAACACATTATGATTTTTCCTCTGAAGAATATAATTCGGATTGTCCCCTACTGTCTTGACTATGAATGTGTCATTGATGAATCCCTCACCCAATGGCTTGATGCACTCTATTTCTCCCTTAAGTGCAAATTGCTTGGCAATATCTAATAATTCCATAATTTCAGATTTCACTATTCACTATTCACTTTTCACTTTTCACTCTTCGATGAGTTTAGTCATCGAAGTTACTCTCCTTTCATATAGAAATGCAATCCTTTCAGTTTGTTCCAGTCACCACGAGTAAAGTCCGGAACCTTTACCGGCATTGAGTTGTTGGCATTGCTGAGTTCACTCAGTTCAGCTATGCAGCACCATTCAGCAAGGTCATACACATCCTGATCGAGTGGAAGACCGTTTCTCAGACAGTAAACGAGACGATAGTCCATCACGAAGTCCATACCTCCATGACCTCCGACCTTCTTTGCCATGTCCTCGATTTCCTGATGAATCGGATGCTGATAATGTTTCAGGAGTTGGTTCTTCACGGCATCTGGCACGAAATCATGTTCATCAAGCTGTGGAATGTTCGGCATGGCCACACGGTCGATGTTCTTGTTGCGGAAAGTGAAACCGGAAACGGGATATTTGTTGGCAAAGCCTTCCGTACCGGTCAACTGATACATTCTGTTGTATGGACGAGGAGTGAATGTATTATGCTGTATTTCCATGCTCTTTCCGCTCTTTGTCTTTACGAGCGTGACGATATGGTCGCCTGTAGCAAATGTCTCTGAACCCATCTTCTTCTTTGCAAGAGCAAGACCGTTCACCGACTTTGTACTCATTGAGGTCAGGTATTCCATCTTGTCGCCTCTGTGGATGTTGAGGACTTGACAGCAAGGACCGAATCCGTGAGTTGCATACACGTCACCACCATGCTTCTGGTTGAAGTCAAGGCGCCAGTTGTCTGCGTATGCATCCCAATATGGTTCGAGATTGTGGATGTAAGCACCTTCCGTGTGAAGGACTTCACCGAACAACCCCTTCTGTGCCATGTTGAGACAAGTGAGTTCGAAGAAGTCATACACGCAGTTTTCGAGCATCATGCAATGCTTGCGAGTTCTTTCGGAAGTATCGATGAGTTTCCAGCAATCTGCAAGTGAAGGTGCAGAAGGCACTTCGATGGCAACATGCTTTCCGTGCTCCATAGCGTAGAGTGCTACAGGCACGTGCAACTGCCAGTTTGTAGCAATGTAGACGAGGTCAATGTCGTTTCGCTCGCACAACTGCTTGTAGCCTTCATCGCCGCTATACACGGTTGCCTGAGGTTTTCCCGCCTTAGTCAATATCTTCTGGCAGCCCTCTGCCCTATCGGCATATTTGTCACAAAGGGCTTTGACTTCCACTCCTTCAATATATGTAAAACGGTTCACTGCATCCGGGCCTCTCATTCCGAGTCCTACGAAACCTACCCTTACAGTCTTCAGAGGCTCTGCCCTGAATTCCAGCATACTCTTCTGTCCGGGAGCCCTCTTTGGTTCATCAAAGACGATTACACCATCTTTCACCGACCATTTGCTGTCCCAGGTTCCCTTGTTCTTCTGCGCCCACGATGTGCATACACACAGCACCATCAAGGCAATCATCGTGATTCTTTTCATAATAATTATCTTTAATTGTTAAATATATATTTTCTGATCAATATTTTTTCACTCTTCACTCTTCGATGAGTTCACTCAGCGAAGTTCAGCGCAGTTCCCCGTACTTCCACCCATAAGCATCGTAATATTCCTTCAGATGCATCATTCGTTTACGGAAGTCCGCGAAGTCTTTCTTGCCGTAAGTCCACCCCACCTCTGCGAGTGCAGCAACTCGTGGAAGCAGATTGTACTGAATTCGTTCGAATTCAGAAATATACTCCGTCCAGAGATTTCCCTGAACTCCCATGATGAATCTCTGCTGACTCTTGTCCAATCCATTATAGGGGTCAAACGAATAGCACTTCTCCAAAGGAACATACCCTCCGATTCCGAGCAAAGTCTTCGACTCTTCCTTCGTCTGGTAATAGTCAAGATAGCAGTAATCTGTAGGAGTCATGATAACATGATTACCCGATTTTGCAGCCTGAATGCCTCCGGCAACACCTCGCCAACTCATTATTGTTGCAGTTGGAGTCACACCTCCTTCGAGTATTTCGTCCCAACCGATGATGCTGCGACCTCTATCATTGAGGAAAGCCTCTACCCTACGAGTCACATAGCTCTGCAGTTCGGCTTCATTTTTCAGTCCTTCTTCCTTGATTCTCTTCTGACACAGAGGACACTTCTTCCATTCGTCCTTCGGACATTCGTCGCCTCCGATATGAATGTACTTCGACGGGAAAATGCCGATTACTTCTGTCAGCACAGTCTCCCAGAACTTGAAAGTCTCTTCCTTTCCCGGACAGAACACCTCAGGGAATACCCCCCAGGTAGTTGCTACCGTATAGTCTTTGCCTCTGCAACCCAGTTCAGGATAGGAAGCAAGAGCAGCACGGGCATGGCCTGGAATTTCAATTTCAGGAATCACGGTGATGAATCTCTCTGCAGCATACCTCACGATTTCGCGAGCATCGTCCTGAGTATAGAATCCACCGTGGCGCTTTCCATCGTTCGAAGCCCAGTCCTTGCCAATCATCGTGCCATCTCTCCATGCACCAATCTGAGTCAGTTTCGGATAAGCCTTGATTTCCAGACGCCAGCCCTGATCTTCGGTGAGATGCCAGTGCAGTCGGTTGAGTTTGTGAAGAGCCATTATGTCGATGTACTTTTTCACATCCTCCTTCGTGAAGAAATGCCGACACACATCAAGATGGGCACCCCTGTATCTGAACGCCGGTGCATCTTTTATAACGCAACAAGGAATCAGTTCGGTTTCTTTTGACTCACCATTGCTTGGGCTCATCATCTGTTTGAGCGTCTGCAATGCATAAAACTTGCCTGAATCCGATGACGAGGAAATGATGATGCTCTTCTTTGAAACCTCCAAAGTGTACGCCTCCTCACCGAGAGCCTGATCCACCTTATATATAATATAGGAGTCGAGTTTGCCTGGTTTCACCTTCAGCATCCCTTCGAGTTCCGTCACTTCCTGAGGACGCGGAACCACATTGATGCTACCGAAACCGTTTCCCGATACACACACAAAGGCCCAAACAGTCAAAAGTCCACATTTTATAAAACGATTCAAGTTCATCTATTCAGGTTTTTGGTAATATTTCCTGCAAATATACGAATAAGTGAGCGAAATACAAAATAAAACAAAAAGTTTTTATTTTTTACTCGATTTTCGCTTCAGTCTAAAGTGAGCGGAAGCAGATTCACCCATGAACGGAGGTAAGTTCAGGACTGCAGTTGCAGGAGTCCGTATCCGCTCACAGGTGGGTTTATTCAGAAACAATACGGTATTGAGTCCACTTTAAAAAGTCGGATACATAAAGAGTGCTTACAAAATGATAGATGATATGCTTCTGCCATCAAATAGAGAGGTCAACATTCCCATTGTTTAGGATATTTCTATCTGAATAATTAGCAAAATGAAAGTAAAATT
>JAZQPD010000154.1:0-10751 GCA_045628285.1 Bacteroidaceae bacterium
CTAATTATTCAGATAGAAATATCCTAAACAATGGGAATGTTGACCTCTCTATTTGATGGCAGAAGCATATCATCTATCATTTTGTAAGCACTCTTTATGTATCCGACTTTTTAAAGTGGACTCAGGTATTCAAGTTTCGCAAGTTACTAACATACTGTATCTCAGCACTGAAAGTGCGATATAACATAGCGTAGTGCGATAGCACTACGTAATTGGGGTGGCAAATTCCAAGAGTGCCCCTTCGACGGAGCTCAGGCCAAACTCCGGTACGAAATAATTTCATATTGTCGGAAGATATGGAATTATTTCGCCCATACAGGGCTTGAATGGGAGATTATATCCTTATACACAGGGTTTTACCCTGTGCTGGTCTATTGCACCCTTTCAGGGTTATGACTTGCGAAACTTGAACAAATTTATATAAAATGTTGGAAGAAACGGGAATTCTCTCTGGCTGGCAATAAAAAGTTTTCGTTTTCGTTTTCGTTTTCAGTGTTTTTTTGTAACTTTACAGCCCGAAAGAAATTAATGTGTCGGCTTATGTGTGATTCGGTGTTTACGGCAATGACTTTTTCGGGCAGACCTGAGGTGTTGGACAATGGTTCCGGGGTATTGGAACTGGTACGGCAGACAGGACAATCAAGTATTTATTCCCTTAACGGCACCAAGGCGGTGAACAGGTATTTCGTTGTGTCGGATCCGGGCACAAGGCGACTGATGGCTTCACCGAAGGTGGTGGGTTTTGAGTCGTATCTGTCGATGCTGGCTCCTACGACAGCTGCCTTGCAGTATCTGATGGAGGACGGGATGACTGGGGATTTCGATATTCTGACCATACTCAGGGGCGGACTGAACTATCCTCTTGAGGAGGCTGCCTACCGCACCGGACTGACGGTAAGGAACATGCATTTCATCTCGTGCGAGCGCATAATAGAGAACAAGGTGATTACGGGTCTCGACATCAGGTACGAGAAACTGAGTGTGGGGAGGGATGTCTCAATCATGATTGGCGACATCATTGCCTCGGGCGATACACTGAGGATGTGTTTCCAGTATCTGTTCGACAAGTTCCGCAGTGAGGGTGGCAGCATACGCAGGATTGTGTTCTTCACCATCGGAGGAACCAAGGCCATAGACCTTATGGAACAGTTCACGAGGCAGATAAGGACCTATTGGCCGGAGTTCGAGGGCTTCACCTGTGTGTTCTATGAGGGAATTTTCACGGTGTACGAGGACAAGGGTGTGACTGGAGTGAATGTGCCGGACATTGATTTCGGATGGAAGGGGGGAGTGATAGCTCCTGACTTCAGAAGGTATGTGCTGACGACGGATGGGGATGCACTGTTTGAGAAATGCATCATCTACGACGGGGGCGCAAGGAGATACGAGATTCCTGTGCATTTCGAGGAGGTGATGGAATATTGGAGCGACATCCTCCGTGTGGCTGACAAGACGGACATGAGGGCTTTCCTTGCCGAAAAGATTGGTTATGAACCGTCTGTAGAATATGGCGAATGGCTCGAGGTGGTGCACTATCCAAAAGGAAGCAACAGGGACTTGTATGACTTGGAACACGCATATATAAATAAGGTGGCGGAAGAAAAGACGCTGAAAGAAATTGCTCAGAAGATGATTGCGAACTGGAAATTATGAATTATAAATTATAAATTAATCAGATTATGGCCAAAAAGGAAAAATTCGACTATGACTTCACGCAGGATTCTGTATCCAAGAAGCACCGTGTAAGTACATTGAGTATGTTTATGATTATGCTGGGATTCACTTTTTTCTCAGCAAGTATGTGGGTTGGCCAGAACCTCGCAAACGGACTTGACTTCTACGGTTTTGTCTGGGCACTGGTTCTTGGTGGAGTCATCCTTGGTGCATACACCGGTGCACTGGGATATGCAGGTGCAGAGAGCGGATTGACTCTCGACATGCTTGCACGCAAGAGTTTCGGTACGAGGGGCAGCTGGCTTCCGAGTGCCATGATTTCGTTCACTCAGATCGGATGGTTCGGAGTGGGTCTGGCTATGTTCGCCATTCCGGTGGCTAAGGAGATAATGGGTCTTGAGGTTACTCCCGACAGTATGCCTTGGGAGGGCTATCTGCTTGTCATCGTTGCCGGTGTGCTCATGACTGCCAGTGCATATTATGGCATAAAGACTCTTACCATCATCAGTTACATTGCCGTGCCTCTTATTGCCATACTTGGTACGGTGGCAATGATTCTTGCCACTCAGAGGGGCGACTGTTCGCTGATAGAGCAGTTTGCAAAGGGTTCGAAGGACATGTCGGTCATTGCCGGTGCAGGACTGGTCATCGGCAGTTTCGTATCGGGTGGTACGGCTACTCCTAACTTCACGCGTTTTGCAAAGAACGGCAAGGTGGGTGCCATCGTGACCGTATGTGCCTTCTTCATTGGCAATTCGCTGATGTTCCTCTTCGGTGCCGTTTCAAGCATCTATGTGGGTGGCAACGACATTTTCGAGGTGATGCTCAGCCTGAATTTGTTCTATTTCGCTGTGCTTATCCTTGGTCTTAACATCTGGACGACAAACGACAATGCCCTGTATACTTCCGGTCTGGGACTTGCCAACATCACTGGCTGGAGCAAGAAGGAGATGGTGCTTGTGGCTGGTATCATCGGAACCTTGGCTGCCGTATGGCTCTACTGGAACTTCTGCGGATGGCTGAATGTGCTCAACTGCACCCTGCCTCCAATCGGAATCATTCTCGTAATGAGTTATTTCATGAACAGAAAGAAGTACAACGAGGGTACGATGCCTGAACCGGACGTGAACTGGTTTGCCATTGCAGGTGTTGTACTTGGTGCCGTAGTTGCCAATCTCGTAAGTTGGGGCATTCCGTCAATCAACGGCATGGTTGTTGCCGCCATCTGTTTCTGTTTCAGCAAGGTGAAGAAATAGCCATTAGCTAATGGTTGTTAGCTAATGGCCTAAGGTTCATTTTATAATCTTCTCGAGTCGGTCGGTATATTTGCGGATGTCCTCGTCGGTGGTGGCGTAGTTGTGGAGACTGCCTGACAGGTACTGCTCGTAGGCCGCCATGTCGATGAGTCCGTGACCTGTAAGGTTGAAGAGTATGACCTTCTCTTCTCCAGTCCTGGTACATTCCTTTGCCTCGCGAATGGTGGCTGCAATGGCATGAGCCGACTCCGGTGCAGGGATGATTCCTTCTGTCTTTGCAAAGAGAAGTGCTGCATCGAAGGTTTCGATTTGCTGGACATCCACAGCCTCCATGAGTCCGTCGTGCATCAACTGGCTGACGATGGCTCCTGCTCCATGGTAGCGAAGTCCTCCGGCATGGATGTTGGCTGGCATGAATTCATGACCGAGGGTAAGCATCGGTATCATCGGAGTATAGCCTGCCTCATCGCCGAAATCGTACTGGAATATACCTTTTGTGAGTTTCGGACAACTCTCGGGTTCGGCTGCAACGAAGCGTGTGTGGCGTTCCCCACTGAAGTTGTGGCGCATGAATGGGAATGCGATTCCTCCGAAGTTGCTACCGCCTCCGAAACATGCCACGATGATGTCGGGATATTCTCCTGCCATTGCCATCTGCTTTTCTGCCTCAAGACCGATAATGGTCTGGTGGAGGGATACATGGCTCATGACCGAACCGAGGGTGTAGCGGCAGTTCTCCGTGGTCTGGCAGAGTTCTACGGCTTCTGATATTGCAGTTCCGAGTGAACCTTGACAGTTTGGATTAGCATTGATGATGTTCTTGCCGGCACGGGTAGACATGGAAGGCGATGGAGTGATCTGTGCTCCGAACGTCTGCATTATGCTGCGGCGGTATGGTTTCTGATTGTAGCTTATCTTAACCTGATAGACGGCAGCCTCAAGTCCGAACACGCTGGCTGCATAGGAAAGGGCTGCTCCCCATTGTCCGGCACCGGTCTCTGTAGTGATGCTCTTGATTCCCTGTTGCTTTGCATAGTAGGCCTGGGCAAGTGCTGAATTGAGTTTGTGGCTGCCAATAGGGCTGACACTCTCGTTCTTGAAATAGATGTGTGCAGGGGTGCCGATGGCTTCCTCCAGTCCGTAGGCACGGACGAGCGGTGTGCTGCGGTAGTAGGCGTAGAGTTCGCGTACTTTCTCCGGGATGTCAATCCATGCATCTGTGGTGTTGACTTCCTGACGCGCACATTCCTCACAGAAAATAGGGAAGAGGTCCTCTGCCTTCATAGGCTGATGAGTCTCAGGATTGATCATCGGCTGAGGCTTATTCTTCATATCTGCCTGGATGTTATACCATTGGCGAGGTATCTCATCCTCTGCTAAAAAGAATCTTTTTTGTTTTACCATAATGCTATTTATAATTCATAAATCCTAATTTACAATCCTCAATCATAATTGATTTCCGTTGAAGATGGCTTCGTAGCACTTGTCGACTGCACCAGCCTTACTGTAGATGTATTCGCGAGCCTTGTCGCCTACTTCCTTGCGATATTCCCCGCTTTCGATGAGGCGGTCCATCTGTGATGCAAATTCCTCTGCATCCTGAACTTCTATGCAACCTTTGCATTGCTTGAGTTCCTGCACTTCGAGATATTTTTCGTTGACGGGACCGAGAATTACAGGCACGCCATATACTGCAGCTTCAGGCACATTGTGGACTCCACCAGGGAAGAATCCTCCACCGACCATTGCAATGTCGGCATATCGGTAGATGGATGCCAACTTGCCGAAGAAGTCGATGATAAATACGTCTGCATCACGAAGTTGTTGGTCAATATTCTCGAGAGTACCGGCTTTCTGGTTGAACTCATTGTCGGCAAACTGTGAGTAATATACAACCTTACGACCTTCGAGCATCTGTTCGATGGACTTCATGTGATGGCCTGTCAGTTTGTGAGGGGCGATGATGAGTTTCCAGTCCCTATGATTGTTCATGTAAGGAATGTAGACTTCCTCGTCGGTCTCCCAACTGCTGCCTACGATGAATGTTTTCCTGCCGTCGCAAAATGTCTTGACAAGAGGAAGGTTTGACGACATCTTCTTCACGAGAATTACCCGGTCGAAGCGTGTATCACCCACTACGGATACATTTTTCACATTATGTCGTAGCAGGATGTCTTTGCTTTCCTGATTCTGCACATACAAGTGAGTGAGGTGCTTGAGTGGACCGACATTGCCATACCACTTGAAGAAGAACTGGCTCTCGCGGAAGATGCTGGAGATGCTATACATCTTTATATGCAGCAGTTGAGCAATGTAGATGTAGTTTGCCCAGAATTCATATTTCACGAGAATACCAATCTCGGGATGTGCCAATTTGAGGAAACTGGCTGCATTGCCCGGAGTGTCAAACGGCAGATAGCATATCACATCGGCACCTTCAAAGTCCTTCATGACTTCATAGCCTGAGGGGGAGAAGAATGTGAGCAATATCTTGTATTCAGGCTTTTCGTGCCTTACCCTTGCCATCAGCAACCGTCCTTGTTCGAATTCTCCCAAAGAGGCACAGTGAAACCAGATGACCTTGTCGTCCTTCTTGATTTCTTTCTTAAGTTTGAAGAGAGTCTTTGCCTGACCATGCATCTGCTTACGGAGTTGTTTCTTGAACAGACTCATTATTGCACAGACAATGACCATCAGGTATATTCCTATTGAATACATTGATTTAGTTATCAGTTAACAGTTAATAGTTAACAATGAATTATAAGTTATCAATCTTAAATTGTCAGTGTCCACTTTTCGGAATTATCCTAATATCCCAATTGCCTTTTCTATTCGGCTGATAGTCTCTTTCTTGCCGAGGAAAGCTGAGAGTTCATACATATCCGGGCCTTGTCCGGCTCCTACGAGGGCAACACGCCATGCGTTCCAAGGACGAAGTCCTGTCTGTTCTGCCCAAGGATCAACTGCTGCCTTCTGGTTGTCGACCGTGAAATCGTCTATGCCGTTGAGAATGCCGACGAGTTGGCGCATCATGTCGGCAGTACTCTCATTCCAGTTCTTCCGGACAAACTTATCCTCGCGGTCGTAGGTTTCCGGTGCAGCGAAGAAGAACTTGCAGAGCGGCCAGAGGTCTGACACGAAACTGATGTTGCGCTTCTTCTTGTTGTTATCATTGTCAAGGTATTCAATTACCTTTGTCTTCATCATGTCAACTACCTGTGCTTCCTTTTCAGGAGTGCTCTCAATGCCATTAGCCTTGAGAATGGCATCGAATTTAGGAGTCCATTCCATTGCCGGCCTGTTGAGAAGATACTGATGGTTGAACCAAATGCCCTTTACATAGTCGAACCGTGCTCCTGCCTTGCTGCATTTGCTGAGGTCGAACAGATTAATCATTTCCTCCATCGACATCACTTCCTGGTCATTTCCCGGATTCCATCCGAGGAGTGCGAGGAAATTGACGAGTGCTTCCGGGAGATACCCTTTCTCACGATATCCTGATGAGGTCTCTCCGCTCTTCGGGTCGTGCCATTCGAGAGGGAAGACAGGGAAGCCCAACTTATCGCCGTCGCGCTTTGACAACTTGCCGTTGCCTACTGGCTTGAGCAATAGAGGCAGATGGGCAAACTGAGGCATCGTGTCCTGCCAGCCGAATGCTTCGTAGAGCAATACATGAAGAGGGGCAGACGGTAGCCATTCCTCACCACGAATGACATGGGTGACCTCCATGAGATGGTCGTCAACGATGTTTGCGAGGTGGTATGTAGGGAGTTGGTCTGCACTCTTGTAGAGTACCTTGTCGTCGAGGACTGATGAGCTGATACTCACATCACCACGAATGATATCGTGGACGACTACGTCACGACCTGGCTCAATCTTGATGCGGACTACATACTGATGGCCTTCACTAATGAGTTTGTCGACCTCTTCCTTTGAAAGGACGAGTGAGTTGCGCATCTGCTGACGAGTACTTGCATCATATTGGAAGTTCTCAATCTCTGCACGCTTTGCATTGAGTTCTTCTGGAGTGTCGAATGCAATGTAAGCCTTGTCGTTGTCGAGGAGTTGCTGAACATATTTCTTATAGATGTCCTTTCTCTCGGACTGACGATACGGACCATGTTCGCCTCCGAAGGACACACCTTCGTCGAACTTTATTCCGAGCCATTTGAATGATTCGATGATATACTCTTCTGCTCCAGGAACGAATCGGTTGGAGTCCGTGTCTTCGATTCTGAAGATAATGTCGCCTTCATGCTGTTTTGCAAAGAGGTAGTTATACAATGCTGTACGCACGCCACCGATATGTAGCGGTCCTGTAGGACTCGGTGCAAAACGTACTCTTACTTTTCTTTCCATAAATATATTTCCTGATTTCCTAAATTCCTAAATTCCTGATTTCCTCCTCCTCCAGCAGATGATGACTTCTGCTATCATACTGATGGTCAGTAGTGCGAAGCAGATGTATGAAATTGTCTCAGTAGTTGCAACGCTTGCAGGCTTAAACTGCATGACAATTTCGTGCTTGCCTGCAGGGACGTTCATTGCACGGAGCACATAGTCTGCCCGGACAATGTCTGCCGGCTTGCCGTCTATGGTCGCCTGCCACCCTGGATAGTAAATCTCGGAGAAGACTACTATGCCACCATTCTTGCTGTCAACGGTATATTTGACTTCGTCGGATGTGAGACTCGTCTGCTTAATGGTACGGACATCTGTTGAGTCTGCCGGATTCGCAGTTGGAATGTTGCCGAGAATAGGCATGAAGTCCTTGGCCACTACAGCCACTGTCTTTGGAGAAACTCTGTGGAGAGCATCGATTTCTTCGTTGGCATTACCGGCTGTGAATATCTCGTCAACGAACCATGCATTTCCGAATGCCGCAGGATTCTCTACCGGAATCTGCCTGCCATCCTGAGCCGGCATGACAAACCATCTTGTGTTCATCATGTTGATGACAGGGAACATCGTCTCTGCACTTGCCACGGTGTCAGGGTGGGTGAGATATTCAAACACCTTGTTCATTTCAGGACCGATGTGTTCCTCGATAAGTTCCTGATACCTGCGCAATTTGGCAGCATGATAACCGCCTATGCTGCTGAAGAAATAAGATGTTGTATTGTCATTGAATGTGCTGACGGTGAAGTTCATGACCCGGTAGTTGCGGTTTGTACCCGACTGCTCAAGAATCCATTGGTAGGCATCAGTCTTCTGAACTCCGTTCATCACCTGAGGTTCGGTGAACATATTGTCGTTGAGGTATCTCTTGTTGACTGACCACATGTCGAAGAGGCACAGTGCGATGATGAGTATCGGAATGAAGAGTGACTTCCTCTCGCTCTTGAGCATGAGGTAGATCAGTGTCGCACCGATGAGGATTATGACAAGACTTCTCCATGCATCGGCTGTGAGCATGGCTCCACGCATCGTACTGATACTGGCGAGAATGCTGTTCGCCATGTTGTTGTCGAAATAACCTTTAGCCACGTATTCTGAGATGGCCTGGCGGTCACTCGTGCTCACACAGTCGCCGAAGAACATATTTGATGCTATTGCAAAAATCAGGCAGAGCCCTGCCGAGATGCCGGTACTCCAATAGAGTGCCTTCAGTTTTGTCTTCCTGTCGGAAGGCGATCCTTCACTAAACAGTTCCCTTAGTCCGAGCAGTGCAAGGAGAGGAATGGTGAACTCTGCCACTACAAGTATGGACGATACTGTCCTGAACTTGCTGTACATCGGCACATGGTCAATGAAGAAATCTGTGAATCCCATGAAGTTCTTACCCCATGAGAGCAGGACAGAGAGTATGGTTGCAATTATAAGTGCCCACTTCATCGGGTTTCTGTTCGGGATGAGGAACAGGGCAAGGAGGAACAGCATGCATACGAGTGCGCCCAAATAGACAGGTCCGCTTGTGCCAGGCTGTTCTCCCCAATATTGTGTGAATGCTCCGTAGATTCCGGCACTGTTGAGTTGGCTGTCTGCCTTCTTCATTGCTGTCTCATTTTCCGAAAGCGGAACGCTCGCTCCACCCATGAGGTTTGGAACAAGGAAGGTCCATGTCTCACCGATTCCATAACTCCAGTTGGTGATGTAGCTTCTCTCAAGTCCGCTGTCTGTCTGGTCTTCAGTCTTTCCATGTTTCACAAGTTCCGACTTGCCTCTCATGGTGTCCTTTGCGTATTCGTATGTATGGTAGAGATTGGACGAATTGATTCCTATTGCAATTACTGCCGCTGCCGCCACACAGCCAGATGCCTTCAGCCATCCCGCAAAATCCTTCTTGCGGAGTGAGTCGATGAGAAATGCAACGACCATCAGTATTTCCGGAATGAGGAAATAATAGGTCATCTGGATGTGGTTGCTGATGATCTGCATACTGGCGAACAATGTGGTAATGACAAATCCTCCGAGGTATTTCTTCCTGTAGCACAGCACCATACCGGCTATTGTCGGTGGTATGTAGGCTAATGTGAACACCTTCCAGATGTGTCCCGCTGCGATGATGATGAAGAAATAGCTTGAGAACGCCCAGATAATCGCTCCGAGGGCAGCCATCCACTGCCTGAAGTCGAAGGCACGGAGCATGATGTAGAACCCGAGCATGCTGATGAATATGTAGAACACATAGTCGGGCAGACCGAGACGATAGATGGCCTGATAGATTGACAAGCCTTCTGTGGAGTTGTAACTTGGTGCAATCTGGTAGGTTGGCATTCCTCCGAAGATGGAGTTTATCCATCGTGGTGTGTCGCCATCGTTGGCATCACGATACTGGTTGAGTTCCACTCCCAACCCATCTGCAGCACTATTGTCGTGCTGGTTCAGTCGTCTTCCGTCGAACACTGCTGGAGCGAAGTAAGCATAGGAGATTACTACGAACAACAGTATACAAATGGCATCAGGCCAGTATTTTTTCAGTTCATAATTCATAATTCAGTTTATTTACAATTTACCATTTACGATTTACCATTTATTCTCCATTTAGTCATTTCATCATTTTACCGACTATTGACTTAGATAGTATGTCTAAATTACCAAATCGTAAATAAATGGTAAATCGTAAATGGTAAATGGTAAATAATAAGTAGTTCATAATTCATTATTTGAATGTAATGAGGAAGTAGTTCTTCTTGCCTTTCTGAACAAGGAGATACTTGCCATCAATGAGGTCGGTTTCGGTCAGTACTTGATCAAAAGCGGCGAGTTTGTCCTTGTTGATGCTTACGCCACCGCCTTGAGTCAGTTTTCTCATCTCGCCCTTGCTTGGGAAGATATTTGCCTTCTCGGTGCAGAGGTCAACGGCTTTGACGCCACCTTCAAGGTCGGACTTGCTCAATTCAAAGTGAGGCACACCGTCGAATACTGCGAGGAGAGTCTTCTCGTCAAGTCGGAGGAGGTTTTCCTTAGTTGCCTTGCCAAAGAGAATCTGGCTTGCTTCAACTGCCATTTCATAGTCTTTCTCACTGTGAACCATGATTGTAAGTTCTTTTGCAAGACGCTTCTGGAGCGGACGGAGTCCTGGGTCAGCATCCTGTTCTGCGATGAGGTCTTCTACTTCGTCCTGAGTGAGAGTGGTGAATATCTTGATGTATCGTTTTGCGTCTTCATCGCTGGTGTTCATCCAGAACTGGTAGAATTCGTAAGGAGATGTATAATCAGGATTCAACCAGATGTTGCCCTTCTCCGTTTTGCCGAACTTGGTGCCGTCAGCCTTTGTTACCAACGGACAGGTGAGTGCAAAGCACTCTGTGCCATTGATTCTTCTGATTAGTTCAGAGCCTGTGGTGATGTTGCCCCACTGGTCGGCTCCACCAAGTA
>JAZQPD010000155.1:0-16217 GCA_045628285.1 Bacteroidaceae bacterium
GTTGTATTTATACCCGCAGGCTTCAATTTCTTCATCGCTTACGGGGAACATCCTCGGCTGACGGTATCCGTAGCACCTGATTCCAAGCTGACCTTCAATGATTTCCTTCGACCGACGGACATCAGTGGCTTTTGGCTGCCAATGGTCGCAACCGTGACATGCCACCTCGTGCCCCTCGTCCATGATGCGCTGCATTTCCTTGGGAGCGTTCCTAACGAAGTTCGACGTGCAGAAGAATGTAGCCTTCACACCGTTATCCCTGAGTGTATCGAGTATGCGGTTGGTTCCTACGGCAGAAACCTTCATCCCCTCCTCAAGGGAAAAATCCACTCCGTGCTCTCGGGGTACATCAAATTCTTCCGTGTCAAAGCTGAGTAATACCATAATGTCGTAATTTTTTGCAAAGATACGATTAAGCGAGCGAAATATAAAATAAATCAGCATTTATTTTTATTTCCGAGCGTGAGTATCTTGCGCGAGTGAAACGAGCGATAGTACGATTAAAAATGAATAATGGAAAATGAAAAATGAAATTAGTTCGGCTTTTACTCAATATTTCGATATTAATTATTAACTTTGCACCTTATGAGACGGTTTCTTGAAGTTTTGGGCTTCCTTTTGGGGGTTCATGGCGTGGGATTGCTGATTACGTTTATCCTGAGGCTGGCATTGTTCTTCGTTGGACATGACATGATGTCGGCGGAAACTTCATGTCAGACTTTCCTTCCGGTAGGGGCATTCCTGCGTGGATTGTGGCTGGATAATGTCGTAGGATGCTACATTCTCATAATACCTCTTCTTGCAACCGTAGTCAGTTGCCTGATAGGATATAGTGGGAAATGGTTGCTGAAACCCATACTTGTGTGGATGCAGTTCCTTTGGTCGTTGGTGTTTCTTATTTCTGCAGCGAACATTCCGTACTTTCAGTATTTCTTCAAAAACATCAACTCCAGTATCTGGAACTGGGCAGAATATGGAACACAGACATTCGGACTTTTGTTCGGAGAACCGTCTTATTACCCTCCTCTGATTGCGTTCATCGTTGTCGTCTTCCTGTTTGTAAGGATGACGGACAGGATGTGCAAATCGTTTGCCGACGAACGAAAGCATTCCGACAAACGCTGGGCAACAGCCCTTATCGGTGTTCTCTCACTGGGACTTTGTGTGTTCGGAATCAGGGGACGGACAGGATACAATCCGATAAAGGTTAGTGCGGCTTATTACTGTGAGGATGCTTTCCTGAACCAGCTTGGTGTGAGTCCTACTTTCAATCTGCTCACCAGTACATTGGATGATTTCCGTCCCGAAAACAAGAAACTGCACCTGACAGACCCCAACGAGGCTGTCGGGAGTGCTGCGAAGTATTATGGGTGGACAGATGACAATCAGGAACAGCCACCCGTATCTACCGTATCAGGAAAGAGGCGGAATGTCGTGCTTATATTCATGGAATCAATGAGCGCGAACCTCATGGGGACATTTGGAAATAAGGACAACCTCACTCCGTTCCTCGACAGCCTGGCATCGGAGAGCATTCTTTTCACAAACTTCTATTCCACTGGAATCCATACCAATCAGGGAATGTTCGCCACACTTTATTCATATCCGGCAATACTGGAAAGGAATATGATGAAGGGCTCGAATATACCGCAATACGAAGGACTGCCAACAATTCTGCAATCACTCGGCTACAGAACAATGTTCTTTATGACCCATGAGTCGCAGTACGACAACATGAATGCGTTCTTCCGCACCAATGGTTATGAGGAGATTTATTCGCAGGAAGACTATCCGGCAGACAAGGTTGTCAACAGTTTCGGGGTACAGGATGACTTCCTGTATGAATACGCCGTAAACAGGCTGAATAAGCAATCCGAACCCTTCTTTGCAACGCTTCTGAGTATCAGTAACCATCCTCCGTATGTCATACCGGACAAGTTCAAGCCTCGGAGTGGAAGAATTGAACAGCAGATAGTGGAGTATGCTGACTGGTCGCTCCGTGGGTTCTTCGATGCAGCAAGCCGGCAGGATTGGTATAACAACACCGTCTTTGTCCTGCTTGGAGATCATGGAATGCTGGCAGGAGAGGCTGAGAACGAGATGCCGCAGTCGTATAATCACATACCTCTCATTATCTTCTCTCCTGGCGGAAGGCATCTTATATGCGATAATTGGGGTGTGCAAATGGACGTACAGCCTACAGTCTTGAGTATTCTGGGAATAGAATACAATATCCGTAATTTTGGCATCGACCTTATGAAAGGCAGCCGGCCATGTGTATTCTATTGTGCCGACGACATCATGGGTGCCAGAGATGAAGACCGTCTCTATGTGTTCAAACCATCCGAAGGACGGGAGTTCATGTACCTGAACGGAAACTTGTCGGACACTATGGATGAAGGGTTCGCCAAATTGAAAACCTATCTTTTTAATAATCTGCAGGCAGCCCAGGAAATGATGGGGAATTAGGAATGTGGAATTAGGGAGTAAACCACGAATCTTCACGAATGAATCAGGCTTTGAATTAGGGAATTAGTAAATAGTAAATTGTAAATCGTAAATTACAATGGCTCCGAGCTTTGCTCGCCTGGGTGGCTGTAGTGCTCGAAGAAATGATTAAATAGTAAATAAATAGGACTCCGAGCTCTGCTCGCCTGAGTGGTCGCAGTGCCCGAAGAAATAGTAAATTCGTAAATTGTAAATAATACAATATGAATTGTGAAGTCAGAAACATATTGGTAATCCGTTTTAGGAGAGTAGGGGATTCGGTTCTCTCAATGGCACTGTGTCATAGTCTGAAACAGACGTTCCCCGGTGCAAACGTAGACCTGGTGATTAACAAAGGTATTCACTTGCTTTATGAGAATCATCCTGATGTGGATCATGTCATCACTTTTGACAACGAGGAAAACCACAACTTTCTGAAATACATTTCCAAGGTATGGAAAATCATGCACTCCACTCATTACGACGTGATTATCGACATGCGTGGCACAATCAAGACCTTGTGGTTCTCGCTTTTCTCGTTGTCTACTCCGTTCCGCATCGGTTCAAAGAAAGGTTACGGCAAGGGAATACTGAATTATCAGATTGACAACCACAACAATCTGAAGAATAGGGTACAGCAGAACAACATGCTCCTCCAGCCTCTGAGTAAGATTGCCGATGTGAAGGAGAGTGAGGACTTCCGGCTTTATGTCACGGATGAGCATAAGGCTGCTTTCCGTACATATATGCAGAAACAGGGTATTGATTTCTCACGCCCTGTGATAATAGCCACCCCGACAGCAAGACAGGAGTATAAGGTGTGGCCTAAGGAATGCATGAAGGAAGTCCTGCACCGTGTCATCCGTGACTATGACGCTCAGATTATCTTTAATTTTGCTGGAGAGGTGGAACGCAGGTGTGCCATGCAGTATCGTGAAGAACTTGGAAACGACCCGCACATATTTACGGACATAGAGGCAAACTCCCTGCCTGACCTCTGTGCATTGACTGCCAACTGCAGTTTCTTCTTTGGAAACGAAGGTGGACCCCGTCACATAGCACAGGCTATGGGTGTACCGACATACGCCATCTTCCCTCCGGGAATAAGGAAGGGTCTCTGGCAACCAAACGAGGGAAGACGATATTCCGGAATCAGTACCGAGGACTTCATGCCGACGGAAGAACAACTCTCGAGGAAGATGACCTATGAGGAACGTATGCGACTCATTGATGTGGAATCGGTCTGGACTGGTCTGAAACAGTCACTCGACTATAATCTCCAGATGTCTGATGATAAAGATTAAACTTACACCATACCGTCCGGAACTTGGCTCCATATTCCACCGGCAGACACGAGGTCACAGCCTGATGTCTGCAGATGGTAACTGTCAGTTCTTTATTGACGAAGATATTCCTGACCCTGATTTCTGGGTTGTACAGGGAAAGGGTGTCCGAGAGGAAAAGACGTGCCATGTAGCACCTGAAAATACAATCTTCCTTGCTACGGAACCAAAATCGATACTGCGCTATCCGAAATCATATCTTCAGCAGTTTGGACATGTGTGCATCTGCCAGGACGACGTGAAAATCCACAATGGATTTACGAAGGTGCACTACACCCCTGCCATCCTGCCTTGGTTTATCGGCTACAGGGAGGATGCCGGAGGACATGCCGTTGCCACGATGGACTTCGATGACTTTTCACCCCTCGCCCCTCAATCATCACCTCTCAACCTCTCAGTCATTTCAAGCAACAAGGCCTTCACCCAGGGCCATATTGACCGCATACGTTTCGTTGAGAAACTCAAGGCACACTACGGCAGCCGTCTTGATGTCTTCGGGCGAGGTTACAATCCGTTCGAGGATAAATATGATGTACTTGCTCCATACAAGTATCACATCGTGATTGAAAACTCCTCAGAACCATATTACTGGACAGAGAAACTCGGCGACTGCTACCTCGCGGAAACATTCCCGTTTTATTATGGATGTACCAATGTGGCTGACTATTTCCCCCGTCAGGCATTCGAACCGATTGATATCCGTAAGCCGGACGAGGCTATCCGTATCATCGATGCACAGATGGAGGCTGACAGATATTCCCGTTCAGTCGAAGTTCTGAGGGAATGCAAGGATATGATGTTGGGCAGGTACAATATGTTTGAGTTCATTACATCAATGTGCGAGTCCCTCGATTCAGGACTGCCGAAAAGGGACGTGACTATCCGTCCTTGCCGTTCATCGCACGATATCCGCAATCTTTGGAATTATACTGTCGGACGTAATTACTATAACCTCAAATCGCGTTTCTATGGAAAACTTTGAAACATCGGGAACTCTCCTCTTTGCCGGAAGGAATGTCATCAGAACAATGACAGTCGATGGTCAGGATGTGGTAGTGAAGCGATTTCGCCGTCCGAATTTTTTCCAGAAGATTGCCTATACCTTTTTCTGCAAGACCAAGGCTTGGAAGGCATTTCACAATGCACAGGTGCTGATTGAACGTGGATTCAGTACTCCTGTACCTGTCCGCTACATCGAGACGTACAGGTTCGGGCTGGTCGACTACTGCTATTTCATCTCAGGGCACGACGACAACCCGCCTGTCGAACAACTCCTCGACAGGGATGACTGGGACAGGGAACTTGCCGTTCGTTTTGCGCGATTCGTTGCCGACCTTCATTCCAAGGGAGTGCTGCATCATGATTTGAATGACACCAATGTCAGATACAGTCCCGACTATCGTTTCTCCCTGATAGACATCAATAGGATGAAGTTCTATCCACCCGGTCAGGATATTCCCCTCAAGGAATGCCTCGACAACCTTACAAGGTTCACGGGGCGGATGGACCTGTTTGAATATGTTGTGAGGGAATATTCCAGAACCCGCAATCTTGACGAGCAGCAGACAACACGTCTTGCCATAGGTATCAAGACCGTCCACGACCGCAACTGGTACCGCCGGAAGAGACTTACGGCTGCTTTTAAGAGATTATTCCGATATTCTTGAACATACTGTAATAGGCTTCGGCCTTCTTTTGCAATGAGAGCGGATAGGCTCTTGAGGAACTTGGCATTCTGAACAAATGGAACGGAGAACTGGTGTCCTTACATGTGGAATTGATATGGAATTCCGTGAAAGAGCCCATCTTTGGCTGATTGATTCCGAAGCGTTCACAAATGGTGTCTGTTGCTTTCTGTCCGGTGGTGACTATGTTGCGGCAATGAGGCATCTGGCTTAGGAGTGCTTCGATGTCGGTTTGTTTCACCACATCAAGGAATTTGTCGGAAGCATTGTCTTGCAGTCTCCGTACCTCACATGCCGTATCGAACAGTCCTATGCCTCTATCGTTGAGGAAGTCAATAATATTGTCTTTGAGGAAAACTTTCCTGTCGGTATCTACAAAATGAAGAGGGTCATCATAGAACACCTTACCCATAATCCTCCACATGTCGTTCGAGAAGTTGGGGTAGAAGAAATCCATGCACCATCTTTTCTTCTGTGGCGGAAATGAGCCCAGCATCAGCACTCGACCGTTCTTCGGTAGGAACGGCTCCAGTGGGTGTCTTTCAGAACTGTTCATTCAAACCTCTGGTCAGTATATTCTGTCAAGTAGTTTCAGCTTGTCTCTGGAATCATCTACATTCCAGAGCTGTGGCTTGCGTGGGCCGTTACCCTCTGCGTGGTGAACGATGTACAGGAGTTTTCCATCGAATGTCCTGAAGAGCATCCCGTGGCCGGAGTTGTTCGACAGGAATGGTTCCGGTTCCTGAATCCAAGGACCCTCAATCTTGCCTGATTCAGAATAGCATATTCCCTGCAGGTAGCGGCCTTCACCCCATGTTGACCAGAGCATTCCAAGTTTGCCTGTCTGTGTGCGGAACATCTGTGGACCGTCAGTTACCCACCCCGGCATCTTCAGACCGAAGGTAGCCTCACCGATGCTGTTCATTTCCTTTGACCAAGGCGCTTCTGTGGCACGGAACATAGTCACAGGATGTTCTGAGATGGTCTTTGTGAGGTCAGGAGCAAGTTCGATGTAGTCCATCGTACCGTCAATCAACTGAGTCCATTCATGAACGAAAACCATGTAGTGATGGCCGTCCTCGTAATAGTAAGTACCGTCGATGCAGTCCCAGTCACGAGGTTCGTAGTCGTAGTCGGGAGTGACGGCAATCGACTTGTACGGTCCCATGATGTTGTCGGAACAGAGGATGTAAGTCTGGTTGTGAGGTACGTTGTATCTGCGTGGCACATACTGAATGAGGTCGCTGTGGTCGCTCCAAGTTCCGAAATAGTAGTATTTGTTGCCTACCTTGTGGATTTCGGCAGCAGCACAGAATCCAGCCTTTTCGAGCCAAAGTCCGCTGAGGTCAACCACATTGTATGGTCCCGTCCAGGTCTTCAGGTCTTTGCTCTTGTAAATTGAGCCTCCGGAACTGGTGAGATAGTAAGTCTTAGTCGTCTCGTCAGCAAAGATGAACGGGTCGCTCATGGAGAGATCCTGAAAGGCAATGTCGCGGACTTGAGGAGCCGGACGCTGTGGACGCGGAGTCGTAGGACGCTGCGGACGAGTACCATTCTGCGGACGTGAAGGAATCATTCCTCCGAAATTTCTCTGACCAGGAGTGGCTTGTGGGGCTTGGATGCCCGGAGTTATTTGCTGAGCGTTTGCGCTCAGAGTGAAAAGTGATGCAGCGACAATCATCATCACCATTCCAATCTTTAGTTTTCTCATAATTGAAATGTTTGACATTACTTATTCATTGCCTTTGCCACTTCGTCGCAGGCGAGGTTGAGCATCACGTAGTTTGGCACCGAGTTGATGCAACATTCGTTCTCGCCCCAGAGGAACGGATAGTCGTCCTTGTTCTCGAGGAAGTCTGGCTTCTTCACTATCAGTCCGGGAACCACTCCACCAGGAATCACGCAGTAGTCAGCACGGTTGCTGCTGTAAGCCACTTTCTTTGTGTTGACTCCCACATCAGTGATGAACGACACATTGCTGTAAGGATGACAGCCGTAGATGTAGTTGAGTCCCTTGAAGATGAGTTCTGGGTCGACCATTTCAGGGAACTGCCTCCAGATGAGATAGAAATTGAAGGCATTGCCCATGACCTGAGTGTTGCCTGCCCAGTTGCTGCCCGAAATTGGAACCTTGTAAGGATTGTTGTTGCCAGCCTTTGTAAGATTCGCCACATAAGCAGGGATGGCATCTTTCACCTTTTTCTGCGAATCCTTGTCGAGCAAGTCGTACACACGGAGTATATTAGAAAGGTTGAAGTTCGGAGCAATTCCTCCGCCCATGCTCTCCTCGTTTGCACCTTGCGGATTGAGTTGTTTCATGATGATCGACATGAAGAAGTCCTTGAATTTCGTATCGCCAGTGGCATACCACAACTCGATGGCTGCATTCAGACGAGAGTCACCGTTGTTTCTTCTGCGGTTATTGTCATTCTGGTTTGGTTTTGGTGCCAGTTGTTCTGCATATTTGTCCCAGAGCATCATTGCATTCTTCAATGAGCGTTCAGCCTCTTCAGGGAAATATTCCTTCAGTGCAGGATAGGCAGCAGCGAGAGAACTGATTGTGAACATGGCTGTTCCCGCACCACCACTGCTGGTGAATACCATCCTATCGTCAGGAGTGCCCGAACGGTCACCCTTTACCTCATACGGTTTCAGCGTAGGGTCGTAGAACTTGCCGTCAGTCAGCGTCATTGCATCGCCGAGATGATGATAGTGGTGCATGTCGGGCTGGCCGATTACGTTTGCCACGAAACCGATGTTCTCCACCTGTGCATTGATGTTCAGAGTGCCGTGCATGATTTGCTGAACTACATCTGGAAGTCCGTCAGGACGGTGAATGTCGGCATATTTCGTTTCTTCGTCAATGAATGTCTGGTCGCGGAGTGGCTTGAACAGTCTCCAGAGCGACGACAGTTCCTGAACGGTGTTGACTACCGAATTGGTCTGAATGTCGAAGTCACCAGCATCAAACCATCCACCGACAGCCAGATTAGGAATGTGTTCCAAAGGCTTGTATTTGGTGTTGGTGGTATTGTCCATCGAATAGCCGTCGTGCAGACGTACGTTGAGAGGAGCCTGAAGGGCATCGTCCATATTTGAACGTCCGTGCCAGATGCGGTAAGCCTCATTCACCTCCATGTGGTCCATGTTGACCACGAGCGAGACATCCATCGAAGCATGCCATTTGTCGCTATACACATCCTTGTCTATCGGGAACGCATTGGTCTCAGTTCCTGCATAATCGATAGTATAGAGTCCTGGTTGCTTAACCTGCGAGAAGTCTATGGTCACGTAGTTGTAGCGGTTGTAGAACACGCCCCACGGTTCTACCTTTGCCTCCAATGCTACGGTCTTTTCGCCATTCGGATTGATTCGGTAAATCATGGCTGTAGAAGCAGGAGTGTCGTTCTTGTCGAGTTCAACTACTGCCACCTTCTTCTGGGCAGGAGTATAGCCCACCTGTGAAATACCCACATTCGGCTTGCGTATCCATTGATTGTCCACGCTTGGTTCCACATACCATTCCAGCACCTTACCCGTCTTGCCCTTAGGGAGGAGAGACCGAACCACGAATGTACCGTTTTGCGAGAGATGACGACCGTCATAGATGCTCACATCCTCATCGGAAGTAATACCTACACGCAGATTCTTGTCCTCTGGTGCCATCACAATCTGGTGACCTGTAGCCATTGGCTTTGTCACGAGAAACTCACCTCGGCCTCTGTCATCGAAAGTGGATTCGCCGTAATACTGCGGAATCTTCTCAGAAACAGGATGTACTTCTGTGTCGTGCTGTGGATATTTCGGAAGGATTCGTCCTGCACCGTCCACGAGGAAGTTCTTGCCAAAATAAGATGCAGGGAAGAACTCCAGGTTCATTCCAGCTTTACCCACGAGCCGTTCCGGAACTGGCTTGTCGAGATATACCTGCATGATGCAACCCTTATCTTTAGGCTGTACGCGGATCTTCGACACGAAGTCATAGTCCTTGTAGGTCAGTTCCACTTCGATGTAGTTCTGTTCATGGTTCACCTCCCGATGAGTCATCTCACCATAGATGTCCCACTGCTCCGGAGTGTTCATGAAGCGTATTCCACCACCAGTACTGATACGCTCGCCTCTCTGGATTATCTCGATGCCAGCCAATTTCTCATCACAAAAACCACCATTGTAGATGTTGCTGTACACTAATATATTTGCACCTCGGGTTTCAAAGTATTCGAGGTCGTTCATTTTGAAAGTCTGTGCGTTCACGCTGCTGCTTACAAAAGTCACCGTTGCAATCACGGCAATAAAAAGGGAATGGGATTTCATACTTGATCAGTTTCTTCAAAAAATTGCAATGCCTGATTCATCCTAACTGCTATGGCGACCAAGTCCACCAAAACCATTCACACCCATACAGTCGGCATTTTGTTTTGTGCGCCTGACAGGACTCGAACCTGCAAGCCTCGCAGCACCAGATCCTAAGTCTGGCGTGTCTACCAATTTCACCACAGGCGCATTTGCGGATGCAAAGTTACGAATAAGCGAGTGAAATACAAAATAAAAAGTGGAAAACTTTTATTTTTATTTCAGTTCCTGAAAAAATCCAAATCCGGCTACACTCATACTTCAATCGAGTCGGACAGTTCCGGTTCTACCCATTCGCCGGCGTATTCATCGTCGAGCCAGAGACCTGTCTCCTCTTCGCCATTGGTGTAGTACATGGTTCCCTTGCCGTGGCGCATGTCGTCCTTATACTGACCTACATACTGGTCGCCGTCAGTCCATGTGTATGTTCCTGTACCGTTGTATTTGCCGTTTTTGAAGGTGCCCTCATAGCGGCTGCCATCGGAATAGATGTACACTCCGTAGCCGTCCCTGCGGTTATTTTCCCAATGGCCGTTGTACTGGTCACCGTTGACGTATGATATCTTTCCGTATCCGTTCTTGCGTCCCATTCTCATCCCACCGACATATTTCTCTCCGTCATCGGTCATGACGGCGCATGAGTCGCCGTTGAGCTTGCCATCCTTGAATATTCCTTCTTCGTAACTGCCATCTCGACGGAGCAACTTTCCCTTACCATTTGGATTGTTGTGCCTGTAACTGCCCTTGTAGGTGTCACCATTTGCAAATGTGAAGACTCCCTGACCGTCAGGCTGGTTATGACGGAACTCGCCCTCGTACCTGTTGCCTGTAGCAGCAAACTTATAGATGCCCTTGCCGCATTTCTCTCCGTCCTGCCATTCTCCTTCGTAGACATCGCCGTTGGTAAAGGTAATAGTGCCGTGACCATGATGTTTCCCGTTTTTCCATTCACCGTTGTATGTGGCACTGTCTTCGTATTCCCATTCGTGGATTCCGTTGATAAATTCAGCGATAGTCCGTTTTTTCTGGTTACAACTTGCCATGACAATAAGCGCGGTAGCCAGAACTGTAAATGACAATTTATAATTCATATTGATAATTGATAACTTATCATTCATTGAAAACTGTTAACTATTATTACAGCAGTTCCACTGCCTGAATGAGGCGGGTGCTATTGGATCCTTTCACGAGGATGGTCCTGCCCGTCGGAGGATTGGATGTGAGGAAGGACTTTAGGGCTTCAATGTCCTCGAAGAACTTGAAATTCCCTGGTGCTTCCGACTGTAATTCCATAAATTCGGGTCCTACAAGGAGTGTCTCTTCAATGCCTGCCTGGTTCACGAGACTGAGGATTTTCCTGTGCTCTTCCCTGCTTGTTGCGCCGAGTTCGCGCATTGCTCCGAGGATGCACATCTTGGTGCCGGTCTTCATCTGACGGAAATTCTCAAGTGCGGCAGTCATACTCGTAGGATTGGCATTGTAGGCATCAATGATGAGTGAATTCCGTTCTGTCTGCCTGAACTGGGAACGACCCATAGTCGGGGTGTATTCGCTGAGAGCCTGACGGATGTCGGTATCGCTGACTCCAAAATGGTGACCTATGGCAGCAGCAGCCAGACAGTTATCCCTGTTATATGCCCCAATGAGGTTTGTGCTGACTTCCCTACCGTTGTATTCCAAACGGAGGAACGGGTCTGAACTGATGAGACAGCCGTTGTTGCCGTATTTTATCAGTTCCAGTCCCTGACTGATGTCCATCAGATGTTCGTTTTCCTCGTTGATAAATACTTTTCCTCCATGTTCGCGGATGAAATCATAGAGTTCGCCCTTTGTGCGGATTACTCCTTCGAAGGAACCGAAACCGAGCAGATGGGCCTTGCCTACGTTGGTGATGATGCCGAAGTCGGGTTCTACGATATTGACGAGAGTCCTGATTTCTCCCGGATGGTTTGCGCCCATTTCCACTACTGCTATCTCGTGCTGAGGTGTGAGGCGGAGCAGGGTCTTCGGCACTCCGATGTGGTTGTTGAAATTGCCTTGAGTATAGAGTACGTTGAATTTCTTTGAGAGTACGGCAGCAATGAGTTCCTTTGTGGTTGTCTTGCCGTTTGTGCCGGTAATACCGATGATGGTGGTTCCGAGTGCTTTCCTGTGTTCGTTGGCAAGTGCCTGGAGTGCCTTGAGTACATCGGGAACGAGGATGAGGCAGTCTTTCGCATCAGCATCATTATAGATTTTCTCGTCGTCGACAACTGCGTAGGCACACCCTGCCTGGAGTGCCTGGACTGCGTATTGGTTTCCATCAAAGGTCTCACCCTTGAGTGCGAAAAAGATGGAACCGGACGGACAATCACGGCTGTCGGTCGTGATGACCGGATGCTGCTGGAATATTTCGTATAGATTCATGCTGCAAAGATACGATTAAGCGAGCGAAATACAAAATAAATCAGCATTTATTTTTATTTCCGAGCGTGAGTATCTTGCGCGAGTGAAACGAGCGATAGTACGATTAAGCGAGCGAAATACAAAATAAATCAGCATTTATTTTTATTTCCGAGCGTGAGTATCTTGCGCGCCAGAGATAGGTAGTAAAAAAAAGAATAATGAACAATGAAAAATGAATTTTTGTTGTTCGGTTTTTGTCGTTTCGGACAATTTGATTATATTTGCAAAAGAAATTAACACATTATTGATAATATGAAGAGATTTTTGACTGTCATAGGGATTCTGCTGAGTTTCTGTCAGGGTGGTGTGTTTGCTCAGGAAGATCTGGATGTCGAATATGCAAAGGACTTTCTGAAACCTGGTGCAGAAGTACCTGCAATTATGATTGGAGAGAACGGAAAACAGGTAGACTGGCTTCAGAATGAAAAAACTCAATATACAATACTTGAATTTTGGGCATCATGGTGTGGAGATTGCCGGCATGACATGGCAAGGATGAGAAGGATTAACAGGGTGTTCTGCTCCGACAGCATATGTATTAAAGGTTATTCGTTTGACACTAAGGCTGAATCGTGGGAGAAATGTCGAAAAGACAGTGTGCTGGCATGGAACCATCAACTGTCGCCTGTCGCCATGAGGGACAGTGAAGTAGCAAAGGCCTTCCATCTCAACTGGATTCCAAGTTACTATCTCATCGACATGGATGGCAAGGTAATTCTCTCGACTGTCATGATAGACAAGCTCGAGGCAAAACTGCGTGAGATTGTCCCGGATGCTATGGAGGACGATCTCCCACTGAGTTCCACTTTCTTTTGCAGGCAGGATGTGATGACTGATATGGTAAGGGCAATTGCGATGAAGATGAAATATCCTGTAGAATGTCAGAAATATGGTGCTGAAGGTAAGGTGATGGTGTCGTTCGTAATTGACGAGTGTGGCAATGTGAACGATATTTCTCCGGAAAGCAGTACGATTACTAATATCTCCAGCAAAGAGTTCGGCAAACTGGCTGCAAACGAGCAGAAACAGGTGAAGGAGCTTTTTGCCAAGTTGTTTGCAAAAGAAGCGGTGAGGGCTCTTAAGGAAGTGGATAAGGATGTGTGGAAAAAGGCTGATAATGGTCGTGGAAAGGTAAGGTTGACACTTCCTGCAACATTTAGGCTAATGTAATGGAATGATGAGGCGAAACAGACCATACTCGCTGAATGTGGGCGGGAGGCTCTTCTGGATAAATGGGCCAAAGGTAATGGGGATTGTGAACTGCACTCCTGACAGTTTTTACAGGGAGGATTCCGATGGAAAAGCTTTGGGAATGGTGTCTGATGGGGAGATGCCGGATATTCTGGACGTGGGTGGATACAGCACGAGACCTGGGCATGAGGATGTAGCCGTGGAGGAGGAGATGAGGAGACTGAGGAGTTTTTTCAAATCGAGTGATTTTGATAAGTATGCAGGATGTGTGGTGAGTGTGGATACCTTTCGGGCAGATGTGGCAAGGATGTGTGTTGAGGAATATGGAGTGCATATCATCAACGATGTGAGTGGCGGTGCTGATTCAAAGATGTTCAGGACGGTGACAGAACTTGGAGTACCTTATGTGTTGACATCTAACGAGAATATGCAGTCGTCGGTTCTCACTCTGATAAGGAATGTGCAGCAACTCAAGGACATGGGGCAGAACGACATTATCATAGATCCAGGGTTCGGATTCGGCAAGAATCTTGACGAGAATTATGAAATGATGCGACGTCTGGATGAATTCCAAATACTCGACTTGCCGCTACTGGTGGGAATCTCTCGCAAGAGCATGATCCAGCAGGTGCTTGGATGTAACGCACGGGAGGCCTTGAATGGTACTACAGCCCTCAACACGATTGCTTTGATGAAAGGTGCCGACATACTGAGAGTCCATGATGTGAGGGAAGCAAAGGAGGCGATAGATGTATGGTTGAGGGTTGAGGGAATTAAGAATTAGGTAATTAGGAATAATGGCCAACAAGTAAATAGTAAATTGTCAAATAGTAAATATCATTATGATACCTATTGGAATAATGGATATTGTGGATATTGTATGTGTGGCATTGCTGCTGTATTATGTCTACAGATTGATGAGGGAATCCGGATCGCTCGGAATTTTCTATGGCATCCTGCTTTTTGTGGCAATATGGATTGTGGTTTCTCAGGTTCTTGAGATGAGACTTCTGGGTGAGATTTTCGACAAGTTGGTTAGTGTGGGAGTCCTTGCGCTCATCATCCTCTTTCAGGAAGAAATCCGCCGGTTTTTCCTTACGCTCGGCACACAGAGGAAAATGGGCTTTCTGTTGAGGCTCTTCCGTGGAAAGAGAACGAAAGACCGTAAGTCAAGGAACACTCAGGATGAGAATCCTGCCGTGATGCAGATAGTATGGGCATGTGAACAGATGAGCAAAAAATACGTGGGTGCCTTGATAGTGATAGAAAAGAAGATGGCTCTGACGGATATTGCGAATTCGGGTGAACTGATTGATGCCAACATCAATTCGGCTCTAATTCAGAACATATTCTTCAAGAACAGTCCTCTTCACGACGGTGCAATGATTATCAGCGGAAACAGAATTCAGGCTGCAGGCTGCATACTGCCTGTATCACATAACAACAATATCCCGAAAACTCTCGGTCTGCGTCATAGGGCGGCTCTCGGAATCACCCAGCAGAGTGATGCCATAGCAGTCATCGTGTCGGAGGAGACGGGCAATATCACCCTTGCCCGGAGAGGGGAACTCAAGGTGAGAATATCGATTGAGGAACTGGAAAGCAATCTTGCAAACATACTAAATAAATAACTGACATGAAGAAATTTGTTCTTACTGTAATTGTGTTGGCTGCCAGCATTGGCGGCTGTATGGCTCAGAATGCCAGGAGTGTCTTGGAGGCTATGGAATTGGCAAACAGCCATTTTATTGCCAAACATCCGGAGGCTGGAGCACCTACTTTCGTGAAGAAGATGCGTACCAGCAATCTCTGGACGAGGGGTGTGTATTTTGAAGGACTCTGTGAACTATTGCAGATTGAAGAGGCAACAGGCTCGGAGAAGTTGGAGAGGAATAACCAGTATCTTCTGGACTGGGGAACGGCTCATAAGTGGTCGCCACGGGATGGAGTGAATACCACGAATGCAGACAACTATTGTTGTTGCCAGACTTATCTTGATGCTTTCTCTGCACATCCTGAATGGAAGGTTGACCTGACACCTACGTTCCAGTGCATGGATAATCTGCTCAGTCGTCCGGAAACACTCCACGACTGGACATGGATTGATGCCATACAGATGGGACTACCAGTATTGACGGCAGTATCAGTGGAAAAGCAGTCGCGAGGTGATGTGAATTACCGACGATATGCTGACTTAGGGTGGAAGATGTACTGCTGGACTCGGGACACACTGGCCGAAGGACTGTTCAACGAGAAGGAAGGACTATGGTGGAGAGACAAGGACTTCACTCCTCCATATAAGTCTCCGAACGGACAGAACTGTTACTGGAGCAGAGGAAACGGATGGGTGTATGCCGCATTGGTCCGTGCCATTTCCGATCTGAAGGGATTGGACGGCTTTGATGACCAGATAAGAGCCTATACCAACGATTTCCTGAAGATGACAGATGCCCTCGTGAAGTGCCAGAGGAAAGATCTCTTCTGGAATGTCGACCTGCTCGATGACACGAATTACGGTGGAAAGGAGCTGACAGGAACGTCACTCTTTATCTACGGAATGGCATGGGGAGTGAACAATAAGGTACTTGACGAGAAACCATACAGGAAACTCATCCTGAAGACTTGGAAGACAATGGTGAAGACATGTCTGCATGAGAATGGCTTCCTCGGATATGTCCAGGGAACAGGAAAGCAGCCAAGTGATTCTCAGCCT
>JAZQPD010000156.1:0-2537 GCA_045628285.1 Bacteroidaceae bacterium
CTCTCGAATATGAAGCAATCAAAGTACAAACCCGTAACTATAAGAACTAAACGTCATGGCAAAGAATATAAGTTTTACAATAAAGTACTGGAAACAGAATGGTCCGAAGGATCAGGGACATTTTGATTCACGAGTAATGAAAGACATTCCAGACGACACTTCGTTCCTTGAAATGCTCGACATCCTCAATGAGCAGCTCATCGAGGAAGGCAAGGAACCTTTCGTATTCGACCACGACTGCCGTGAGGGAATCTGTGGAATGTGTTCACTCTACATCAACGGAACCCCACATGGCAAGACAGAACGCGTTGCAACTACCTGTCAGCTCTATATGCGCCGTTTCAACGATGGCGATGTCATCACCATCGAACCATGGCGCAGCGCAGGTTTTCCTGTAATCAAGGACTGTATGGTCGACCGTTCTGCATTCGACAAGATCATCCAGGCAGGAGGTTATGTAAGTGTGCGCACTGGGGCTCCTCAGGACGCAAATGCCATCCTCATCCCTAAGCAGAATGCTGACGAAGCAATGGACTGTGCATCCTGTATCGGTTGTGGAGCATGTGTGGCTGCATGTAAGAACGGAAGTGCCATGCTCTTCGTATCTTCAAAGGTAAGCCAACTTGCACTCCTTCCACAGGGACGCCCTGAGGCTGCAAAGCGAGCTAAGGCAATGATAGCAAAGGTGGGCGAACTCGGATTCGGAAACTGTACGAACACTCGTGCATGTGAAGCCGTATGCCCTAAATGCGAGACAATCGCCAACATTGCTCGCCTCAACCGCGAATACATCAAGGCAAAACTCGCCGACTGACATCAGCAAAGCCAATGGCCAATGGCCAATAGCCCCCAAAGAAGGAACTCGCATGGGTTCCTTCTTTTTTTGCTCGCCCCTATATGTTAATAACTACACATAAAATCTTAATTGATGTGAAATTATTTGGAGATATCTACAAAAAGTAGTTTCTTTGCAACACAAAAGTAGTTTTAACCCAGATTAGGTATTGGATAACAAATGGCAAATATGAAGAAACTGACAGACAAAGAACTGGAAATCATGAACATTCTCTGGGACAAAGGAGCATTTTCAATGAGAGACCTTATTGAGCAGATGCCTGACCCCAAGCCTCATTTCAACACTCTATCGACCTATGTCCACAGGTTGGAAACTCACGGGATGATTACCCATAAGGCACTCGGTCCCCGCTTCTTCCTCTATGAAGCAGCAATGACCCGTGAGAAATATGCAGAGATGGTACATAAGGACAGCATCAACAAGTTCTTCAACGGATCCTACATGGACTTCATCTCACAGTTGGTCACAGAACAGGAAATCAGCGTTGACGACCTGAAAGACCTCATAAAAATGATAGAAGGATAAAAAACATGGGAACATTCGTAGCCTACATATTGGAATGGGCATTCTGCCTGCTGATATTCATGCTGCTCTATAAGGCATGCTTCAGCGGAACCACACTGCATCGGTTCAACAGATGGTATCTGCTGGGCAGTGTCATCGTCTCAATGCTACTGCCGCTCGTCCACATGTCCCTGCCTGAAGCATCACACATCAGCATTGAGGAAACTGCCCTCATCAAGACTCTTCGCGGCCCACTCACCGGTGGAGACGGCATCATGCTCCCGGAAGTGAAAGTAAGCGCAGAAGACACATCCAATCACACCTGGGCAGCACTCCTCATGGCTGCCTATTCCATCTATGTCGTCACACTGCTCATCGGATGGAGCCGTTCCACCATAAAGATGCTGAGATTCATCAGTGGCAAGCGCCAGTTCCGTCTTGCTGGCGGTGCACGACTCATCATACACAACGAACCCTACGGACCGTTCAACTGGATAAACTACATAGTAGTGTCATCCTCAGAGAATGGATTCAGCCGTAAGGCAAGCATACTCCACGAGATGTCGCACGTCAGGAAACTCCACTATCTCGACCTCCTCTTCCTCCTTATGTGCACCATACTCAATCCGGTATGCTGGCTTGTAATGAAAGAAATCAAGATAGTCCACGAATACGAAGCCGATGATGAAGTGATCAATCATTATCACGTCGAATCCCACGACTACCAGCGATTACTCCTGATAAGAACTGTCGGTGCAGAGGCCTATGCGCTTGCAAGTTCGTTCAATCTTAACATTAAAAAAAGAATCATTATGATGAAGAAAAGACAAACATCAAAATGGCGCACCCTCTGGGTACTTGCAGCCATACCATTGGCAGGAATAGCACTCACTGCCTTTGCAAGAGAGAAGGAAGCCCCAGCACAGCAACCTTCCGGAGAGAAAATCACACTGTCTCTGCCTACAGAGAAAGAGTCAGGGCAAGCACCTGAAGCCCGTCAGGCCATCCCCGACGACGGCGAACCACTCATAGTAGTGGACGGAAAGATAGTGAATGTCAACGTCACCGGAGGGAAAGTAGCCAGGAAAGACGGCATCGTTGACAATGTCTCCAACAACCTCCTTGATGCCCTCGGACTCAAGGAAGACGACATCGAATCCATCACCCTCCTCCGCGA
>JAZQPD010000157.1:0-14607 GCA_045628285.1 Bacteroidaceae bacterium
CCAGCCACGACTGACCACAAGCGAAATGCTCGATGAAGGTAGCAAAAAAATTTCATTATTCATTCTTCATTATTCATTTTTTATTGCTACCTTTGCACTTGATTACGCGCATATGCGAAAAATATAAATGTGTATATGAAACTATTCGATGATATAATTGACGGGATGGCCACTGGCGGCCAGCATATTTCGGTGATTACGGACATTGATCCGCTGAGGGTGAAGCTGGAGGACCTGAATATCGGCGACGAGACAATTCCGATCCTGCCGCTGAGAAACATGATGATATTCCCTGGCACTCTGCTGCCGGTGAACGTGGCACGCAGAACATCTCTGAAACTATTGAACGACGCCATCAAACAGAACAAGCCAATCGGTGTGTTCTGTCAGAAAGACGATACTATTGACGATCCTGACTTCTCGCAGCTCTACGGCACTGGCGTGCTGGCAAAGGCCGTGAAGATGCTCGAACTGCCCGACGGTTCGAAAACGGCATTGCTGCAGGGACATACGAGAATAAAGCTGATTGACGTCACACACAACGGAGAGTATCTTACTGGTCACGTAAGCGAATATCCGGAAGACCATCCTTCCGCACGCGACAAGGAGTTCATCGCAGTAATAGAAGCATGCAAGGACGTAGCAGTGAAGTTCTTCCACTCTCATGGAGAACTGCCAATGCCCGATGAACCTCGGCTCAAGAGCCTGCAGAAAAGAGAGTTTTTCCTCAATTTCCTCTGTTCCAACATTCCTATCTCCAACAGGGAGAGAATGGACTTGCTCGAAATCGACAACCTGCGCCTGAGGGCCTACCGTCTGCTGGAATATCTCAACAGAGAGTATCAGTTTGCATCGCTTAAGGCAAATATCCAGAACAAGACTCAGGAAGACCTGACCAGACAGCAACGCGAATACTTCCTGCAGCAGGAAATGCGGAATATCCAGGAAGAACTGGGTGACGGAGCAACCAGCGACTACGAGAAGCTGAGGGGATGGTCGCTCGACAAGGACTGGGACGAGACTACAGCAGAACTGTTCTACAAGGAACTGGAAAAACTGCGTCACTATGCCACAGGCAACCCTGACTACCAGGTACAGTACGCCTATCTGGAAACCCTCCTCTCACTTCCTTGGCGCGAAATGACAAAGGATAACCTCAACCTGCAGAATGCAGAGAGAGTTCTCAACAAGGACCATTACGGCATGGAGAAGGTGAAGGAACGAATCCTTGAACACCTCGCCGTGCTCCAGACAAGAGGCGACTTCAAGAGCCCTATCATCTGCCTTTACGGCCCTCCAGGAGTGGGAAAGACCAGTCTTGGAAAGAGTATCGCAAAGGCTATGAAGAGGAAATATGTCCGTGTATCGCTCGGCGGAGTTCACGACGAGGCGGAAATCCGCGGACACAGAAAGACCTACATCGGTGCCATGCCTGGAAGAATCATCAAGAACATCCAGAAAGCCGGCAGTTCAAATCCAGTGTTCATACTCGACGAAATCGACAAGGTCGGACAGGACGGAATGCACGGCGACCCTGCATCAGCACTTCTGGAAGTACTCGACCCAGAGCAGAACAGCGCCTTCCACGACAATTATCTTGACTGCGACTACGACCTCAGCAACGTGATGTTCATAGCCACAGCCAACAACATATCAACCATCCCTGCCCCACTCCTCGACAGAATGGAACTCATCGAGGTGAGCGGATACCTTACCGAGGAGAAGATAGAGATTGCAAAACGCCATCTCGTTCCTCAGGAGCTGGACAATCTCGGCATGAAGGACAAGAAGATAAAGCTGTCCACTCAGGCAATCGAGAAAATCATCGAGGACTATACCCGTGAATCCGGAGTCAGGGAACTCGACAAGCAGATCAACAAGTTGCTCCGCAAGATGACGTACGAGTATGCCAAGACGAAGGAACTGCCTAAGAAGGAAATAGGCAAGCAGGAAGTCGCTGACATCCTCGGGCCGGAGCGTTTCAGCCGCGACAAATATCAGGGCAACGACTATGCAGGAGTAGTGACAGGACTTGCCTGGACGGCCGTAGGTGGGGAAATCCTCTTCATCGAGACCAGCCTCAGCAAGGGCAAGGGCAGCAAGCTCACCCTGACAGGTAACCTCGGTGACGTGATGAAGGAGTCAGCCACCCTGGCACTCGAGTACCTCAAAGCCCACCCGGACATGCTTGGCGTCGACTACAGGATTTTCGACAACTGGAACATACACATCCACGTTCCGGAAGGAGCCGTACCAAAGGACGGACCGTCGGCAGGAATTACCATGACGACAGCCATAGCATCGGCTCTCACTCAAAGGAAAGTGCGTGCCAACCTCGCCATGACAGGCGAAATGACCCTGAGAGGCAAGGTACTTCCTGTAGGTGGTATCAAGGAAAAGATTCTTGCAGCCAAGAGAGCCGGAATCACCGACATCATCATCTGCAAGGAGAACGAGAAAGACATCAGACAGATTCCTGAGAAATACGTGAAGGGTGTTACATTCCATTATGTGGAGAATTTCAGCGACGTGCTTGACTTTGCTCTGTTGGAGGAAAAAGTCAGCAATCCCATTGAACTGAGAGTTGAAGATGAGGTAAAGGGTTAGAGTTGAGAGGTTAGAGGTTAGGGATTAGAGGTTAAAGGAAATCGTGAAATTCGAACTACTACATACAGACAACGGAAGTGAAGCCAGGGCTGGAACCATCACAACCGGTCACGGCCAGATACAGACTCCGATATTCATGCCCGTAGGAACACAGGCATCAGTGAAATGTGTCCATCTGCGTGAATTGAAAGACGATATCAAGGCACAGATAATCCTCGGCAACACATACCATCTCTATCTGCGACCAGGCATAGAACTGCTTGAGCAGGTAGGCGGCCTCCACAAGTTCAACGGTTTTGACCGTCCCATGCTCACCGACAGCGGCGGGTTTCAGGTATTCTCGCTTTCCGGAATAAGAAAACTGAAGGAAGAGGGTGTGGAATTCCGCAGCCATATAGACGGGAGCAAGCATTTCTTCTCGCCGGAACGGGTGATGGACATTGAGAGAAGTATCGGTGCCGACATCATGATGGCACTCGACGAATGTACCCCTGGCGATGCCGACTATCAGTATGCAAAGAAATCCCTCGGACTGACTGAGCGCTGGCTCGACAGATGCCTGAAACGGTTCAGCGAGACCGAACCGAAATACGGATACAGTCAGGCGCTGTTCCCTATCGTTCAGGGATGCACTTATCCCGACCTCCGTCGGCGTGCAGCCGAGAATGTGGCAAGCAAGGAAGCTGAAGGAAACGCCATAGGAGGTCTGGCAGTAGGAGAACCGACCGAGGTAATGTACGAAATGATTGAAGTAGTCAACGAAATCCTGCCTAAGGACAAGCCACGCTACCTAATGGGAGTGGGTACTCCTGAGAATATCCTCGAGGGAATAGAGAGAGGAGTCGACATGTTCGACTGTGTGATGCCGACACGAAACGGCAGGAACGCCCTGCTCTTCACACGTCACGGTACGATGAACATGAGGAACAAGAAATGGGAAAACGACTTTACTCCTATCGATTCGGAAAGCGAGACATACGTAGACCAGACCTACAGCAAGGCATACCTGCACCATCTCTTCAAGGCACAGGAATTCCTTGCCATGCAGATTGCGTCAGTCCATAACCTCGCCTTCTACCTCTGGCTCGTAGGCGAAGCAAGGAAGCACATACTTGCCGACAACTTCACCGCCTGGAAAAGCAGCATCATCAAGGAACTGGGAGTAAGACTATGAAGCTGAAGCCGAACATACATATTCCACGACTAATTTCCCGCCTCGACAGATACATCATCGGGAAATATCTCGGCACGTACTTCTTCACCATCGTGCTGCTCATGTCGATTGCCGTAGTGTTCGACTTCAACGAACACGTCGACCAGTTCGTGGAATATAATGCACCAGCCGAAGCAATCATATTCGACTACTACCTCAACTTCATACCGTATTATTCCAACCTGTTCAGTCAGTTGCTCGTATTCGTTTCCGTGATTCTCTTCACCGTGAAACTTGCCGACAACACCGAAATCATTGCCATGATGGCCTCTGGAGTAAGCATATGGAAATTGCTGAAGCCCTATCTCATCTCAGCCTTCATCATCTCCGCACTCACATGGTATCTTGGAGCATACGTCATTCCCAAAGGCAACGTGAAACGAGTGAACTTTGAGAATACCTATCGTGGACGAACCCGAGTAACCTACGCCAGCAATGTGCAGTTGCAGGTGGCAGATGGTGTGATAGCATATATCGGCCGGTTCGAGAATTCCAACAAGACCGGTTATGACTTCCGGCTCGACCAGTACGAAGACAAGAAAATCATCAGGGAGATGGAGGCATCGATTGCCGAATACGACACACTCTCCGAAGAGCCAGGCCATTGGATTATCAAGAACTGGCAAGAGCGTGACCTCAAGGGAATGAAGGAAATACTGACGCGAGGCGACCGTCTTGATACTTTGCTGAACATGCAGCCTCAGGACTTCCTCATTGCACGCGACCAGCAGACCACCCTTACCACTCCGGAACTGAAAGAATACATTGACCGGCAAAAGGAAAGGGGCTTTGCCAACATACAGAGTTTTGAGGTAGAATACCACCAAAGACTCGCAACATCATTCGCTGCAATCATACTGACAATCATTGGCTTCTCACTTTCCACCACAAAGAGGAAGAACGGAATGGGAATCGCCCTCGGAATTGGAATTGCCCTGAGTTGTCTCTACATTCTTTTCCAGAAAGTATCATCCACATTTGCATACCAGGCCGATATGAATCCGGCCCTTGCTGCGTGGATTCCAAATATAGTATTCTTGTTTATTGCCCTCTATTGCATGCGTTTCGCACCAAAATAAATAAATGGCAAATAGTAAATGGTAAATGGTAAATGAATCTGTGTATTGACATAGGCAACTCATCCGTGAAGGCCGGAATATTCCGCGACGATTCACTCATCAGCACCCGACGGGTGGAGGGGCACGATATCTCGTGGCTCGGTTCCTTCTGCGAGGGGCAGGAGATTGACAGGTGTATCGTGTGCTCGGTTTCAGGCTATACGGCAGAGGACAAGAAAGAAGTGGGCAGGATATGCAATGATGCAGTCTTCTTCTCCCACACTACCCCCATACCTATCAGGAATCTCTACCACACACCCGAGACCCTCGGTCCCGACAGGCTGGCTGCAGCAATCGGTGCGTACTTCAGGACACATCAGGATACAGCCATCGTCGATGCAGGAACGGCAATAACCTACGATATCGTGACCGCTCAGGGAGAATATCTCGGAGGCAACATCTCGCCAGGTATCGGCATAAGGCTGAAAGCCCTCCACGACTACACAGCCCGATTGCCTCTCGTAAGTGCCAATGGGCCGCTACCCGATTTCGGGAAAGACACCGAGACTGCCATCCGTTGCGGAGTAATACGGGGCGTTAATTACGAAATTGAGCAATTTATCAGCCAAATGTTATTAAAATTTCCTAATCTTTTAGTTTTTTTAACAGGTGGAAGTGAAATAGATTTTGAAGACTCCATAAAAATGCGTATTTTTGTAGACAAATACTTGGTGTTGAAAGGACTTAATGTCGTTTTGAATAATTTGTAATTGTAAATGAGACTCCGAGCTCTGCTCAGTTTATGCTGAGTTCATCGAAGTACCTGAGCACCTACGGAGCGCAAGAAATTGTAAATAGTAAATAGTAAATGGTCAATAGTAAATTATCCAGACTTGTCGCAATCATGGTGTTTGCACTCATTTCAGTTGTGCAGAATGGAACATCGGCAAATGCCCAAAATGGTATCAACTCGCCATACTCACGTTATGGATTCGGAATCATCTCCGACCGTTCCATGGGATTCAACAAAGGTATGGCAGGAGTGGCACAAGGATTCAGGAACGGAAGGATTGTCAATGTCAGCAACCCTGCATCCTATTCTGCAGTCGACTCCATCACTGCATTGTTCGATTTCGGGCTTACCCTCAGCAACGGAAACTACAAGATGGGCGAAATACAGCAGAATGCCAAGAACTCCAGTCTCGACTATATCGCCCTTCATTTCCGTGCGGCAAAAGGACTCGGAATGGCAGTCGGAGTGCTACCGTTCTCAAACATCAAGTACGACTTCGAATCCACAAGCACAACCATCAACGGCAGTAAGGAAATCACATCGGCATCCACATATACAGGCGATGGCGGACTCCATCAGGTATTTTTCGGAATGGGATGGCGGCCTTTCCGTCCAATTTCCGTCGGAGCAAACATATCATATCTCTACGGAGACTATGAGCATATCTCCACCACGTCATTCAGCGATGCCAGTATCTTCTCAAACGTAAGGTCCTACGTAGCCGACCTGTCAACATACGCACTTGACCTGGGTATTCAGTACGTTCAGCCAATCAGCAAGAGCAGCACCCTTACCATTGGAGCCACATACGGTTTCGGCCACGACATCAGCAACAGGGCAAAACGAATATCAAGCCGCATCAATGCAAGTCAGTTGCAGGCAAGTTCCGATACCATCACCCTGAAAGATGCCTTCCAGTTGCCTCATACCATTGCATTCGGACTGGCATACAAGTATCTCGACAAATGGACAGTCGGCGCAGACTGCGAAATACAGAAATGGAGTGAATGCAAATTTCCTGTGACAGTTGATGAAGACGGAAAAGACGAGTTCGTTTCCAAGAAGGGACAACTCAACGACCGCATAAAGTTCTCACTTGGAGGCACATTCCTTCCTGATGCCTACTCCAACCAGTTGCTTAACCGAATCCAGTACAAGGCAGGCTTCTATTACTCCAAGTCCTACGCAAACGCAGACTTCACCGGCACACTCTCCGACAAACCATACGAATACGGACTTTCAGCAGGAATCAGCATCCCTATCGACAACAAGAAGGCCTGGAGAATGCGTTCAAGAATTAACCTCACTGCACAGTGGGTACATACAAACATACCATACGCCGACAACATTGCCTTCTCCAAGACAGGGAATGTAATGAAACGCGAACTTGTAGAAAACTACCTCCGGCTCTGCATCGGACTCACATTCAACGAGACGTGGTTCAACAAGTGGAAAGTACAGTGATAAAAGGTAAAGGGAATTTACCATTTACCATTTACGATTTACCATTTATTTGGCGATTTGGTAATTTGAACATTCACTCCGAGCCAATGGCCTGCGAAATAACAAAATGGAAAAATGGAGAATAAATGGTAAATTGTAAATGGTAAATAAAAATCGTGAATTATGAACTGTGAATTATGAATTGTGAATTATAATAAATTCTATTAAATTATGAAAAGAAATCTTTTGACTCTCATCCTGCTTGCAGCAACAACCCTTGCAGCCAATGCCCAGGGCAAATACGCAGGAACAAGCATCTATGACCGAATTGGTCATGGACAGGACAGTATTGATGTTCTCAATGCCATCACCCTCTATCGTGAGGCATACAAGGACAAGAACTGGAACGAAGCCTACCAGAACTGGCAACTCGTGTTTGGCAAGGCACCACTTGCACAGAGCCGCACCTACACCGATGGTGTGAACATCATGCAGCAACTCATCCTTGCCAGTCAGGACGATGCACAGAAAGCAGAGTACTTCAACACCCTCATGAAGATCTACGACCAGCGCCTTGCAAACCTCGACGACCTCAACTCCTTCGCTACGGCAAAGACAACAACCACCCGAGGCAACATTCTCACCCGCAAGGCAAACGACTACTTCACCTACGCACCACAGGCAGCCGACAAGGTAGAGAAGTCCTACACCATGTTCAAGGAAGGAATCCAGGACATGGGTGTGAACGAAGTACAGGGATTCGTACTCTACAACTTCATCATCTGTTCCCATGCACGCTACAATGCCAACCCGGGAGCCAACCGTGAAGACTTTATCAACGACTACTTCACCATCAAGGACGTCTGCGAGAACCTCCTCGAACAGGCAAAGGAATTTGCATTCACCGACAGTATCGCAACTCAGGAAGACAGTATCCGTGCAGCAGAACTCGAAGAGAAAGGTGCAAAGATTGTAGCCCAGTATCAGCCTACATTCAACAAGTGCCAGGAACTCTTCTTCAACTCAAACGCAGCCAACTGTTCCGACCTCGACAAGCTCTATGCCGAGAAGGTTGAAGCCAACAAGGAAAACAAGGACTACCTGAAGCAGGTGCTCAAAGTCCTCTCCGATTTCGAGTGCGACAGCAGTGCACTCTATACATCCATTTTCGATGTCCTCTATCCTAAGAAAGAGAAGAAAGTCACTTCAAGTAGCGGTTCACTCGACTTCTACCTTGAGGAATACGCAGAAGAGACAGGAGCCTCACGCAAGGCAAAACTCGCAGCCAGCATCGCACAGATCTATTACAAGCAGGGCCGCCTCGGTGATTGCGAGAAATGGTGCCGCAACGCACTTGCAGTACAACCAACCTACGGACACGCATACCTGCTCATAGCCAACTGCATCGTCCGCAAGGCACCGGCTGCAACCCAGAACGTCAACCAGATGCTCAACCGAAGCCTTTACTTCTGCCTTGCCATCGACAAGTGTAACCGCGCAAAGGCAGTTGACCCAGCATGTGCATCGCAGGCAAACCGCCAGATTGCATCCTACAACGGAAACCTCTTCCCTAAGTCAGAGGCATTCATGATGGGCATCAAGGCAGGCGAGAAACGTACAGTCCTCGGCGAGACTACAACATTGAAATTCCATTGATGTTCCGAAGATTCACATATATTATCAGCATGACGGCAGTCCTTTCGGTTGCCGTCATGCTGAGTTTTTCATGTGAACACAACGAAAATCCCGATGCACCGCAGATTGGAGAGCGCCAGTACAGACCCATACTCAAGTCAGAGGGAGTATCCACCCTCATCTCCGACTCCGGCATCGTACGCTACAAGATAATAGCAGAAGAATGGTCCATCTTCGATCAGGCATCCCCATCCTACTGGGCATTCGAGAAAGGACTGTTCATAGAGAAATACGACAACCAGTTCCATGTGGAAGCCTACGTTTCCTGCGACACAGCATACAACTACGATGTCAACGGCATCTGGGAACTCCGTGGACGGGTAGTAGCCCGCAACATCAAGGGCGAGACCTTCAAGACCTCCCTACTCTTCTGGAACACCCGTGAACACCGTATTTTCTCCGACCGTTACATGGAAATCGACGGTATCGAGCAGGACCTCTCAGGCTACGATTTCAGTTCCAACGAGAGCATGACCGAATACATCATCCACAAGTCCAAGGGTGCCTTCCCGCTCCAGGAAGAGGAAGAAGAGCCAACCCCCGACCCCATGCCCGAAAGCCTGACTGCAACAGATACCACATCAGTCCTCATCAGAGAAGGCTAATCTCCCTTTGACAATCCATTTTATCACGTCCAACAAAGGCAACCATTGCTGGTCGCCCGAATTTCTGTATTTGTTTTCTCATTCATCATTTCAAGAGTATGGGATGGTAAAATTATGAAAAAAAATTGTGGATTGTAAATTATTTTGTATATTTGCAAAACAAAAGGAACTTTATTCTATTTTTATTTTATAATTGCAATTAAAACAAATTAAAAACCTAAAGGCTTATGAAAAAATTACTTTTCGTATTGTCAGCATTGGCAATGATGGGATTTTCATCTGAGGCTTATGCCCAGAAGGGCAAGGTAGCACCTTCAAACCCAGTGCTCAGCATCGAAGGCGGTCAGGTAAAGGGTGTGAATGGCGAAGACCCAAGTGTATTCATCTATCGTGGAATCCCTTATGCAGCACCTCCTATCGGTAATCTGAGATGGAAAGAACCTCAGCCTGTAGTGGCTTGGAAGGGCGTAAAGGTGTGCGACACATTCGGACATCCTGGCTATCAGGCAGTACACTATCCTGGCGGTTACACAACCGAATGGGGTTACGGCAAGGAACAGCCATACAGCGAAGACTGTCTCTATCTGAACGTATGGACAAAGGCTCCAGGCAATGCTGCAAAGAAGTTGCCGGTTGCCCTGTGGATTCATGGTGGTGGCTACCGTGAAGGATGGGGATCGGAACCTGAGTTCGAAGGCGAAGAATGGGCAAAGAAGGACGTAGTGCTCGTATCCATCAACTACCGTCTTGGCGTATTCGGATTCATGACTCACCCTGCATTGGCAGCAGAAAGTCCTCACCATGTATCTGGCAACTATGGTATCCTCGACCAGATTGAATCCCTGAAATGGATAAAGAAGAATATCGAGAAGTTCGGTGGCGACCCCAACAACGTAACTATCTTCGGACAGAGTGCAGGTGGCGGTAGCGTACGTACTCTCTGCGAAAGTCCTCTCGCAAGAGGTCTGTTCCACAAGGCCATCATCATGAGTGCCGGAGGTATGACAGTGACTCCTGCCGGTGGACAGCAGGCTGGTCGTCCCCGCATGGGCATGGGCATGATGGGCGGTGGCTCACCAGAGCAGATTGCCGAGACCAACAAGAAGATGATGGATTGGGCCGGTCTGACCGACCTCGAGAAGATGCGCCGCGCCTCTACCGAGACAATCTATGCACTCAGCACTCTCTACGGACAAGTATCAGGCGAACGTGCTTTCTCTATGATGATGCCTGTAGTCGACGGTTATGTATCTCTCAAGAGTTTCGACGATGCAGCTACAAGTGGTACTCTCGCAGACGTACCTTATATGATTGGTTACACCTTGAACGACATGGGCGACATGAGCGACGGTATCATCGAATTCGGTGAAAACCGCAGTCAGAAGGGCAACAAGGCATGGGCTTACGAATTTGCACGTCCTCTTCCTGATGACGGTTCTCATCCTGAAGTAACCCGCCAGTTGAAGGGTGCATTCCATTCTTCCGACCTCTGGTTCGTATTCAAGACCTTGAAATACTGCTGGCGTCCTTGGACAAAGGGCGACTGGGACCTCTCAGAGAAGATGCTCACAGCTTGGACAAACTTCGCCAAGTACAGCGACCCTAACGGCAAGGCTGGTGGCAAGTGGACTCCTTGTACAAAGAAGAATCCTAATTTCATGGTCTTCAAGCTCGACGACAAGGATGCAGAGGCTTCTTTCGTGGGTGCTCCTGAAAAGGCTCCACAGACTGGTTTCGGATTTGGTTTCGGCGGCATGAGAAATTAATGAGAAAGTAAACGATAACGCAAGCAAAAAATTATGAAAAAGTTATTTTTATTGGCAACAGTTTTGGTTGCAGCAAGTGCAAGCGCTCAGGTAACCGAGGATTTCAAGCCTGCAAGCACTAATCAGGAGGGTAAGCAGTACCCAATGGTCAACTCACAGAGAATGGTACGCGCACAGATTTCCGCACCTGAGGCAAACAGCGTAAAGTTGGATATCGGTGGTGTGAAGTATGACATGAAGAAGGATGCCAACGGTGTATGGACAGGTGAATCAGCACCTCAGGACGAAGGTTTCCACTACTATCAGTTGAACATCGACGGTGCATCAGTTCCAGATCCGGGTAGCAAGTACTACTACGGTGCAAGCCGCTGGGGAAGCGGAATCGACGTTCCTGCCGCCGACGAGGATTTCTACACAGTTAAGAATGTTCCTCAAGGTTCCGTGAACGAAGTGTACTATTATTCTACAGTCACTGAACAGATGCGTCACGCATACGTATATCTGCCAGCAGAATACTATTCAAACCCTACAAAGAAATATCCTGTTCTCTATCTCCAGCACGGTATGGGCGAAAACGAGACAGGCTGGTCTGCTCAGGGCAAGACTGGAATCATCATGGACAACCTCATCGCAGCAGGTAAGGCCGTTCCGTTCATCATCGTAATGGACAATGGTCTGAATGCCCGTCGTCCAGGCGAGCAGGCTGGTTTCGGTGGCTTTGGCGGTCCTCGTCCACAGGGTGGCCAGCGTCCTCAGATGGGTCAGCGTCCTCAGGGACAGGGTGCTCCTCAGGGTCAGGGTCAGCGTCCGAGAGGTGGTTTCGGCGGTTTCAACTTTGCCGGCGCATTCCAGGACGTACTTCTCAAGGACATCATCCCTATGACAGAAAAGAACTACAGAGTAATTGCAGACCCTCAGCACCGTGCTATGGCAGGTCTTTCAATGGGCGGAATGCAAACTCACTCCATCACACTGGCAAACCCTACTACATTTGCATACGTAGGAATGTTCAGCGGTGGCACATTCAATGTTGACGAACTCAAGGAAGCAAACGATTTCAAAAAGACCAACAAGGTACTCTTCATGAGTTGTGGTGGCAAGGAAAACATGGGTGTCGACAAGGCTGCAAGTGACCTCAAGGGCATCGGCATCAACGCACATTCATACGTTTCTCCTGAGACTGCTCACGAATGGCAGACATGGCGCAGAAGCCTCTATCAGTTCGCACAGTTGCTCTTCAAGTAAACGCCGGCACACACATGGCATCAGCAGAACTCTGCAATGCCGGAATTCATAAGGGAAGCACTCATTCGAGGGTGCTTCCCTTATTGCTATTCGCCAGGCAGCGGCCAGTTCTCGGAAGGTTGATGCTGCCGCTGCATTTCGGTATCGAGAGAATGGAGTATATCAGGATACTTGTCAGCAAGGTTATGGCTCTCCGTCATGTCCTCGTCCATGTCATACAGTTCCAGGGGCTGTCCTGCCTTCACGCAAACAGCCTTCCACCTGCCCTTTCTGCCGGCACGTTGTTTGCCCGGAAACTCCCAGTAAAGCAATCTGTCATCAGTATTTATCTGCTGTCCATAGAAGAGAGGCAGTATATTCACACCGTCAATATCCTGCGGCAAGGCACCCTCACTTCCCGTCAGAGCGGCAAGGGTAGGCATGATGTCCGGAAAATAGACGATATTCCGAAGAGTCTGTACTGGAACCCTGCCTGGCTGGTTTACAATCATAGGTACCCTTATCCCACCTTCGTACAGCAAACCTTTCCTGCCCCTGAAACCGGCATTGCAGTTCAGTTCCTTGAGAGGAGCCATCACGGCAGCACCATTATCGCTGGCGAATATCACCAGAGTGTTTTCGCGGAGATGTAGCCGGTCAAGTTCATTCAGCAGGCGTCCTATCTGACTGTCCATGTGAGTGATGAGCGACGCATATCGCCTCGTAGTGGAGTCCCAGTCGGGATTGGTGTCATACCATGAGGTGTCATCTATATTATAAGGTTCGTGCGGGGCATCATATGCCAGATAGAGGAAGAACGGATTTTTCCTGTTCCTGTTGATGAAGGCAATGGCATCGTCGGTAGATATCTCCGTATTGTGACGCACATGGGCATCATGTTCGTTCTCCTTTATGTTTATGAGCGAGTCGCCATGAAACCGCCAGTAAGGGTAATAATACGGGTCGTTGCTATATACTGTCGATACGAGCCATCCATAGAACTCATCAAAACCTCTGTGATTTGGAGCAGCACCTGGATCATAACCGTCAAGATGCCATTTGTTGACAAGACAGGTACGGTAATTGGCAGTATGCAACACAGTAGCAATGGTAGTGTCCTGTGGAAGGAGGTTTGCCCTACGCACAACCGTCGTATCGCCCTGGGGAGATATCTTCAGCCCCGTCATGCCCTTGGCAGTACACATATTGTCGCGGATACGTGTTTTTCCAGTGTTCTTGCCTGTCATAAGCGAGCAGCGCGAAGGCGAAGAGATACCGCTTCCGGCATAGCATTGGGTAAAGCGTGTACCTGTTGCTGCCAACCTGTCGATATTGGGAGTCTTTACAAAGTCATTGCCGTAGCAATGCAAATCCCCATACCCCATATCATCAGCCAGAATGAATATGATGTTCGGACGGTCTGGAGTTGCCTTTACGCGCTTCTTGGCCTGCACTCCCTGAGGGACTACAGCCAAAAATGATAGCACTATCGGATTTATATCTTTTCCTTTCATCTCTGCAAATTTACGAATAAATTCCAACAAAGGCAGTCATTATGGAAAAAAAAGCGTAACTTTGTAGTCTGTTAGTCCATGATGAAAGAAATTTTTGAGAATTATCCAAAGGAAAGGATACAGAGTCTGCCGCTGACGAAGTTTGAAGGGAGAGTGTTTGTCATCACTACTGAGAGTGATGCAGACAAGGCCGTTGAATACCTGATGGCGCAATCCATACTTGGGTTTGACACGGAGACACGACCGTCGTTCAGGAAATATCAGCACCATATCGTCTCACTGCTGCAAGTGAGCACCCACGACACCTGTTTCCTGTTCAGGCTGCACCTTATGGGGATGACGAAGAGCATAATCCGTCTGCTGGAGGACAGGAATATTACAAAGGTGGGACTCTCGCTCCGCGATGATTTCCGTCAGTTGCACGAGCGTTCGTCCTTCAAGGCCGGCACCTTCATCGACCTTCAGGACGAAGTGAAGGAAATAGGAGTTCAGGATGCCAGTCTTCAGAAACTCTTTGCAAACCTGCTTGGTGGCAAGATATCCAAGTCGCAGCAACTCTCCAACTGGGAAGCAGACTTCCTTACTGATGCCCAGAAGACCTATGCGGCAACCGATGCCTGGGCATGCATCAAGATTCACGAGGAAATCATCAGACTGGAGAAAACCGGTTTCACCATTAGAAGTTCTGA
>JAZQPD010000158.1:0-30191 GCA_045628285.1 Bacteroidaceae bacterium
GGGAAGAGCCCTGCTCTGTTTCATGGTTTCGAGAAGGCTGAGGGGGATGTTGTCATCACTATGGATGCGGACCTTCAGGACAGTCCTGACGAGATTCCTGAGTTGTACAGGATGATTATGGAAGACGGCTATGACCTCGTAAGCGGTTACAAGCAGAAGAGGTATGATCCGCTGTCGAAGACCATTCCGACGAAACTGTTCAACGCCACGGCAAGGAAAGTGTCGGGAATAAAGAACCTCCATGACTTCAACTGCGGTCTGAAGGCCTACAGAAAGGATGTGGTCAAGAATATTGAGGTATACGGCGAGATGCACAGATACATCCCTTACCTTGCGAAGAACGCAGGTTTTGCCAGGATTGGCGAGAAGGTCGTCCACCATCAGGCAAGGAAGTACGGCAAGACGAAGTTCGGACTCAACCGTTTCGTGAACGGTTATCTCGACTTGCTGTCTTTGTGGTTCCTGTCGAAGTTCGGGGTGGAGCCTATGCATGTGTTCGGTTTCCTTGGAACACTGATGTTCATTGTAGGGGTGATAGCTGCCATCATCGTTGGCGCATACAAACTGATTTCAATGGCAAACGGCAACAACCCGGGATTGGTAACCCAATCACCTTATTTCTACATATCCCTAACCATGATGCTGCTTGGTACCCAGTTGTTCGTTGCCGGATTCCTCGGCGACATGATCAGCAGAAATTCACAGGAGCGGAACAAATATCAAGTGGAAAAGGAAATTTAATCAGTTGACAATGGTCGGTCAGCAATAACGAGAGAATAAATGAGAAGGAACTTATCGGTCATCGGTGTTGTAGTAGCAGGAATCATACAATTCTGGGGGTGCAGTGCAAACAACTGCCCGCTCGAGAGTTCGGTGTTCTGCAACTACGGATTCTATGACAGCGAGGGCAATGCCGTCTCATACAGCGATGCGATAACCGTCAGCATAAGGATTCCTTCAAGTGGCAAGGACTCAATCATCATAAACCAACTCAGCGGAGCGTCCTCGCTAAAGATTCCTATGAGTTATTTCCATACAACCGACACGCTGATCATGAGCTATGCATCGCTCGTAAGAAACGATACCGTCATCGTGTCGCACGAGAGTTATGCCCACGTGGATCTGCCAGAATGCGGAACGAAATATTTCCATAGGCTGAAGGACATACGGTCATCCTCTACCGGTATTGACAAGATTGAGATAGTGAACCCTGTAGTCGACTATGAGGGACGGGAGAATATAAAAATCTATTTCAATGGAGTGGCTGAATAGGACAAGGAACAGATGGCTGGTGCCTGCAATCATCATGATGATAACTCTGACTGCAAATGGCCAGACGATAAGCGATGCTGCCAAAGAGCTGAGGAATCAGATAAGCGAGATGGCCGACTCAATTGACACCTCCAAGATTGCCTTGGACTCGATACTCGTTGACTCAATGGAGAACCAGTCGAAATTCCGTAAGTTTCTCAGAAATCTTGGAGGCGTGAGCATCGCAGCCGATGTGTTCAATCCGCTGATGATGGTCATCTCCGACTACGGCCAGATTGAAGGGGCGCTGAAGATTGGCATAAAGGGGACTTACTACCCTACCATCGAAGCCGGTCTTGGGAGATGCGACATGACCGACGACAACACAGATATCACTTACAAGGCAACTGCTCCCTTCATCAGAATCGGTCTGGACTATAACATCCTGAGCAACAAGAAGCAAAGAAACAAGTTCTTTGTGGGGGCAAGATATGGATTCACATCCTTTAATTACGACATGAGCGGTCCGGTACTTCACGACCCCGTGTTCGGCGGAGCGGAAAGCTACAGCTATACCGAACAGACATCGACCTGTCAGTGGCTGGAGTTTGTCATCGGTCTTCAGGCTCAGATATGGCATGGTTTCCACATGGGATGGTCGGCACGATACAAAAGCCAGATAAAGGTAGGGGAAAATCCTTGCGGGAAACCTTACTACATACCGGGATATGGTACTACTACAAATTCGTCGTGCTGGGGAGCATCCTATAACCTCATCTGGGACATCAAGCTGTGAATGAACGAAAACGAAAACGAAAACGATGACGATGACGATGATAAAAATACAAGATAAATGCTAAGTCTGGTTGAAATAATATTCCTGGGAATTGCACTTGGGATGGACTGTTTCAGTGTATCGCTTGCTGTTGGGGTGATGAAGAAGCAGTTCGTTGCCAAAACCATGATTACACTGGCCTTGCTCTTCGGACTGTTTCAAGCTATGATGCCTGTAATCGGATGGCTGAGCACGATATGCTTTGGGAGTTACATTGACAAGATTGACCATTGGATTGCCTTTGGCTTGCTGACTTTCATCGGTTTCAAGTCGATAAGTGATTATTTCAGGAATGATGAAGAGCCCAGTTTCGACCCCTCGAAATTCGCAGTCATGATAACGCTGTCAATAGCCACGAGCATAGATGCACTGGCTGTAGGCATATCATTCACATGTATGGGAATGACAGAAATGGGAAGTGTGGCACTGGCCGTGATCATTATCGGTATTGCATCGGCTGTAATGTCACTCACAGGCAACTGGATTGGTATCGTCCTGGGCAGACGATTCCATTTCCCAGCAGAAATTATCGGAGGAATCATCCTCATTCTAATAGGACTTAAGATACTGTATGAGCATTTTTTCTAAACTGAACGATCAGATGGATGTGCCGGCAGAAAGGCACAAGTTGCGCTGGTGGCATTTCCCATTCCTTATTATATTAGTGATAGGAACCATTTATGTCATCCTCGATAATCATCATACCCCTGCATCCTACATGAAATGCAGCGGACTGGTGTTCGGAACGGAATATCACATCACCTACAACGGCACCGAGAACCTGCAGGACAGCATTGACGATGTTTTGCGACAAGTGGATGCATCCCTGTCACCATTCAACGACCAGTCCATTATCACTGCTGTCAACAACAACGAGGATGTGATGGTGAACGGAATGTTCAGCGATGTGTTTCTGACATCCAAAATCGTGTCGGCAGTCACCGGCGGAGCCTTCGACATCACTGTTGCCCCGCTGGTGAACGCCTGGGGATTCGGATTCAAGAATAAGGAAGACATCACAGACGGGAAGATTCAGGACATACTTGCACATACCGGTATGGACAAGGTGGATCTTCAAGGCAACAAGGTCGTGAAGACTGACACTTGCGTCATGCTCGACTGTAGTGCGATAGCCAAAGGATATGGAGTGGATGCAGTAGGTGAGTTTCTTGAGGGAAAAGGTATCAGGGACTATATGGTGGAAATTGGAGGAGAGGTGAGACTCAGAGGCCAGAATCCAAATTCGGAAGAATGGAATATCGGCATCAACAAGCCCGATGACGACAGTCTGGGCGTAAACCGGGAACTGCAGGACATCCTGCACATAACCAACATCTCGATGGCAACATCCGGGAACTACCGCAACTACTATGAGGACGGAAACAAGAAATATGCCCACACAATAAATCCACACACTGGTTATCCGGCACAACAGGATATACTGTCATCGACGGTGCTTGCCCAGAACTGTGCAATAGCAGATGCATTCGCTACTGCCTTCATGGTGCTTGGATCCGAAAAGTCGAAGGAAATCCTTGCCAAGCATCCGGAAATCATGGCATATTTCATCTGCTCCGGTGAGAACGGTGAATATGAGACATGGTGCTCTGACGGACTGAAAAAATACCTGAGATAGCAGATGTTTCAGGATTGGCACAGAGTTTGTAAGTTGTATCTTTGAAGATCTATAAAAATTCAATCATATGAATAAAGGAAACATTGGGGTTACTACCGAGAACATATTCCCCGTTATCAAAAAGTTCTTGTATTCCGATCACGACATCTTCCTTCGTGAGATAGTCAGCAATGCCGTTGAGGCAACCCAGAAACTGAAGACACTCACCCAAAAAGGCGAGATGTAAGAGGAAGCGGGCGACATGACCATTCAGATTTCCGTCAATAAGGACAAGGGGACTCTGACCGTCAGCGACAAAGGTATCGGAATGACAATGGAAGAGGTGGACAAGTACATCAACCAGATTGCATTCTCAAGTGCAAACGATTTCCTAGACAAGTACAAGGAAGATGCCAACGCCATCATCGGCCACTTTGGACTTGGTTTCTACAGCGCCTTCATGGTAAGCAACAAGGTAGAAGTCATCACGAAGAGCTGGCAGCCGGACGCAAAGGCTGTGAAATGGTCGTGCGACGGCAGTCCAGAATACGAGATGGACGAATGCGACAAGGCTGAGAGAGGTACCGACATAGTGATGTATCTCGACGATGAATGCAAGGACTTCCTCGACGAATACAAACTCAAGGAACTGCTCAACAAATACTGCCACTTCCTCCCTACCCCAATTGCATTCGGAAAGAAAAAGGAATGGAAGACCGACGAGGACGGCAAAAACGGCAAATATGTCGAAACCGACGAGTTCAACATCATCAACGACACTACCCCACTCTGGACAAAGAAACCATCAGAACTGAAAGACGAAGACTATACCAAGTTCTATCAGGAACTGTACCCAATGTCCAACGAACCACTGTTCTGGATACATTTGAACGTCGACTTCCCGTTCCACCTCACCGGAGTGCTCTACTTCCCGAAAGTACGCAACCAGTTCGAACTCAACAAGAACAAAATTCAGCTTTACTGTAACCAGGTATTCGTCACTTCATCCGTTGAAGGTATCGTGCCTGAGTTCCTCACACTGCTCCACGGAGTAATCGACAGTCCGGACATCCCACTGAATGTAAGCCGCAGTTACCTGCAGAGCGACAGCAATGTGAAGAAGATATCCACCTACATCACCAAGAAGGTGAGCGACAAACTCCAGAGTATCTTCAAGCAGGACAGAAAGCAGTTTGAGGAGAAATGGGATGACATCAAGATATTCATCCACTACGGAATGCTCTCCGAAGGGGACTTCTATGACAAGGCAAAGGGATATCTGCTGCTGAAGGATGTCGACGGCAAGCACTTCACCCTCGATGAATACCAGACACTCATCAAGGACTTGCAGACCGACAAGGACGGAAACACTGTCTATCTCTATGCACAGAACAAGGACGAGCAGTTTGCCTATATCTCCGAAGCCCAGAAGAAGGGCTACAGTATTCTCCTAATGGACGGGGAACTGGACTCTGCAATGCTCGGTCTGTTTGAGCAGAAAATTGAGAAGAGCCGATTCCTGAGAGTCGACAGCGACAGTATTGACCGGCTCATCAACAAGAACGAAAACGATAACGAAAACAAGGACAAGGACAAGACTCCGGAGCCAATCTGCCAGGTATTCAAGAACAGTCTGCCTGCACTTGAGAAAACAGAGTTCAATGTCGAAACCCGCACACTAGGAACAGAGGCATCACCGGTCATGATTACCCAAAGCGAGTACATGCGCAGAATGAAGGACATGGCACGATTCCAGCAAGGCATGGCATTCTACGGTGATATGCCAGACATGTTCAACCTCGTCCTCAACACCGACCATCCACTCGTAAAACAAATCACAGACGCTCTGCCTGAAAAGAAAGACGAAGAGGCTCTGAAGGAATATACCAACCCTCTCATCAGCCAGCTCATCGACCTCGCACTCCTGCAGAACGGAATGCTCAAGGGAGAACCGCTCAACAACTTTATTAAGCGGAGCATCGATCTGATAAGATGACATTTCTTCTGATTGCCATACTCTGCGGTGCGATGTTCTCTGTCGTATTCAAGATATGCCAGATAAAATCCATCAGCACACAGCAGGTAATATTGTTCAACTACATCACGGCTGCCCTCGTAAGCTGGGCACCCGTGATTGTTGACATTATTACGGGTGGTGCCTCACGAGTGGCAGATTACCGGCTCCACTCCCCTTCCTACCTGCTGGCAATCATGCAAGGCATATTCTTCATGACGGGATTTATCATCATGGACATTTCCACATATCGAAATGGGGTGGCGCTAACCACGATTGCAGCCAGAGCCTCACTAATAATGCCCGTCATACTGTCGTGGATGTTGCTGTCGCAGCCAATGCCATCATGGATGCCAATCGCACTAATACTCGTATCCATGTTCATGATAATTCTGCCCAACAGACAGCAGTATCACGACCCGTCAACCCACCGTTCCGCATCCGATGAGATAAGGAGACGGAAGGCTGCACTGGCATTAGCCGGTACATTCCTGTTCTACGGAATATCCGACTTCTCCATGAAACTCGTGCAGCACACCACCGTTGCCGGCCTTACCGATCAGAGACTTATTGACTGCAGGCTCAGCACCATCACCGGAATCATCTTCATCATGGCAACCCTGTCGTCGTTCATAGGCTGTCTCTTTACAGGATGCTTCAGAAAGAGTCCGATTGGCTGGAAAAGCATGGCCGGCGGTGTCATTTTAGGGTGCACCAACATGTGCTGCACAAGTTGTACCGTCCGCGGACTCAACGAACTGCCGACAGGATTGTTCTATCCCATCTACAACATCGGAACCGTCATAATTGCTACCGTCATAGGCATCTGCATCTTCAAGGAGAAGATGAAATGGCTTCAGGTAGCCGGACTGGTGCTGGCAATAATAGCAATTATACACTTCTTCAGATAAGGTGGGTTCTACAAATTCACCGAAGAAATAAAAAATTAATAAAATGATGTCAATGATTCTTTTCAGCACTTTTGGTTATATTCAGTCATATTGCTGTTTGTCAGTCAGTCATGATGCCCGCATCACTCCTTCCATCCGCACAACAATCTGTTCAGAATAAATTCCAAAAATTGCAAGAAATGAATTTATTGAACCCACCATAAGGTGAAAATGAAGAATATTAGCCATATAGCAGAGCAACAGACGATCACACTCCACAATGGAGTTCCCCGTAATCCGTCAGTCAGACTAGCAGAGCCGGTAAGCATCGGAATAGGTGCCAACGAGCAGATTGCCATAATCGGACGGAACGCAGGCGGTAAAAGCCTGCTCGCCGATATTCTGACAGGGAAATACCTTCTCCGCGAAGGCAGTATCACATACGATTTCCGTCCGTCCGCCGACACCGCCATCTACAGCAACATCAAATACATTGCATTCCGCGATACCTATGGTTCTGCCGATGCCTGCTATCAGATGAGATGGAACCAGACCGAACAGGATGACGTTCCCCTTACAAGGGAACTACTCGGCAATCCCGGTGGCAGCGAATGGCAGGAACGGCTCTTCACCCTCTTCCATATCCAGCCAATGCTTGACAAGAAGATTGTCAGCCTGTCGAGCGGAGAACTGAGGAAGTTTCAGATTACGAAAGCCCTGCTGACCAAACCGAGAATACTCATGATGGACAATCCCTATATCGGACTTGACGCACATACGCGCAAAAGTCTTACCTCCCTGCTGACAACCATCTGCCAGATGAACGGCGTACAGATTATCCTCGTGATTTCCATACTCGACGACGTACCCGAATTCATCACACACACAATCCATATCGAGGGAGGAAAGGTCGTTGGAAAGCAGACACGGGAGAAATATCTTAGGGAGTACCGGGAATCGGAAGCGAAAACGACAGCGGAAACGGAAACGAAAAACAGGGAACTGACAGAACGCATCGCAACCCTGCCCTACGCAGGTACCAACTATACTGGCGAGGAAGTGATAAGGATGGACAGCGTCAGCATCCGATACGGAAAACGCACTATACTCCGGAATCTTGACTGGACGGTGCGCAGAGGAGAGAAGTGGTCGCTGAGCGGAGAGAACGGAAGTGGCAAGTCCACCCTCCTCAGCCTTGTCTGCGCAGACAATCCGCAGTCGTATGCATGCGACATCTCACTCTTCGGCCATAGGCGAGGTCATGGTGAGAGCATCTGGGACATAAAGAAACACATAGGCTATGTCAGTCCCGAAATGCACCGAAGCTATATGCGCAACATTCCCGCAATAGACATCGTAGCAAGCGGTCTTCACGACAGCATCGGCCTGTACGTAAAACCTCATCAGGACCAGTTGTTCAAGTGCCGGTTCTGGATGGAAGTATTCGGCATTACCGATAAAGAATCAACCTCCTTCCTCCAACTGAGCAGTGGGGAACAGCGCCTCGTACTGCTTGCACGGGCATTCGTGAAAGACCCCGAACTACTGATTCTCGACGAACCGCTTCACGGGCTCGACACTTTCAATCGTATGCGTGTGAAAGCCATAATCGAGGCATTTTGCCACAGAGACGATAAGACACTCATCATGGTGACACACTATCAGGAAGAACTGCCACCATCAATCACCAGACACCTTACACTCATTCGAAACGAATAGTTCTGGCTGGTTTGCCTATTGACATAAAGAACGATGAACCGAAAATTACCATTCCGGAAATTATGATGGTAATGACATCTACGCCTAAAAACGTCAGCCACCGGAACTCCACTGGCACAAAATCTATGTAATAGACACTTGCATCCAGTTTTACTGGATGGAACTCATACTGCAGCCAGCAGATGAGCAATCCTATGACATTGCCCGCAAGCAATCCCGCGCCGACCACACGGATGGAAAAATGCATGAAGATCTTCCTTATCGTGAAGTTCGTGGCTCCCATCGCCTTCAGCAGGCCTATCATGTGAATCCTCTCGAGCATCACGATGAGAAGTCCCGACATGATGGTGAAGGCAGATACACAGAGCATCAGAACCAGAATCATCACCACATTCATATCAAGTACACCCAGCCATGAGAATATACTTGGAACTATCTCCTTGATGGAGAATGCGCCGTAAGTACACCCATTCCTGTCGTAATTATGATTCACCACCGACACCAACCGTTCCGTCACCTCATCCACGCGGTCGAAGTCGAATACCGAAATATGATAGCCGGATGACTCGTCCGATGCCCAATTATTCAGTTTTCTTACCGTATATATGTCCGTGAGGACTATGTTCCTGTCGTATTCCGTCAGGTTCGTCTCATATATTCCTCCCACGGTAAACCGCCGTGCCCTCATGTTCATATTGTCGACAAAGTATGCAAATACCCTGTCGCCCACTTTGATGCTGAGGTCCGATGCAATCTTCCTCGAGATGACGATACTGTCTGTCGGTTCCTCACCGCCGAACCGTGGCACCTTCCCCTCAAGAAGATACTGGCGGAAGAAGTCCAGGTCATAGTCCTCCCCCACCCCGTTGAACTGCACGGCACGAAAGTCTTCATCAGTCTTTATCATACCGACCTTCACCGCATATTCCTCAATGTGACGGATTCCACCGGCGCTCATCACTACCTTCCTAAGGCTGTCATTCGTCACTACCGGCAGCAGTTCTCCCTTCTGGTTCTGGGTAAGGCTAAGAATCTGAATGTCGCTGCCAAACCCTACGACCTTCGCCGTCACCTCCTTCTTGAAGCCAAAGACAACAGCAATGCTGACAATCATCACGACCACACCTATACACACACCAAGCATGGCTATGATGACAGCCGGACGTGAAATTCTGCGTCTTTCCTCACTACTTGAGTATATGCGTTGCGCTATGAAACCAGATACTGACAATTTACCTGCAATTAATATTTACTGCAAATATAGATAAAATTTTCCGATTACAACACCATCCGTGATAAAAAACGAAGGAAAATCTGCAAGAAAACCATATTTTCAAATTAGCGGCTGTATACAATTTGACTCTTCGACATTGTTCAGCATAAATTCATGTAGAGCCTTCCTGGAGGCTAAGTGTATATTATTCCCAAAGGAAAATCCGAGAAAAACGGCAAATAATTCATAATAAATTTGTCAGGGTTATGAAATTAATGTAACTTTGCATAGAAAAAGCAGGGGTGAACTATGAATCACGAAGATGAAATCTGTGGTGGATGTGTTCTATCGAGCCTTTGTAAGTCGGGACAAGCCACTAACAGCCTGAAAGGTACAGAATGCTCAAAGGGCCTAAGACGTAAGGCGATATGGCTGATGTTCTGGATGCCGCTTATAATAATAGGTGGTGGTCTTTTCGTGCTGTCGGAAGTTGCCGGATGCAACGAGGTAGTGTCCTTCGGCATAGTAGTGGTGATAGTCGCAACATACTATATAGTACTGAAACTGAACAATAACAATAAATATTAAATTATGACAATGATTCTTATTGCTGTATTGGTTCTTGGTGCCATCGGATTGGTGTCTGCACTGATTCTGTGGGTTGTAGCCAAGCGATTTGCAGTCAAGGAAGATCCACGCATCGGTCAGGTCGGCGCCCTGCTTCCACAGGCGAACTGTGGAGGCTGCGGATTCCCAGGTTGCTCTGCAATGGCAGAGGCATGTGTGAAGGCTGCCGACAAAGGCTCGCTCGACGGACTCTGCTGTCCGGTGGCCGGCAACGAATGCATGGTGAAGATTGCTACCCTCCTTGGACTCAAGGCAGAAGCTGCTGTTCCAAAGATTGCGGTAGTACGTTGTAACGGTACCTGTGCGCTGAGGCCACGCGTACTGAATTACGACGGAGTGACTAACTGCAGGATTGCGAACACCACGGGTAAGGGCGAGACTCTCTGTGCATACGGATGTCTCGGATGCGGCGACTGTGTCCTTGCCTGCCAGTTTGACGCAATCCACATCAATCCTGAGACTGGTCTGCCGGAGGTTGACAAGGACAAATGTACTTCCTGTGGAGCATGCGCGAAGGCATGTCCGAGAAACATCATCGAAATCCGTCAGGTCGACGACCAGAAGTCGACGATGCTCGTGCAGTGCATGAACAGGGACAAGGGTGCCCAGGCAAGAAAGGTATGCGGGGCAGCTTGTATTGGATGTATGAAGTGCCAACAGGCATGCGGCAGCGATGCCATCAAGATTGAGAACTTCCTGGCATACATCGACCCAGTGAAATGTACCCAGTGCCGTGCCTGCGAGGAGGTCTGTCCTCAGGGAAGTATCATCGGCCTGAACATGGAGGCTAACCCTAAGCGAATTGAACCAAAGGCTGTAAGCCTGCAGGCAAAGCCTACAGCAGTTCAAGCAAAGGCATCGGTTGCATCCCCTGCCGGAAATGCTCCTGTGGCAGCAAATACCAACATCAGACCTTACGACAAGCCTCTTGAGATTGACTTCGATGCCCCGCTGCTTCCGAGTCAGCAGTATCTGCTTCACGGAACCATCGACCTCACTCCTGCCGACACCAAGAGCGAGAGTGCCGCAGAAAAAGACAGGAACTATGATGCTCCGTTATTACCATCACAACAAATCATGCTTGGCTTATGAAGACATTCAGAATAGGTGGAGTTCACCCAAAAGAGAATAAACTGTCGGCCGACCAGCCAATCAAGGTTGCCGGACTGCCTGAGGTTGCAGTCTTTCCGTTAGGCCAGCATATCGGTGCACCGGCAAAGGCCGTTGTAGCCAAGGGCGACAAGGTGAAGGTCGGACAGATGATTGCCGAAGCAGGCGGATTCGTAAGTGCCCATATCTTCTCATCTGTATCGGGGACAGTACTGAAAATAGACACCTGCGTGGATGCCAGCGGATATGACAAGCCTGCCATCTACATCACCGTAGAAGGTGACGAATGGATGGAGGGCATTGACAGGACTGACACTATCGTGAAGTTCGACGAGCGTCCTGAACTCACTGCAAAGGACATCGTGGAGAAGATAAAGAATGCAGGAATTGTAGGTCTTGGCGGTGCTACATTCCCATGCCATGTGAAGCTGTCGCCTCCTCCAGGCAGCAAGCCTGAGTGCGTGATCATCAATGCAGTGGAATGCGAGCCGTATCTGACAGCCGACCACAGACTGATGCTCGAACACTCTGAGGAGATAATCGTAGGTACACAGTTGCTCATGAAGGCTGCAGGTGTGGAAAAGGCATACATTTCCATTGAGAACAACAAGCCAGACGCAATACAACTCATGCAGTTGAAAGCAATGACGGTAAAGAACATCGAGGTCGTTCCTCTTCAGGTGAAATATCCTCAGGGAGGCGAGAAGCAGTTGATTGATGCGGTCATCAACCGTCAGGTTCCTGCACCACCAGCACTGCCTGTAAGCGTAGGCGCCATCATCCAGAATGTAGGAACAGCCTATGCAGTCTACGAGGCTGTAATGAAGAACAAGCCTCTGTTTGAGCGGATTGTGACAGTAACGGGAAAGAGTCTTGCTACTCCAGGCAATTTCCTCACCCGACTCGGTACTCCTATGCGCCAGCTTATTGATGCCTGCGGAGGACTGCCTGAAGATACCGGCAAGGTCATCGGCGGCGGTCCGATGATGGGTAAGGCCCTCGCCAACATTGATGTACCAATCTGCAAAGGTTCCTCAGGAGTGCTCATCATGAGGGACGAAGAATCCCACCGCAAGCCGGCTGATCCTTGTATTCGCTGTGCCAAATGTGTAAATGCCTGCCCGATGGGACTTGAACCGTATCTTCTCTCTGCATGCGCGGAACAGAAGAATTGGGAAAAGCTGGAAAAGGAAGATGTAGTCAGCTGTATTGAATGTGGCAGTTGTCAGTTCACCTGTCCGGCACACCGTCCTCTGCTCGACCTCATACGTCTCGGCAAGTCAACAGTAATGGGAATCATCAGGGCAAGAAATGCAAAATGAATTTAGGAAAGCATTCATCCCAAGCATGTCGAAGGATTAAATTACGAATTAAATTATGAATAATCTCACAATATCACTTTCACCGCATGTCCACGGAGGCGACAGTGTGCAGAAGAACATGTACGGCGTGACCATCGCCCTCATTCCTGCTCTGCTCTGCTCGTTCTATTTCTTTGGAATCGGTGCAATCACGGTGACTGCACTGTCGGTCGCCTCATGTGTTTTCTTTGAATGGTTCATTGGAAAATACCTCATGAAACTGGAGAAGCCGACCGTTACCGACGGTTCCGCAATTCTCACCGGCATACTGCTTGCATTCAATGTCCCTTCCAACATTCCGCTCTGGATGGTAATCATCGGTGCATTGTTTGCAATCGGGATCGTGAAGATGACGTTCGGCGGTCTCGGATGCAATCTCTTCAACCCTGCACTTGCAGGACGTGCATTCATGCTCATATCCTTCCCGGTACAGATGACCACATGGCCATCTGTCGGCCAACCGTTCCTTACAATTGACGCAACGACAGGAGCAACTCCATTGTCGGTCATGAAAGCGGCAATCAAGGCAGGTGACCCAAGCAAGCTTCAGGAACTCCCAAGCAGCATCGACATGCTTTTAGGTCAAACAGGCGGATGTATAGGTGAAGTCTGTGCAGCAGCACTCATCCTCGGACTCATCTACATGCTCTGCAAGAAGATCATCACATGGCACATACCTGTTTCAATCATAGTGACCGTGGCAATCTTCACCGGTGCATTGCATCTTGCCAACCCTATGTATGCCGACCCTGTCGCACATCTTCTTTCAGGTGGTTTGATGCTCGGTGCCATCTTTATGGCAACGGATTATGTAACCTCACCAATGACTAAAAAAGGACAAATCATATATGGTGTCGCCATAGGTTTCCTTACAGTCGTCATCCGTACCTGGGGAGCATATCCGGAAGGAATGTCGTTTGCAATCCTCATCATGAATGCATTTACGCCACTCATCAATAACTATTGTAAACCAAAGCGCTTCGGGGAGGAGGTAAAGAAATGAAAAAGACTGAATCAACACTCAAGAACATGGTGATGGTGCTCTCCATCATTGCCGTTTCCGCAGCACTCGCCCTTGCAGTAGTGAATTTCATCACTTCAAGGCAGATTGAAAAAATCAATGCCCAGAATCTTGCAAACGGAATAAAGGAAGTACTCGGAGTTGCACTTACAGACAGTCTGGACGTAGAGACAGTGGCCGACAGTCTTGACGAAAACTTCACCTACTACATCACCGGACAGGGAACAGCAGTGAAAACATCCGAGAATGGTTTCGGTGGTCCTATCGAGGTACTTGTCGGTTTTGCAGAAGATGGTTCCATCAAGGGCTACAAAATTCTCTCCCACTCAGAGACTCCAGGACTCGGAGCCAAGGCAGGAGAATGGTTCCAGAGTGGCAACAAGGGTGACATCACAGGCAAGAACCCAGCCGAGGTCAACATGACAGTAAGCAAGGATGGCGGCGATATCGATGCCATCACAGCCTCAACCATTACAAGCCGCGCATTTCTTGGCGCAGTTCAGAATGCATACAACAAACTCCATGCTTCTGAAGAGACAAACGGCGAATCAGGTGCAACCAAACAGGAAAAGAAAGGAGACATGAAATGAACAGTATTAAATATATATGGAACGGAATAGTTAAGGAGAACCCTACGTTCGTATTATTGCTCGGTATGTGCCCTACCTTAGGAACTACCTCATCGGCAATCAACGGTATGTCAATGGGTCTTGCAACCACATTCGTACTCATCCTCTCCAACCTGATTATCTCACTGATAAAGGACTATGTACCTGATGCAGTCAGAATACCATGCTATGTGGTTGTCATCGCAACCCTCGTGACCATCCTTCAGATGCTGATGCAGGCATACGTTCCCGACATCTATGCCACACTCGGTCTGTTCATCCCGCTGATTGTAGTCAACTGCATTATCCTCGGCCGTGCAGAAGCCTTTGCTGCAAAACACGGACAACTCGACAGTGTGTGCGACGGCATTGGTATCGGAATTGGCTTCACCCTTGCCCTCACCCTCCTCGGAGGAGTACGCGAATTCCTCGGTACAGGTGGTATCTTCGGATTCTCGCTTCAGGGCGAAGACTACGGAATGCTGATGTTTGTACTTGCTCCAGGTGCGTTCATCGCACTCGGCTACCTTATTGCATTGGTCAACAAAATTCGTGGGACAAAATAGTAAATCGTAAATGGTAAATAGTAAATGGTAAATATAAATCATAAAGGCCTATGGAATACGTACTTATATTCATAACAGCGATATTTGTAAACAACATCGTCCTGGCACAGTTCCTCGGCATCTGTCCGTTCCTCGGAGTTTCCAAGAAACTTGATACCGCTGGCGGTATGGGTGCTGCAGTGACATTCGTACTCGTACTGGCAACCATCGTCACATATCTCATCCAGCACTACGTACTCGACCCTTGCGGTCTGGGCTACCTGCAGACAATTGCGTTCATCCTTGTCATAGCAGCACTGGTTCAGATGGTGGAAATCATCCTGAAGAAAGTATCACCTTCCCTTTACAAGGCACTTGGTGTATTTCTTCCGCTCATTACCACAAACTGCTGTATCCTCGGTGTAGCAATCCTCGTTATCCAGAAGGACTACAACATGCTTCAGGGTATTGTCTACGCATTTGCCACTGCACTTGGTTTTGCACTCGCAATGGTAGTCTTTGCCGGACTCCGTGAACAATTGGCATTCTCAAAGGTGCCAAAGGCTGTTCAGGGAATGCCTATCGCACTCATCACGGCAGGTCTGCTCTCAATGGCTTTCATGGGATTCAGCGGAGTCGATGGAGGACTGAAGGTCCTGTTCGGACTCAACTAAGATAAACAATACTTCGTATATTGGCGGATTTCTCATTAGTCCGCCAATCCCTGAAGCACATAGTAGTACATACTTTCGGGGACATCATTCAGCATTTCTCCCCAGAAAGACTTCACAGTTTCCGGAGTTTTCTCACAGGCAATCATGAGATTACTCCGGAATTTGTCTGCATTCTTCAGTCTCCAATAGAGATATGCAAGATATGCGTATGCCTTGACGTGTGTAGGGTCGTCAGTAACCGACGAAGCCTTCTCGAAGAATTCAATAGCAGCCTCATACTGTTCTGCATAGACATAGTCACCTCCTATGCACATCAGTACAAGGACCTGTCGCGATGTAGTTTCCAATGATTTGGTAAACCAGTAATGGGCTTCCTCCATATTCTTCATCTGCAGGTACACGTTGGCTTTCTGCAGATAATATTCAGTCGTGCCTGGAGACAAAGCCAGAGCCCTGTCGATGGCATTGAGAGCCTCGTCGTAAAACTTGCCATCCATAAATGCCTGGGCAATGAAAGCCCATGTAGTCCCACGGGATTCATCGCTGCATTTCAGATTGTTCATATTGATTGCAGAGGCAAGTTCGAGAGCCTTATATCCGGGGTCTGTCATCCCAAGCATGATGTAGCATCGGCCAATAATATGCGAATTTTCCCTATCGCCCGTAAGTTTCTCGTACTTGAGATAGTCTTTCAGCGCGAGCTTGTAGTTATCGAGCATATAGTAGCTGTGGGCACGGAGCAGCAGGGTGTAGGTATCGTCGGGATTGATTGCCAAGGCAAAGTTGGCAGAATTGATTGCATCCTGAATCTTCCCGTCCATGTGCTGGATAGAAGCAAGATAGGTCCATCCACTGTCAAGATATGGATTCGTTTCGAGGAATTCCGTGTAAAGGTGTTCCTCCAGTTCTATCAGTCCTTCCTCATGACAGATGTGGGCAATCTCTATGTCAGCATCAGTATTGCCTATTGGGGCACAGTCCTTCTCGTACTCCCCCACCCACTTCTCTATGTAACTGACCGAGTCATCGGCATTCGTCAGTTCCGAGAAACAGGCAATGATATGCAAATAGTCGTCCGACAGGCGGCACTGTGAATCATCATGTGATGACTTGTCCTCGGTTATGTCCTGTTTTTCCAGTCTCATCCATTCGTGAAACAATTTGTCAGCCGTTTCACAGTCATCTTCAAGGTCCAACGTAATCTGGGCATTGAAATAGTGATAGTCGTAGTTATCGTCAGCATTAAGCCCCTTCAGTTCCTCCCGTGCATCCCGACTTCTGCCAAGATTCACGAGAGCACTGATTTTCATTCCCAACAAACTTGAATCGGCAGGATGTATCGCCAGACCATCGACCGAGCATTGCAGGGCTTCGACGAATTGCCGCCCTCGCATGTAATAGTCGATTACATCAATAAAATCATCCGAATCCATATAGCAAGGCTTGCCTTCAGCCTTGTTATCCTCATAGGATTTCAGTATACTCTTGAATTCCTCCGATTCCAAGTAGTTGTCCATTACCTGCCTCCTTTCCAGCTGTCCCTAAGGCCTACCGTACGGTTGTACACAAGTTTTTCCTTCGTGGAATCCCTATCGGGAGTATAATAGCCTGTACGCTGGAACTGAAGATAGTCAAGTGGTTTGAACTCTGCCGCATATTTCTCCACATAGGCAGTGGTGATGTCCAGGCTGTCAGGATTGAGGAACGGACGCATGGCATCTATGCCGCGTACGCCATCGTTCTTCTCAGAATACCTGCTGATTTCATCACGCGGATTCTCCACCTTCCACAGACGGTCGTAATTGCGCACCTCGGCAGTAAGGCAGTGATCCTGGCTCAGCCAGTGGATGGTAGCCTTCACCTTGCGGTTTGCCTCAGGCATCCCACTCCTTGTCTGAGGGTCGTATGTGCAGTATATCTCTTCGATATTGCCATCCGCATCTTTCTTGACTCCCGTACACATTATTATATACGCATTCTTCAGTCGCACCTCGCGTCCTACCGACAGACGGAAAAACTTCTTTGGAGCATCTTCCATGAAGTCTTCACGCTCTATCCACAGGTTGCGGCTGAACTCAACGGTATGGTGACGGCTGTTCTCGTCCTCGGGGTTATCCACAGCATCGAGCACCTCCACCTGTCCATCAGGATAATTCGTAATCACACACCTTACAGGATTGAGCACGGCACTCACACGTGTAGCCTTCTTGTTCAGGTCTTCCCTTACGGCTGATTCAAGCATGGCATAGTCGTTGAGGGCATCATACTTCGTGTAACCTATCATCTTTATGAAATTGCGTATTGACTCCGGACTGTATCCTCGCCTTCTCATGCCACATATGGTAGGCATCCGGGGATCGTCCCATCCGCTCACCACTCCTTCCTGAGTGAGGATAAGCAGATTACGCTTCGACATCAGGGTGTACGACAGGTTGAGCTTGTTGAACTCCGTCTGACGCGGACGGTTGTCATCCATATTGTCCGTCTCGCCACGGGTTTCCTTCAACCAGTCCACGAACAAATCATACAACGGTCTGTGAGCCACGAACTCCAGCGTGCAGAGCGAATGAGTCACACCTTCGAAGAAGTCACTCTGACCGTGAGCGAAGTCATAGTTCGGATACACATTCCACTTCGTTCCTGTTCTGTGGTGGGCAGTTTTCTTCACACGGTAGATGATGGGGTCGCGGAAGTGCATGTTGGGGTTAGCCATGTCAATCTTTGCACGGAGCACCATTGCACCTTCGTCAATTTCACCCCTGTTCATCTTCTCAAACAAGGTAAGGCTCTCCTCTGTCGGCCTGTCGCGGTAAGGGCTTGCCTGTCCCGGCTGAGTCGGAGTACCCTTCTGTGCAGCAATTTCCTCCGATGACTGTTCGTCAATATAAGCCTTTCCACGCTTTATCAGTTCTACGGCAAAGTCGTACAACTGCTGGAAATAATCCGATGCATAGTATTCATTCCCCCACTGGAAACCAAGCCATTGTATGTCTTCCTTGATGGCATCTACATACTCCACATCCTCCTTTGCAGGATTCGTGTCGTCAAACCGTAGGTTGCACACGCCATTGTATTTCTCTGCCATGCCGAAATCCATGCAGATGGCCTTTGCATGACCGATGTGCAAATATCCGTTAGGCTCTGGCGGAAACCGTGTCTGCAGACGTCCGCCGTTCTTACCCTCTTCAAGGTCCTTTCTTATTGCTTCCTCAACGAAACTTACCGATTCGTTCTTCTTTTCTTCATTGTCTGGATTTGCCATGTTGTCTTTGTCTTTATTTTGTTTATTTGATCCAATATCTCATTTTGAATATTCTCAGCCACATCCGTCACGCCCTCGTCCGACGGGCAGATGCACTTCAGTCCTCCAGGCACCACCGCCACTTCCACGTCGGCAGTAGTATCTACAGGGTCGCCGTCGAAATGGATTACACCCGGATTCTTTCTGTGGATTGACATGCTCTTACACCTGAAAGTTTCGATACGGCTGTTCTGATCAATCGTCCCCGTAAACAGCTGCATCGCAAGCTGCGGAACCTCCAGGGCTGTGAAAGGCTTCACGATTGTGACATTAAGCATGCCGTCGAACACGGAAGCCTGAGGGGCTATGTACACATTATTGCCATACTGCGACGCATTGGCACAGGTAATGATAAATGCCTTCCTAACAGTATGTTCCTCCTTCTCGCCCACCACATCGATGTCGTAGGTCTCCGGCCGGAAAGCCAGCCCGTTCAACAGCATTTTCTCAAGATAAGCCAACGGACCACGCACCCTCGTAGCAGCGAATTTCTTGGAGATGAACGCATCGAAACCTACCCCACAGGTACAAAAAAAAGGAATCAGGTTCACCACCCCATAGTCCATCCGTCTCACCTCACCATTATTGATAAGTTTGATTGCCTTCTCCGTATCGAGAGGAATATGCAGATGCCTTGCAAGGCCGTTTCCCGAACCCGACGGGATGATAGCCAGCGCAGTCTCGGTGTCCTTCAGTTCACTTGCAATCATGTTCACCGTACCATCCCCACCTATCGCACATACAATGTCGACACCGTTCCTCGCAGCTTCCATTGCCAGACTCTGGGCATGACCTTCCCGCGAAATCCTCTCTATCGTGTAGTCATACTTTTCACGGTCAATAAGTTCATCTATTTCGTGCAGTATCAAATGCTTACCACCCATGCCTGAGCGTGGGTTATATATAAAAATGATATTTTTCTTAGCAAACATACTGCAAAGTTAAGAAAAAAGTTGTAACTTTGCACGCTGTTATGGGCGTTTTTTCGCTCAAATCATAAATAGTAGATTATAAATCGTAAATCGTAAATCATACATGGGTTTATTGCAGGAAAGATTTAAGGAATACCGCGAGCCGCAGAAATACATCAATGCAGGTGTCTACCCTTATTTCAGAGAAATCGACAGCCATCAGGACACAGAGGTGGTCATGGATGGCAAGAAGGTCCTTATGTTCGGTTCCAACTCCTACATGGGACTTACCTACGACCAGAGAATTATTGATGCAGCCATTGCTGCAACCAAGAAGTATGGTACAGGCTGTGCCGGATCGCGTTTCCTCAACGGAACACTCGACCTTCACATCCAGCTCGAGAAAGAACTTGCAGAATTCGTAGGCAAGGAAGAAGCCCTCGTCTATTCCACGGGGTTCTCAGTCAATGCCGGAGTCGTCTCAGCCCTTACCACCCGCAACGACTATATTCTCGGCGATGACCGCGACCACGCATCCATAGTCGACGGACGCCGGCTCTCCTTCTCCACCTTCTACCACTACAAGCACAACGACATGGACGACCTTGAGAAACAACTCAAGCGCTGCAATCCACAGGCCATCAAACTCATCGTGACCGATGGACTCTTCTCCATGGAAGGCGACCTTGCAAAACTCCCCGAGATAGTAAGGCTCAAGAAGAAGTACAAGGCAAGTCTCATGGTCGACGAAGCCCACGGACTCGGAGTATTCGGCAAGAACGGACGCGGCACATGCAACCACTTCGGAGTGGCCAAGGATGTCGACCTCATCATGGGTACCTTCTCAAAGTCATTGGCATCCATCGGAGGATTCATCGCATCCGACAAGGACACCATCAACTGGCTGCGCCACACCTCCAGAACCTACATTTTCTCAGCCAGCAACACCCCTGCTGCCACAGCAGCAGCACTCACGGCGCTCCATATCCTTCAGGAGGAACCCGAGCGCATTGAGAATCTCTGGAAGATTACCGACTATGCACTTACCCAGTTCCGTGAGGCAGGATTTGAAATAGGCGACACCGAAAGCCCTATCATCCCGCTCTATGTAAGAGACAACATGAAGACCTTCGAAGTCACAAAACTTGCATTCCAGAAAGGAATCTTCGTCAACCCCGTCGTTCCACCGGCTTGCGCACCTCAGGACACGCTCATCCGCGTAGCCCTCATGGCAACCCACACAAAGCAGCAGATCGACACCTGCGTTTCCGCCCTCACCGACTGCTTCAGGGAACTCAAACTGCTGAAGAAATAATCCCCATGACACATAAATAGAGTAAAGGCATGCCACAACAGCATGCCTTTTTCAGATTCCATACAAAAGAAATACTCCTAACTACATAACATAATGACCTATTTGGGATGGAATTATAAGTGAAAGTTGTATTATTGATTATTTTTTACTATCTTCGCAGAAAATTAAAATAAAGAATTATGGAAAGTAGGAGATTTACCTATTTTATCTGTACGGTTGCAGCCTTTGGCGGACTGCTCTTCGGCTACGACTGGGTGGTGATTGGTGGTGCAAAACCATTCTATGAGGCGTTCTTCGGCATTGAGAACGACACAGTGATGCAAGGCTGGGCAATGACGAGTGCAAACATCGGTTGCCTCTTCGGTGCCATATTCGCTGGCATGTTGGCTGATAGGTTCGGACGAAAGCCCCTGCTCATCGGCGCTGCCGTGCTGTTCCTCACATCGGCAATCGCAACAGGTGCGTTCGACAACTTCACCATGTTCAATGCAGCACGCCTGTGGGGCGGCATCGGAATCGGTCTGGCTTCGGCACTCTCGCCTATGTACATTGCAGAGGTTGCTCCAGCTGAAATTCGCGGTCGGTTGGTGAGTCTCAATCAGATGACCATCGTACTCGGTATTCTCGGAGCACAGGTGGTGAACATGCTGCTTGCGCAGAATGTAGGCAATTCTGCCGACATCCTCAACACATGGAACGGTCAGATGGGATGGCGATGGATGTTCTGGGCAGAGGCTGTACCAGCAGGACTGTTTCTCATCCTGGCTTTCTTCATTCCGGAAAGTCCGAGGTTCCTGAGCCTGAAGGCTCAAGCCCCACTCTCATCTCCCCAAAGGGGAGAAGATTCCGGCAACAGTGGCTTTGGTGCTTTACTGAAATACAAGAAGTTGCTATTGCTCGGACTGATCATCGCAGTGTTCCAGCAGTGGTGTGGCACGAATGTCATCTTCAACTACGCAGAGGAGATTTTCACTGGTGCGGGCTACAACGTCGATTCGATGTTCATCAACATCGTGGTAACGGGCATCGCAAACGTACTCTTCACCTTCGTGGCAATCTACACGGTAGAGAAATGGGGACGCCGGCGCCTGATGCTCATCGGTGCAGGAGGACTGGGGCTGATCTACCTCACATTGGGTACTTGCTATTTCATGCATGTGGAAGGCATATTCATGGTGGTACTGGTTGTGCTGGCCATCAGTTGCTATGCAATGACACTCGGTCCCATCACATGGGTTCTGCTTTCTGAAATCTTCCCAGACAAGATTCGTGGCGTCGCAATGGCAATCTGCACGTTCGCACTGTGGGTAGGATGCTGCACGCTGACATTCACATTCCCGTCACTCAACGCCTCATTGGGCACATACGGTACATTCTGGATTTATAGTGGCATCTGCGTATTGGCGTTCGTATACTTATATAAGGTGTGCCCTGAGACAAAGGGAACTTCGCTGCGCTCAGAGTGAAAAGTGAAAAGTGAAAAGTAAATAAAAAAATATGGTAAAAGCATGGCGTGAGGATGTTGTCATCCCAACCTACGAAATAGGAAAGTCTGAGAAGACTCCTATATTTCTGGAGAAACGAGTCTATCAGGGCAGTAGCGGAGTGGTCTACCCCTACCCCGTGATTGAGAGCATTGCCGATGAGAAGACGGACAAGACCTATCATGCCGTGTTCATCGAGAACGAATACATCAAGGTGATGATCCTACCCGAATTGGGAGGCAGAATCCAGATGGCCTACGACAAGATCCGCCAGCGCCATTTCATCTACTACAACCAGGTAATCAAGCCAGCCCTCGTAGGATTGGCAGGACCGTGGATTTCTGGCGGAATCGAGTTCAACTGGCCTCAGCACCACCGTCCGTCCACCTTCATGCCGGTAGACTGCAAGATTGAGGAAGGGGACGACGGCAGCGTCACCGTATGGGTGAACGAGCGCGAGAGGATGTTCCATCAGAAGGGAATGGCTGGATTCACCCTCCGTCCCGGCTGTGCATACCTCGAGGTCAAGGGAGTGGTGTATAACCCAACGGAGATTCCGCAGACCTTCCTCTGGTGGGCAAACCCGGCAGTATCGGTCAACGAGCACTATCAGAGTGTCTTTCCACCAGATGTGAATGCAGTGTTCGACCACGGAAAACGAGCAGTCAGTACCTTCCCAATCGCCACTGGAACCTACTATAAGATGGACTACAGTGCAGGAGTGGACATTTCCAACTACAAGAACATCTATGTCCCGACCAGTTACATGGTGGCACATTCCAACTACAATTTCGAAGGAGGCTACGAGAACGACACTCAGGCAGGAATGCTTCATGTGGCCGACCATCATGTGAGTCCGGGCAAGAAACAATGGACTTGGGGCAATGGTGACTTCGGACGTGCCTGGGACAGAAACCTCACCGATGAGGACGGACCATACATAGAACTAATGGCAGGAGTATTCACCGAAAACCAGCCCGACTTCACTTGGCTGATGCCTTACGAGGAGAAGTCCTTCACGCAATATTTCATGCCTTACCGCGAACTTGGAATCGTGAAAAATGCCAGCAAAGACTTCATCATCAATGTTACGAAAGAATGCCTGATGGTATTTGCCACGAGCAGGCAGGAAGTACGCATACGACTCGTTCACGACAACGGAGAAATACTCTACGACAACAAGGCAGAAATCTCTCCGGAGAAGTTACTCTCCGCCCCACTCCGCCTCACCGATGCCGACATGAAGTCAGTCACCCTTGAAGTCATAAAGGAAGGCAGGACCATACTCTCCTGGCATTCCGACCCGGAAAACACTGGCATTCCAGATCCGGCAGAGGCAGCATTGCTCCCCGAAGAGATAAAGACCAACGACCAACTCTACATGACTGGTCTGCACCTCGAACAGTACCGTCACGCAACCTGGTCGGCAAAGGACTACTACGAAGAAGCACTTCGACGCGACCCACTCGACATTCGCTGCAACAACCAGATGGGACTCTGGTACATCCGCAGAGGACGATTCCAAAAGGCAGAGCCATACCTCCGTACGGCAGTAAAGACATTGCAGAAACGGAATCCAAACCCTATTGACGGAGAGGCAATCTACAATCTCGGTCTGTGTCTGAAATATCAGGGCAAGTACGATGAAGCCTACGACTGGTTCTACAAGTCTACCTGGAACCGTGCCTGGCAGGATGCCGGCTATCTGGCCTGTGCACAGATTTCCACCATGCGAGGCGATTATGCAACGGCATTGGAAGAAGTGGACCACTCACTCATCTACGGCTGGCACAACCACAAGTCACGTGCCCTCAAGGCTGCATTGCTGCACCGATTGGGCAAACCCGACAAGGCATTCTGCGACGAGTCACTCGCAATCGACCCATTCAACTACGGAGTGCTCTACGAGCAAGGCAGCATTGACGAGATGCAGACACTGATGCACGATGATGCCAACAACTACGATGAAACGGCACTTGATTACGTGGCAGCAGGACTCTACGACGATGCCGTACGTATTTGGAGAATGGCAATCGAAAATGGTGCAGTGACACCAATGACCTACTATTACATTGCCTGGCTCACGAAAGAGGAAACAGACTGGCAGGCAGCACATTCACAGCCACAAGACTACTGTTTCCCCAACCGGATTGAAGCAGTACTGGCACTGTCATCATTCCCCGACGATGCCCGTGCCTGCTACTATCTCGGCTGTCTCTACTACGACAAGCGCCAATACGACCTTGCACAGGAGTTGTGGGAGAAGTCGGCAAAGGCAGAACCAGACTTCCCTACCGTTCACCGCAACCTCGCGCTCATCTATTTCAACAAGCAGCACCGCAGCGAAGATGCTCTCCAGGAAATGCAGACGGCATTCAGTCTCGACAAGACCGACGCACGCATATTCATGGAATACGACCAACTGCGCAAACGCCTGCAGCACCCTCATGAAGACCGGTTGGACTTGCTGAAGGAACATTTCGAACTGGTTAGCCAACGCGACGACCTCTTGCTGGAATACATCACGTTGCTGAACTTCACAGGAAAGTATCAGGAAGCAAAGGAAATCACCGACGCCCGTCAGTTCCACCCTTGGGAAGGCGGAGAGGGAAAGGTCACGGAACAATACATCTTCTCCCGCATCGCATTGTCGTTGCAAGCACAATCGTGCCGAATCGATTGCGATTCTGACAAATCCCTCCTCGAAGAATGTCTCACCTACCCTCACAACCTGGGCGAAGGAAAACTCTACCAGGCACAGGACAACGACATCCATTATCTCATGGGAGAATACGCAAAAGGCACGGAAGGACCTACCACACCGGCTCCAGCACTCTACTACAACGATGCAAAGCCCGACAAGATTTTCTATGCCGCACTCTGTCATCAGCGGCTCGGACACGACAAGGAAGCCAATGAACTCTTCAACCGCCTGATTGACTTCGGAACCCGGCACCTCGCCGACCACATTCGTATGGACTACTTCGCCGTATCCCTGCCTGACTTGCAAATCTGGGAGGCAGACCTCGACCAAAAGAACCGCGTCCACTGCCATTTCATGATGGCACTCGGCTATTCAGGACTCGGCAACAAGGAACTCGCAGAACAGCATCTCCAGGCTGCACTCTCCGAAGACATCAACCACATTGCCATCCACGAGTTCATGATAGGCACATGCACAAAAGCGTGGGAAATATGAGTTTACCCGCAACCTGCCCGTGTATGCCGACCAACTCATTGCCGACCTGAAATACCCGCTGGCATGGGAGAACAGCGGCATAAAGAAGTTCAGCAAATGGAAGAAAGTGGCACGCCACATGGAAAAGCCAGCACGCCGACGAAAATCTCGACACCGAACTATGGGACATCCCTCACAGTTGCGGACTGAAAGCCCAGAAAAGAGTACTCGACTTCTTCAACAGACACCTATGACAACCAACCCTCCACCGAAGTGGACAAATCGGTCATTCATTGCCATCTGTCAGCGTCTGAAGATCTTGCGGCCGTTCTGGATGATGATGCCCTTGTAGTCTTCACCTACGGGCTGGCCATTGAGGTTGTATGGCTGATTGCCATTTTGCATTTGCTCATTTGTAACTGCCAAGATTCCGTCAGGACTTTCAGCCGTATTGACCTTGCATTCGAGGAGGAGGAACTCGTCGAATCCGCCTACGGCATCGAGATTGACGAAACGGACGATGTAGTTGCCAGCCTTCCCGATGTTGAAGTCAACCGTGTTGACCTTTGCTGCACGAAGTGACGCGCCGGTATTGCCGTTGGCATTAGGCGTGGCAGTGTAGGACGTTGTTTCAAGGACAGTCGAATTGCCTGTCTTTGCTATGATCTGCACCTTGTACTTTGGCGTTGCCTTCCATGCTGCAGTCACGAAAGTGAGCTTGTAGTATCCTGGCTGGAGAGTGAGCGGATAACTTGTCTGATTGCCGTATTCAGCATACTGTTCCCTCCAGTAGAAGCCCTTCCCCTGATAGCCGCCGAAACCGGAGAAAGTCCTGGCACCCGAAGAATAGGAATTCGGATAATCGTGAACGGCACCATCTTCCTGAACGGCACGCCAGCCCGGAGGAACGGTTCCTGCAAGTACGTCAGTGAAATCAAGTGCATAGATGCTTGTCATGTCGGCAAAGACTGGTTGGAGCGTGACGTTGTCGTCGGGCATGATGAACGTGTTGTCGTCAGAGAGAGTCACGCCACCGTGAAGAACCGTCCAGCCTACGAATCTGTAACCTTCATTCGGAATGACCTTGAGTGTGATTGTATCACCTTCCACAACTGAATCGGCAGGAACCTCAACAGTTCCGTTTTCAGACTCCTTCACGGTGAGTTTGAATTTTTCAGCAGGAAGTCCGGTCGGAATATAAGTCACATTGTCAATATACATGGCTACACCCGACACATTGGTGATTGTCAGCGTGTTCTTGCCTTCCTTGAGAGTGGCATCGGCATAAATCTTCCGCCATTCGTTGGTGGCAGTCTTTTCCGCACGGACGGTACTGCGCTTGTTGTTTACATTGACACTCAGATTCCCTACCTTATTGGTATTGGTGTACCTGATTGCGATGCGGTAATCACCGGGGTGCTTGATGTCGATAGTGTGAGTGAGCGCTCCGGCTGAATTGCTTCCCATGTCCATGAATCCGTTTCCGGCATGGCCCCTCACGTTCGGATACCAGCCGTAAGGGTCGGTCACACAACTCTTGATGCTCTTGTAGTTCATGTCCTCTGCCTCTATGGTGATTTCTCCAAAATAGTCGTCCGGTTGTTTCGGCAGTTCGAGCGCGGATGAAGGAAGATAGTCCGTGGCACGCCCGGTTGCATTTCCAGTACAGTTGATAGTGACGTCAACCGGACCGTTGTGACGGATATTGAGAGTGAAAGTCCCTGTCGTTTCATCCCATTCCTTCGAGGATGTCATAGTTGCCTGAACTCGTTTCTTTGCAGTGAATGTCGGTTCGGATGCAGCACCATTCACTACGATTTGGTCGAGAACGGTGGTGGTTGTGTCGTTGCGATAGTTGTTGAGATAGAAGTCAATGTGGTCGGCATATTCACGAACTGCACCACTACTGAGTTTTCCCCAAGTGAGCACGAGTGTGTCGCAAGTGTTGTAGAGGAGTGGAATCTCAGCCGTCGCCGTCTTGTTCTTGTTGAAATAGGAATAAGGAGTGTAAGTGATAAGCTGGTTTCTGAAACGCGAGACATAGAGGTCGCCCTTGCTGACTTCAGGGTAGTACTTGTTGAATTCATTGACCTTCTTCGTCTGGGTAGACCATCGGGAAGAATAAGTCGACTTCTTCACCTGTACGGGGATGGTCCTTGAAAGACTGTCGTAGAGTTCAACGGCAACCGGAATGGCTCCGTATCGGCCTGTCTTCTTGAAGTAGCAGTAGTTGTCCATCCACTGACCGTTTCCACGGTTGAACGGATCGTTCTGCTTGTAGAGTCCGTCGTAGAGACTGCCCCATGCGGCATATTTCTCTTCGTCGCTGCCAGAAGTGATGTTGTTGACGACTGCAATCTTTGTCTTCCCAACCACTTCCTCACGGGTAGGAATGTAGAGTCTTCCGTCGATTATTTCCTGGAACATGTCAAGCCAGGCATTCTTGAAACCAGGGAAACAGCCCCAGTTTCTCTGTGTGTAGCCACTGACAGTGGAGTTGTTGAGGTTCTGGAAGTCCTCAGTCCATATCAGTTCAGGCCCGTCCCACACACAGCCGCCGTTCACGCAAGTCTGTTCCATCACAGTTCCTATTCCTGCAGCAATCGGGTATTTCTTACCATGGTTCTCACCGAGAACGGCATCGAGAGCACCGTTCCAGCCACAGTTGTCGTAGCGGACACCATAACTCTTTGCCAATCCGGAGATGAAAGGTGAGAAAACCACACTCTCGTTGTTGTAGAAACAACTCGAAGTGGTGTATTTGTAAAGCCACAGCATTGCCTCAGGATATTTCCTGCAAGCGTCAAGCAGATTGGCGTTGCGCTTCATCATCCCTACAGGATTGAGGGGGTGCGACCAGATGTTTCCGCAGAAGCTCACCGTGAGAAAACCGCCATACTGATGAGCCATCGGTACGAGTTTTGCAAAGAGTGCGATACGGCTTGTCTGGCTGCTCGAACTCCTGTCGTTCGGTTCGTCGAAACCCCAGAACTGCTCCGCATAGTTCCAGCCGAGGAAGTTAGGGAATTTCTTGTAGAAATACTCGAAAGTCTCGAGGTCGTCATCCTGGATGTGGGTATGACCGCCGCTGGCAGGCTGACAGGTGAACCACATTCCGTTTGCCTGACAGACCGTTCCCCACGATTTGTAGGTGCGCACTGCATTCTGAGGCATCTTGTAGACGTTCTTCTCCGTGTCGTACTGACAGGAGAGCGAAAGGTTCATGCAGACATAAGGCTTGATTGCATCAGGAATCAGGTTGATGATTTTCTGAGGGTCAGCCTTGTTCCATACATCAACATGGATAAGCCATAGAGGATGCTGTGAATCAACGGGACGCCGCTGCTGGGCATTGACAACCAGACATTGGATTGCCATCAGGAAAATTACTGCAATTGTTCTAATATAAGTTTTCATCATAACCGTAAATTAATTTTTTGCAAAATTAGCAAAAAAAATTGGCGGTGTAAAATGAAATGCAGGAAAATTTGTTCTTCAGATGAATAATTCAAGATTCTCAAGTTCGTGGGTTTTGATTTTTAAACATTCTTCGGGTGAAAATGCTGATTTTTGCAACGATTTTTGCAACTTTTGCATGGATTTTGGACATGATTTTGGCATGATTTCGGCATGATTTTGGGTCTCGGCAATAGCGTTGTCAAAATGGAATACAACGCAATGGATTGATTGTCAATTAAATGGCGTTTTTACGTTGTCAAGATTGTCATTGTCAAGATTGTCATAATGAAATGCAAAACTCCTTTTCACCTCAAGAGTAATATAAAATATATATTATTTTATATTACTCTTGGACTTTTTTCATATCCGCAAATGAAAATGACAATCGTGACAATGACAATCCTGACAACGTATCAGAAAAATTCGTCATGCTGTAAATTTTCTTGCATTTTTTCTTTAGACCGCATTTTGTATGTTGTACTTTTGCACGCGTGTTCAGGAAGCGTCCTGAAAAAGAATCGGAGCTGACTTCGGAAGATTGCACAGCGGTACCATGTGCAGCCTCACCGATGCCTTCTCCGCATGGGCGGAAGATTTACTGCTGGCCGAGTGCAAGTATGCTCCACGTGCGCACCCAGACAAGGAATGAGGAAAGGGAAATTTAGTAGTGGCGTTTTGCCCGAAACGCCACTACTAATCGGAAAAACGCCACTACTAAATGGGGCAAGCGTCAGTAGTAAATGGGGTAAGCGTCAGTAGTAAATTTTAGGTGAGAGAATAGTAAAGAGGCATTGAAAGCAATTATTGTTGGTCTTGATTTGCAGATATGGGAAAAACTTATTATATTTGCACATTGTTTTATTCATCAGACCGTGCAACCATTAGCAGAAAGAATGAGACCGCAGACGCTGGATGACTTCGTGGGACAGAAGCATCTGGTGGGGGAAGGTGCAGTGATAAGGAGGATGCTCGAACAGAAGCGGGCTTCGTCGTGCATTCTCTGGGGGCCTCCGGGAGTGGGAAAGACCACCTTGGCATACATCGTGTCGAGGACTCTAGA
>JAZQPD010000159.1:0-9076 GCA_045628285.1 Bacteroidaceae bacterium
GGCAGAGGGTGTAGAATGCCGCCGACATGAACAGAGCCGACGGTGCAGTACCGAGAGCCTTGGCCTTCGACATCACATCCGGTGTGCTGACAAACTGCACAATCTCCTTGTGGATGCCACCACTGCCATTGAGGTCGGAAGGAAGTTGTGTCGAGGTGATGCCATTGAGCATGTTGTCGAAATATGTCTTATGGCTGGGAATTTCAGTTTGTTGCGCATCGGCGAATTCCTTGTATGAACGAGGTTCTGCGGAAGGTCTTCCACCTTCGAGAACAGCACATATATCTTTCATGATGATGTTCAGCGATACACCGTCGTACGCGAGATGATGGAAGTCCAGCAACAGTGCCACTTCCGACGGAGTGGCGAGCACCTCAGCCCTGTAGAGCGGGCCGTGCTCGATGTCGAATGCCTGGACGAATGCCTCCCTTGCTACCTGGATGCCGGCATCGTCAGTCCTTGTGAGCCTTACATCTGCATGGCATTCGTCGGAATACACCTGCACAGCATTGCCTGCATTGTCCTCGAAATGCGAGAATAATGTTGGGTGGCACTCCAGCACCGCCTTAGTCGCACTCTGGACAGCCTCAGGCGATATGTCCTCCGGGAAAGAAATGTACTTCGGATTGTTGTACCGGAGATTCTCAGGATCTATTACGCAGTCAACATACACACCCTGCTGTGCACATGTGATAAACGAAGTTTTCTTGCTCATATATATCTAATTTTTTTCCTGCCATTAGCAAAAACCTGACGCAAAGACATGGCAAAGGTACGATTAAGTAAGCACAATACAAAATAAAAAATGAAAAAGTTATTTCTTGGAATAATGAAAAATAAAAATGAATAACAAACATTTTAGATAACTTTTTTGTTTTCAATATGTCAAGAAACGCAACCTGTCCGTGTACCCCATCCGTCATCTACGGTAGCTGTCGTCAAAAAATCCCAGACCCTGTATTACTTCCAGGAAGCGTTCCATATAGTCCCACGTAGTAAACGACCATCGGAATCCAAGACGATAGAGCACTTGTGTGGTAAATGAATTGTCGGAATGGTTTGCCACCACATGCTTGCCTCGCATATTGTTGTTGTATGCCAGAAGACTCTGCAAGATGTCGGCCTTAGCCGCGTCTTGTCCTGCATTGAGCACAATCTCGTCGAATTCACTCTTTTCCACAGGTTTTATGTCATGTCCCAACTTATTCATGCAAGTCACCACATCCGACAGTTGAGTACAGTGTGAGTTGTTAGGATTGAAGACAGTAAACTGCTTTGGAGTCGTTGCCAGCAGCACTGTTGCACGTGCCACTTCGTTGATTGGGGAGAACTCGACCATCTTGGACAGGTTCTCGAACGATACGGCCCCTACTGTCTGATAGGCTTTCAGTCGTCCCATAAACCCATTGCTGTGGAAGTTGACCTGAAACTCGCCATCATTGCTGCGTGCTGCCAGATTGCCATAACGCATTATCTTGGCATCGAGCCCCTTGTCGCGGACTGCCTCCAGGACATTACGTTCGGCTATGAACTTGGAATGAGTGTATTGGCGCACCAGCGACTGCCCAATAAAGAGATCGTGCTCGGACAACTCTCTTGCACTCACCTCCTCATCGCTAATCATTGAGCCCGCAATGCTGTGAGTGGAAGTCTGTATGAGTCGTGCACCAGTCTTCAGACAGAAGTCAGTGCACGTCTGACAACCGCCGATGTTTATGTCCTCGATATCTGTTCCGGCAGAGAAATGCTTCACGTTTGCCGCACAGTTGAACACTGTGACGTTGCCTGATATCTGACCGTTGTCTATCTTTTGCAGGATAGGCTCTGTCCAGTCTGACTTGGTGACGTCACCATCGACGACGAAAATGCGCTGGTCGAACAAGCCGCTGTAAGTACAGCCAAAATAGTAGAACAACATAGTGCGCAGACGGCTTGCGGCAGTCTGTCTGGCATTGCTGCGAACCATGCAGTAGATTGATTTCACATCCTCTCTGCCAATCAGTTCTTTCACGACATGAATGCCGAGAAATCCCGTTGCCCCTGTCACGATGCAAGTCCCGAGTTCGCGGAGTGACGACCGCCAGTCTGAAGATACGAAGTTGTCAGTTGTATTCTCGGCAAGCAACTGGTTGATTCCTGAATAATCATAATCTACAATGGCAGGATCATCAGGAGCACCGACAGGAGGGGTGAGGGATGAAGGTTGAGGGTTGAGGGTTGAGGGTTGAGGGTTATCGTTGGTTGATGAGCCTGTCGAACCATCGTTATCGTTGGTTGGTGAGCTAAGTTTACTCAGAGCCTGTCGAAGGGAACCATCGTTTTCGTTGTAAATATTCGCCAACTGGCGTGGAGTTGGTGAGTCGAATACGTCCTTGTATACAATCTTATAGCCTGCCTTGACTGCACGCATCACGATGCGCATGGCCAGAAGCGATGTGCCGCCTATCTCAAAGAAGTTGTCAGTAGCCCCTACTTCATCAAGTTCCAGCACGTCGGCAAAGATTCTGCAGAAATCTGCCTCCACCTGGCTCTCGGCCTTCGCGTGTTCGGTCTGCACCTTCGAGACTACAGGTTCCGGCAAGGCCTTCACATTTGTCTTTCCATTTGGAGTAAGCGGGAATTCGTCTACCTGCAGATATGCCGTAGGAATCATGTAGAGAGTGAGGGTCTTTTTCAGCTGGGATTTCAGTTCTTCTATGTCGATTGTTTTCTCTGCCGTGAAATATGCACACAGATGGTCTTGTTCCTGCAACTTTCTTATCATTGCCACGGCATTCCTTATTCCATTAACCTTTGCTATGGCATTTTCCACCTCTCCGAGTTCGATACGCAGTCCACGGAGCTTCACCTGATTGTCGGTACGCCCAAGAATTATCACGTTTCCGTCGGATGTCCAGCGGGCATAGTCACCTGAATGATAAAGCCGTGAATTAACTTGTGGTGAGCTAAGTTTACCTTGAGCCAGTCGAAGGGAACCATCGTTCTTGTAAGGATTTGCCACGAAGCGTTTTGCTGTCTGTTCCGGAAGATTGTTGTAGCCTCGCGCCACGGAATCGCCACCTATAAGCAGTTCTCCCACGACTCCTACCGGCAATTCATTGCCGTCGCGGTCTACTATGTAATTGGTGTAGTTGCAACATGGTCTGCCTATATGTGGTATGTCACAATCGGTTAGTTCCGAAGCATGGCTGTTTGCTATTGTCTCCGTAGGACCGTAACCATTGAAGATGCGGACATTCCCATAGCCTTGAAGTTTCGTGAGCAGGGTTTTTGACAGTCCTTCGCCACCCTGATATGCCATGCGTATGTTTCTGCGGAAGGCATCTTCGAATTCCTCGCACTCGAGCAACTGCAGATAACGCGATGTCGTTGCAGTCATACAACCAATACCATACCTGTCTATCAACTCTGCCAATGCCACAGGGTCATTACACTGGTCATCGTTTGCCAGCACCAGAGTCTTGCCCAGCATCAGTGGAGAACCTGTCTCCCATACTGACATGTCGAAGGATATTGTCGTTATTGCCAGGGCTGCATTGCACTCTTTTGCCAGTGTGCTCTGTATCAGATTTTGTGGACAATGGTAATTGCATACGCCTTTGTGCATCAGCTGCACCCCCTTCGGCACTCCTGTAGAGCCTGACGTATAAATAAGGTATGCCAGATCATCAGGACTCACAACTACGTCAGGATTTTCGTTATGAGCCTGCCCTGAGCCTGTCGAAGGGTTCAATAACTCCTCTACATCAACACTTCTCCCAGGAAATTCTGACAGACGTTCGGTTGTGGTTATTATCAGTGGGGCATCCGAGTCGGAAAGGATGTGGTTTATCCTCTCTGTAGGGTATTTCGGGTCGCATGGAATGTATGCTCCTCCTGCCTTGAGCACACCATACTGCGAGAGGATCAGCCGGCTGGTGCGAGGCAACAACAAGGCCACTCTGTCGCCACGCCTGATTCCCCGCGATATGAGTGAATGGGCAATCCGGTTCATCTGACTATTCATTTCCCTGTATGTGAGTTGCTGGTCGATAGCCACCAATGCCAAATCGTCAGGATGTGCCTGGACACTTGCCTCAAGGAGCTTGTGATAGAGTTTGATCGGAACATCTGCCTTCTGTCCGTCGTGGAAGGTATCAATGAGGGTCCTCTGTTCATCGCTCAGCAGGGATACCTGTTCCATTGTCTCGCTGGTGAGCATATTGGCAGAAGCACTTGCCATCATATCCAGAAGTATATTCATGTCGGTTTCGTCATATAAGGCCGAATCGTATGAGAGAGAGAACTGATAGGTGTCCTTGGCAGGACTGAATACCATGAGTTCAAGAGGCATTTTCACTGTGTCCAGATTGAGAGGATGACGTTTGCCACGTCGTGATTTCTCCATACCGGCCTGACAGACGTACATTATCTCAGGACGTACTCCATAGCGTTCCACCATTTTCGTGAACGGATAAAAGTCGTACGACTGTGTGTCGAACTGCTGTTCCTGCATGGTGTGGAGGAATGCTGCCACGGAGTGAGTCTCACCCTCTGGCATATTCGAAGTCACAGGCAGAGTCTTCACGAACATTCCCACTGTGTCGGTGAGTCGCAAGTCATCGCGCCCATTGTTTACCGTTACGAGGAACACCGAATCTTCATGAGTTGCACGGTGCAGGACAAGAGAAAAGGCAGAAAGGAAGTAATTGCTTGGAGTGATGCCTTCTTTTTGGCAGAAGGCATTTATCTTCTCGCCTGGAATGTCGAGGGTTATCACTCGCTTGCCAATATTCTTACCTTCGTTCATGGAGTGAGGATAGACGGTTGTTTCGGCACCGGTAAGCAGCTTATCAAAATACTGTTCGGCTTCTGCATATTTTTCTAACCCACAGAGTCTTTTCTGCTCGACGGCATTGTCGAGGGCTGTGAATTTCTCTGGTTCGAGTCTTTCTCCATTATATGCCCTCCAGATGTCACGCTCCAGTATTCCATTTGAGATACCATCGCTTATAATATGGTGACGGTCGGCAAAAAGCCATACTTTCCCAGCCTTCTTGTCCTGATAGATCTCATACCTATACAGACAATCATTGAAGAGGTCAAAAGGAGTTACCTTTGAGAGGTGAGAGTTGAGAGTTGAGGGTTGATGGTTGATGGTTGATGGTTGAGGTTTTATAGCTTGCCCTGAGCTTGTCGAAGGGTTTTCGTTTTCGTTATCGTTGTAAATATTCACCAGCGTGACTTGCGGCTGTTCGTCGTAATGCGGTTGTTGCATCACATCATCACCAAGCATCACCAGACGAGTCTTGACGTAAGGATGAGCATTTATCGCTTCGTAGATTGCATCACGCAAGCGTTCTGCATCTACGTCATCGTATTCTGTCAGTGAAGGCATGTTGTATTGCAGTGCATCACGATGCAATTCCCAGTCTATATACACTCCACGTTGGTTTTCACTCAGAGGATACAGGGTGATGATTGAAGGTTGAAGGTTGAGGGTTGAGGGTTGAGGATACTCGTTATCGTTCTCGTTATCGTTTTCGTTGTAAATATTCGCCAATTCTCTGATTGTCGGACTGCGCATGATGTCCTTAACCGACAAGGTGGCCTTCATCGACTTGTTCACTTCAACCGAAAAGCGTATTGCCAATAATGATGTGAGTCCGGCGGAGATGAGATTGGTGGTGACACCGAATTTATCGTTGCCTATGACTTTTGCTACAACATTAAATAGTTGCAGCTCTTTTTCATTTGCTGGTGCAACGTTTTTTGCAGACGTGAGAACTGGTTCCGGCAAAGCCTTCAAGTCTGTCTTCCCATTTGGAGAAATCGGCATTTTGTCCAACTTCACAAAGATTGTAGGCACCATGTATGGAGTGAGACTTTTGCTCATCTGATCTTTCAGTGTGTTGACGAGGCCTGCATTCGATGTGGTCGGAACATAGTAAGCCACCAGATGGTCATGCCCTTTCACATTCTTAATCATCACCACACCTTCCTTAACTTGAGGTTGCTTGTTAAGTACTGTTTCCACCTCACCGAGTTCAATGCGAAGACCATTGAGCTTGATCTGATGGTCTTTACGACCGAGAATCTCTACCTTGCCGTTTGCGAGCCAGCGTGCATAGTCGCCTGAACGATAGACGCGCTGACCTCCATATTCCACGAATGCCTCGGCAGTCTTTTCCGGCATGTCATTGTATCCCTCGCCTACACCGATACCTCCAATGAGCAGTTCGCCCACGACTCCCACTGGCAACTCATTGCCGTCGACGTCAACGATGTACTCGTGATAGTTGAGTAACGGCTCACCGACAGTCACCCTGTCCTCGTGGGTGAGTTCACCAACGTTGGAACTGACAGTAATCTCTGTAGGACCGTATGTGTTGAAGAGGCGTGCGCTGGTAATCGCGCGCAGCTGCGGTATGAGCGTAGCCGGATATTTCTCTCCTCCGAGGATGATGACTTTCACGTCCTTCATTGCCTCCTGGAATTCCGGCAGTTCGAGAAACATCTTCAGTCGTGACGGAGTCCCATTGAATCCATCGCATCCGGTTCGTCTGTATAGCTCTGCCATGAGTGCCGGCGACATTACCTCCTCCTCGTTGGCAAGGACGAGAGTCTTGCCGTTGTAGAGTGTGGCGCCCAGTTCCTTGAGCGAGAGGTCGAACGATACCGTTGTGATTCCCATCATTGACGTGCATTCGTTCACGAAGGCGTGGATATGCCTGTTTTCCCTGTGCGGAGTAAGATAGTTGCAGATACCGATATGCTTCAGCATGACTCCCTTCGGGCGACCAGTAGAACCAGAGGTGTATATGAGGTATGCTAGCGTCTCACTGTCCTGCTCTATGCCAGGATTGCTCATCGGCATGTCTTCGACAAGAAGTGCCTCCACGTCGAGTGCACGCTCACCATAGTCGTCCATCTTGTCCTTGGTCGTAATCACAAATCGCGCATGGCTATCCTCTGTAATGAGGTTGATGCGCTCTGCAGGGTACTCAGGGTCGCAAGGAATATAGGCAGCTCCGGCCTTCATCACTCCGAACATGGCGATAATGTGCCAGCTCTTGCGTGGGAGAAGAAGACAAACACGGACACCAGGCATTACGCCTTTGTTTATTAACGCGTGCGCAAGCATGTTTGCTTTCTCGTTGAGTTGTCTGTACGTGAGAGTCTCATTGCATGCGATGAGCGCAGTCTTGTCTGGTGTCTGCTCTGCCCAGTATTCCAAACTATTGTGGAACAGTGGGAATCGTACAGCAGAAGGGTCAAGACACGTTTGGCGCAAAGACGAAACCTCCGTTTCTTGACGTCCGCTCATTATTGACACGGTCTTGATAAGTGCATCAGGATTGCTAATAAAGTGTTCTACAACGGCACTCATGGATTCAGCTAGGCTATCTGCTAGTTCTGGTGTATAAAAAGCTTCGTCATATCCAATCTTTATCACATGACCACCATCAGGAGTGCTGTTTATGACAAATTTAATCTTGAATTTCGCAAGGTCGAGGCTTAGGCCTTTCAGCAATGCCTTTTCTCCACGGACAATATTGTCTGTAAGAACTCCTACCTGATACTCAAATATAATCTCTGGCCTAAAGCCATAGTCTGCTGCTATCTGTGCAAACGGATATTGCTCGTGATTGATTGTGTCAGAAAAATTCTGGTCTGTCTCCTGAATGAAGCCGCTTACGGTCTGGTCATTTATCTCGCTACTCAGTGCAAGTGTGTTGACAAACATACCCGTAGTGTTGTAGGTGCGCAGATTACTCCTGCCATTAGAGATAGTACCGAGGTAAATCTGCTTGTTGTTAACAAAGCGGCTGACAGTATAGTATGCAGCAGCAAGGAATACGCTCATCGGTGTCACGCCGAGCCTTCTGGCAAGATGTTCTACAGGGGTCATGTCTACCGCACACATGCAATAGCCGATGGTATGGCTGGCTGTATCGTCTTTAGGCTTGTCGGATGTAATCTCGCTGGCACCCTCACAGTTGGCAAGACGAGAGTCGAAGAAGGACTTGGCTGCCAAATATTCCTCACCACCCTTTGCGGCTTTCTGGTCGGCTGCGAACTGGAGATAGGAATAGTCTTCCCTATATACTTCTTCGCCATTCAGGCGCGCTGAAATCTCCTTTGCAATCACATCAATTGAACCTCCGTCAATTACCAGATGGTGGATGTCCATAAAGAGATGCAGATTGCTGTCTGTCTTTAGTATATCGAAACGGAACAATGGACCTTGCGTAAGATTGAAAGGACGAATAAAGTCGTGCTTGTAGGCATCGATATCATCTTCCGACATCTCTTTGACAGATATCTCAACAGGCATATTCTTGACAAGAGACTGCCTCACTTCGCCTTCCTCTATCCCAAATATCAGTCGAAAACTCTGGTGGTTGTCCACTGTGGCTTTTACTGCTTCTATAAGTTCCTCTACTGTGATATTATTTCCTGAAAACGTAAGCTGTATAGGTACATTGTATAGTGTAGTGCCAGGATTCTTCAGGCAATCAAAATAGACACCAGCTTGAGGATAGGTCAACGGAGCTGATTGGCCATTGGTCATGTCGTCATCCTTGACATCATCATTACTATGATCATCGTTCTTGACTTTGGCCACTTTTTTTGTCTCACCCTTCATCCACATCTCAAGGATTGCATTCTCGATGCTCTGCAGCGAACCTGCCTTTACAAGGGTCTTCGAATTGACTTGAACACCATACTTCTTGTATATAAGTGTCGCAAGCTTTATGCTGGAGATTGATGTGAGGCCGATGAAACCTAGTACATCTGTAATCGTGAAGTCCTCGGTGTTGACCACAGAGGCGATGATGGCCTTGAGTTCTGTCTCCAGTGCATTGAGAGGGGCAGTAGGAGCATTGCCTTCTGCTGTCGTTGCCCTCAGTTTAGGCTTCGGCAAAGCCTTCTTATCCACTTTTTGATTCACATTCAGAGGTATTTTCTCTATCTGCATGGTGACTGCTGGCACCATGTATGGAGGTTTCTGCTCGAGGATGAACTTGTTAAGGTCATCAATATTCAGAGTCTCGTCACTGACTACATACGCAGCAATGAACTTGCCCCCGTT
>JAZQPD010000160.1:0-3571 GCA_045628285.1 Bacteroidaceae bacterium
GCCTGCATCACCAATGCCACTTGTCAGCATCCGTAGTACCACATGTCCGCATCAGAGGTAGAGGCAGGCACCGACTTGATTGCCACAAGCGGTCATGCCGGACAGGTGTTTGGATGTAGGCATTTGCCCATAGTGTGGAAAAGAAGGGAATGAGTCTTGTCAGATAGAAGTGGAGAATCGAAATTAATCCTAATATATTTGTTTTTTTGCTTGCTTAGTCGTATATTTGCATGAGAAATTAAAAAGTAAACAGATATGAAACTGGTGATATTAGATGGGTATGGTGTGAACCCCGGCGATATGTCGTGGGAACCGCTTGAAAGACTGGCTGACTTGGTGGTCTATGATTTCACCCGGCCTGAGGATGTTGTAGGACGATGCAAGGATGCAGAAATGGTTCTGACCAACAAGGTGGTGTTGGATGCTTCTGTTCTCGGACAGTTGCCAAGGCTGATGTATATAGGTGTGCTTGCTACGGGATATAACGTGGTGGACCTTGAAGTGGCAAGCCGGCAGAGTATCGTGGTTACGAACATTCCGTCCTACAGCACCGACAGTGTAGTCCAGATGGTCTGGGCCCATTTGTTGAATATCGTCAACATGGTGGAACATTATGCTGAGGAGAACAGGAATGGCAAGTGGACGTCATCACGTGATTTCTGCTATCTGGATGCTCCTGTCCACGAACTGGCTAATAAGCAGATAGGGATAGTAGGATTGGGGCATGTAGGCATGAAGATGGCACATACGGCATTGGCTTTCGGCATGAAGGTGGTGGCCCTGACATCAAAGCCGAAGGACCAACTGCCTGAAGGCGTGAAGAGTGTCGGTCTTGAAGAACTGCTGGGCGAGAGTGATGTTGTGACCCTTCATTGCCCGCTGAACAGTGCAACAAAGGAGATGATAAACAGGAATACATTGAAACTCATGCGTCCGTCATCAATATTGATCAACACTGGAAGGGGTGGTCTGGTAAACGAACAGGATCTTGCCGATGCGCTTAATGAATGCCGTATAGGAGCCTATGGTGCTGATGTGCTCTGCCAGGAGCCGGCTTCTGCCGATAGTCCTCTGCTGACGGCAAGAAACTGCCACCTCACGCCTCACATTGCATGGGCAACGGTAGAGGCACGTCAGCGGTTGATTGATATCTGTGTGGAGAATGTAAGAGGTTTCCTGAGTGGAAAGGTAGTGAATAGGGTGAATGAATAGGGCTTCGCTCACTCTTCCTCGCTACATTGTTTCCTTACACGGCTAAGTGTCTCAGGACGAATCTGTAGTACTGATGCGATGTATTTGAGTGGACTTCGCCGGGCTATCTCAGGCATGTACTTGAGTGTGAGGAGATAGCGTTCTTTTGCCAACTCGAATCTCAGTATGTCGGCTTTGTGCTGATGGATAATAAGCAAATTCTCTAAAATGGCGAAGAGCAGTTTGCAAACTTCGTAGGAATGCTTTGTCAGTTCCTGCATTTCTGCATACGGAAATCCGTAGAGCACTGTCGGTTCCAACGTGTGCATCATCAACTGTGATGGTTGGCGTGTGAAGAAACTTTCCAGACAACAGACTATGTCGCCCTCACAGGCAAGATGCTCCGTCACGTCCTGTCCGTTCTTATGGTAGAACTGGCGTACCAGGCCTTTTTCGATGTAGAACATATAATCGCACACCTCGCCTTCGCTGACTACCATTTTCCTGTGGTGGTACTTCTTCTGCACTACCACGCTTGCAATGGCATTGAGCGTATTAGTGCTCAATGCAATGTTGTGCTTGCGTGCAATGTCGCGAACTATGTCCTTACATCTCTCATTCATAGTTTCGTTCTCCGAATATATAACTGCCTATTCGCACCATTGTGCTACCTTCTTCAACTGCAATCTTATAGTCGTCACTCATACCCATCGACAATTCCCTGAACGACGGTTCGTTCTTGAAATAGGTCTCCTTCACTTCCTTGAATATCTTGTGGGCATAGGCAAATTCACTATGGATGAGTGTATCGTCTAATGTGTTGGTAGCCATACACATGAGTCCGACTATTCTGAAGTTGAATTTAGTACCTTCTGCTTTCTGGAGGGAAATGGTGTTGAGAGTTTCAATCAGTTCATCCCTGGAAAGCCCGAACTTTGTCTCTTCCTGAGCCACGTATATCTGCAGCAGCACATCAATCACTCTGTCCGCCTTCTTTGCCTGTCTGTCAATCTCGCTGAGGAGTTTCATGGAATCAACGGAATGTATGAGCGACACGAACGGAGTGATGTACTTCACTTTGTTTGTCTGCAGGTGTCCGATGAAGTGCCATCGGATGTCCTTTGGAAGTACAGGTTGTTTCTGCAGCAGTTCCTGCACGTGCGACTCCCCAAACACGCGCTGCCCTGCATTGTATGCCTCCATGATGGCATCGCAGGGGTGGTATTTGGATATTGCCACGAGCTGTACATCATCTGGCAACTCATCGAGCAACTGTCCAAGATGAACTTTTATTCTCATTGCTGATTTTCCTGATATGCTTCTTCCGGTACGTCCGTGTCAGCGGGAATGTTGCCCTCTGATGCAGTCGGTCTTGCCGGTTCACCGACCTTGAACGGGAACACATCAAGTAGGTTAGTCTCTTGAATCATAGCGACATCGTAGTCCACCATACTGCCTTTCATGCCTTCCTTGAAGCGGTTGAGCGCACCTTCCAGAGTCGATGCCTGAACGAGCATGAGGTTGGCGGTCTTCTTCTCCTCCTCGGTCTTCTCGTCAATCGTGATGAAGTTCACTTTGATTTTATACCACTTGTCGTCGTTGTCGTTGTCGGAAATGAACAATTCAGAATACCTTGCCTTCTTTATATCCGTCACGTTCAGTTCCCCGCTACAGAACGGAGATACCTCCTCGATGATTCTTGCTTCTGCGTCAGTGAATGTCATTGCATCTACAAGATATGCTTCCTTTGTCTTCTTTACCTTTCCCTCACCGATGGACTTTTCGAAAGCCACCTTACATTCAAACCAATTATTCATTAACATAGTCGTAGTAGTTATGATTTCTGTGACGCAAAGGTAATAATAAAAACTGAAGAATGAAAATTTATTTGAGCATGGAGTGTTTTTTTGCTGTATCCATTCCTACCACAATAGTCGCTTTACAGCCGGCGGTTCCTTAGCTCTCCGATACTGAGGCCAGTCATTTCGGCAACAGCCTCCATCGGCATGCCCTTTGCCAGCATCTTGTCGGCAATAGCAAACCGTTCTTCTGCACGCCCTTTGGCTTCACCTTCTGCTCGTCCTTTGGCCTCACCTTCTGCAAGCCCTTCTGCACGACCTTCCTCGCGTCCTTCCTCGCGCTCGTTCGCCATTACAGACAGATGGGTGCGGTACGAGTCGAGACTGCGGTCGTACTTGTCTATCTCCTGGGAGGTCATGTTTGCCAATTCGGAGATTTGGCCAATCTTCTTGAAGATGGGACGCTGTGATTGGAACGGGATGGCGGTGGTCATGGTCCCCATGTTGGCGAGGTTGTATAGCCAATAGTCTATCGGGGTCTTGCAGTCGGATTCCTTACGCTTACGATAGTCCGTCAGTTC
>JAZQPD010000161.1:0-3779 GCA_045628285.1 Bacteroidaceae bacterium
CAAAAAACAGATGGCACAGAGAGTAAGTCTGCCATTCTCTACATTCAGGAGAAGTGCAACGACGTTCATCCAAGGGGTGTTGCCGTGAAGGTGACGGGGGACAATGTGAGTTTTGCCGGTTGCGTGGGCAGCGAGGTGGAGTGTGAATACATCGTCCGCGTGTTCCCTTTCAAAGACAGGAAGACTGGCGGCAGGACTTTCGGAAACGATGTGTATGCTGTAGGCATCAAGGTGATCAATGCTGACCGTTCAGCGATGTTGGACATTAAAGGTGGGGAGGATTGTTGATGAGTACAGCTTTTGATTTGTTTGCCGGCTGCGGCGGCATGGGTACTTTCATGAAGAATGCCTTCACCGTGATGGGTGCAGAACTGATGTCGGTTGAGGATTTCCACCGCGACATTGTGGAGGGCAGGTACCGTGAGGAGATTGATGCCATCCGTGAGGCTTACGCTGAGGGCAAGATGGTGGAGTCACGCGACAGGAACGGCAACGTGGAAACTGACTGCGACGGCAACGTGAAGATGGTTCCGCTGTATGAGCAGTTGAAGAAACGACTGCCCTACTTCGTGTGTCAGGCGGACGTGAGGGAGAGGCGCATATTTGAATCTGCCACGGATTTCACGGGGTATGCTCCTATCGACATCGACCATCTCACTACTGAACAACTGCCGATGGTGATGGAACGCATGAAGGGACTGAGTTGGGTGAAGGAAGGCCATGTGAGCAGCCGCGGTGAGGGCGGTCACTTCATAGTGGCTATGGGTAGGATTCCGATTGATGATACTCTGTCCCTGAAAGAACGGAAGGCTGCATACGACCGCGAATACAAGCGTAGGTATGCCGAAATCACGGAGTTCGTGCAGAGGGAACTGGGTGTTCCTGTGGATGCTCAGTGCAAGGATGTGCTGCGCGGATTCTACATGAGTGCCGATGCTGATGCGTTTATCCGTCCAGACGAGGAAATGACCGTGTTTGTGGGACAGGCTACAAGTCAGCAAGCGGAAGAGGCAGTAAGTCAACAAGCGGAAGAGGCAGCGAGTCAGCAAGCGGAAGAGACAACGGGCAAGGAGGTCACGTCTGATTCTTTCAACCCACAACTCATCAAGGCATACATTCCAATGCACCAGTACAAGCCGTCGATGCGCCACAGTTGGTGGATTGGTTTTGCCCAGTATCTGAAATGGAAGGGGGTGAAGGTGGAGCAACTGGGGCTCTACCACGACATGATGAAGGCACACCTCATGATGTGCGGCCACATCAGGCAAGACGACCCTTGCGTGCGTTCAGCCAATGAGGTGAAGGATGCCATGAAGTGGGGTTTCGAGCATAGCGAAACCAAACCTGCGACGGATACGGCAGCAGGAATTGAGAATGGTCAAGCAGTTATGCCTGACGGTTGCGACGACTCGGAATTCCGTGCCACCTTAAAGGCTCTGCGTCTGCCTATCGGCATAAAGCAAACGATTCATGGTGTGCCCGATGTCACCATTTTGCCCATCATCTGCGGTATCATGCCCCTGTGCATGGCTTATGCTACGAATGTGAGCGTGCGCTACTGCGATGGAAAGGTGATGCGCCTGAACGGTATGAGTATGATTATCGGCGGGCAGGGAGGAAAGAAATCTTCCGTGAAGTACAAACTCGACATCTGGAGACAACCTCTGCGCGAGAGCGATTCCAAGGCGCGTAAACTGTTCGACGACTTCAAGCAGAAACGCCGTAACCGAAGGGCTAACGATCCTCTGCCACCTGAACCTACCGACACCATCATTGAAGTACCTATCACCATCTCGTGCAGTACGCTCCTGAAACGCATGAAGAACGCTCATGGCAGACATTTGTTCTCTTTCGGAGAGGAACTGGACACGCTGCGCAAGTCCAACGGTGCTGGGTCGTGGTCGTCTAAATATGACGTTTACCGACTTTCCTTCGACAATGGTGAATGGGGACAGGACTACAACAGCGACCAGGCTGAGTCGGGTGTGGTGGAAACTGCCTACAACTGGACCATACTCGGTACGGAGGGGGCTTTCGCCAAATGCTTTACTGCCGACAACGTGGAGAACGGTCTGGGCGGACGTGTGTTTCCTGCCCGTATGCCTTCGAGCCAGTATGAGTACATGCCTTCGTACAAGGATGAACCGCTGGTTGACGTGGAGTGCATCACGAAGGCGGTGGATATTCTGCGGAGTTCCAGCGGACTGTATGAACTGCCAAAGCTGTGCCGAAGGATGACTCTTTGGTGCAACAGGAAGGCTGACGAGGCACGGCAGCATGGGGACAGCGTGCTCGACACATTCCGCAAGCGTGCTGCGGTCATCGGTTTCCGTTGCGGAGTGGTTTTCCATCTGCTTGAACAGCGTGATTCGGAAAGCAGCGGATGCATGGATTTTGCCGAACTGATGGCTGAATACTGCCTGAAGAACCAATGTGAGATGTTCGGCGAGATTTTGACCACCAGAAAGGTGCGCAATACGGACGGTTGTGGGTACAGGTCGCGCAACAAGTCGTTGTTTGAGGAACTGCCCGATGAGTTTGACTGGGACATGATACTCGGTCTGCGTCCCGACACTAAATCCAATGCGCTGCGCGTTATGATTCACCAATGGAAGGCGAGTGGACTCATAGGCGTGGAGGACAAGAACAAGTGGCGGAAAACAGCATCGAAGTAATGGTGGATACGGCATTGAAACAGCCGTAAAAATGCCTTCAAGTATTAATTTAACAAAATATGGGCAATCGTACTGATTTTCTTTGAAAAATATTTGGTTGTTTCATGAATATTCCGTACCTTTGTGCATAGATAACCGATGAGGGTGTTTTCGGTTCAAAACAACTAAACACCGTACTGGATTTTTTCCCTTAATATACATTTTCAACCATGGGAAAAATTCTTGTTAAAGCTCAACAGCAGACGGTCTTCAACAAAGACAAGAGCGGCCGGAAAAGTCTGGCTTATGTTCTGCGCCCCGTACGTTATTCTACAATGAGAGCCAACGACATCGTAAACTACTGCGCTGCGAACTCCATCGTGCCTAAGGCTTACGTTCACGCTGCCATGATTGCTCTCTCACAGTGTGTCGAGAACTTTCTGCTCAACGGGCACAGTGTGGAATTTCCCAACCTCGGTATCTTCAGTCTTTCAAGCAAGGGTGTAACCGAATCCGACGCGGAAAAGGCAGGTATTGACCAGCTCATCAAACTGCGCGTGCGTTTCCTTCCATGCACGGAACTGAAGAACCTCGTTGACAAGGTAGAGGTGGAACTTGACGGTGTATATGACATTGCCGATGAAAACGAGGACGGCAAACTGTACCGCAAGGTAAGCAGAAAGATTACAGTAGTGGGTGATGACGACGAGGACAACGGCACGCACAATGGTTCAGGCAGCGGCAGTCAGGACTCCGGCAACGGCGGCTACTACTATGATGGTGGAGGAATGGTGGGTGAATAAGCGGTTGGGGCTCCTGCCAGGCTGAACAAGCATCGTAAGCCCCGAATCGGCATCAGGCTGTTACTCGCTGACAAGCCTTGGGTCTGAAATATGGCTCAAGGCTTTTTTTATTCCCGACAGTCCATCAGACAGCATTGGGAATATTTTCGTTTTCTCATCGGGGGTGGATTATTTGCGGAGTCTATTCAAACCTCAAGGTCTGTGCCGGTTTGCTGACAGATACAAGGTGGGTAGATCCTATGACCACGAGATATGTGATGAGGAGAGTAGCGGCATCTATGAGCAGGAAATAGAGCCAATGAAACTGGATGGGTACGGAATC
>JAZQPD010000162.1:0-24219 GCA_045628285.1 Bacteroidaceae bacterium
TGACTACTGCCAAGCGGATGAGGCCGCAACTCCAGTGATGGACAAGGAAAGCCATAAGGCCGCCAAGGAGTACCTGTGGATGGTAAGGGCGGTAATGGAACGGCTGGTATTCTTCCATTACGATAAAGGATCGAGAGCCGGAGCGGTCATGGAATCCCTGGCAGACAAGTTAATGAAATTATATGGATTCACGCTAGCAGCATAGCCCGATGCCACCATGCACAGAAACATGCATAATGTCACCCAATGAAGCCCTCGACGATACGGCATAATTTTATTCACTTTTCACTCTGAACCAGCTCAGTTTTCCTGGTCCTGTTCCTCAAATTTGATTGCCTGCGGATATGAAACCATATCATAGGACGAATCTGTTTTGGTAGTCTTGAAACTTATTTCACTCATTCCTATTGCCTTTTGGTTCGCATCGTAAATTATTGCCTTTAAGGTGTATTCGTGGTCAGGAGACAGATTGAGTATTTTCAAGAATTTTCCTTTCGAATATTTCTCGCTGACTGCATTTCCGATTTGCAACTGATATGCTACCGATTTATCCGGGCGGTACATACATTGGACGGTGAGTGTTTTGTCCGTCACAAGGAAAGGTTCTACGATTACCTCACTCTGTTCCGGAATACTTTCTGAATCATCGCTGCATGCTGCAAACATCATTGCGCCCACAAAAAGCACAAACGAAAACTTCAATAAATCTTTCATAATCCTAATATTTAATTCATAATTCATGATTCAAACATTCTGCAAATTTAACTAAATTTCATCAAACGACAAAATCCGACAAGTTTTATTTCAATTGTACTGATATGCAAGGCGCGGGGAGCCGTTCCAGCAGTGGATGATTCCGCAGTATCGGAATCCGTTGGTGAGAATGAGGTGCTGCATGACCCTGTTGTCTTCGTGGGTATCGATTCGGAGAGTGGCATAGGTCTGCAAGGCATAACCTATTGCGGCCGCGAACATTCCGGACTTCGTGCCACTGCTGGCTATGCGGTGGATGGTGGCATAGGGGTTGTCGTTTGGCCATACTCCGGAATAGATGTGGTCGTAGGTCGGGTCGTTGCCAGGGCGCAGTACGAAGGTTGCAAGAATCTGACCAGATTCCTCACACACGAAACTGTCGCCTTGGACAATGTCGTCGCGTATGAGCATCTCACCAGGATAGTCGTCACCCCATTGCGAGGGATTACCTGTCTGCTGCATGAACCGTCTGGCTATGGCGAATATCTCCATAAGCCGGGGAATGTCGTCGGTGGTGGTTTTACGAATGAACATAATGTTCCGAAGAAAGAAAACAAACAGCCATCAGTAGTAATACTAACGGCTGTTTCATTATCATAAATTGACCTTTAGCCAATTTCCAATCCTACTTTTTCTTCTTGTAGAAAGGAGTGTTGTAAGTCAGGACGATTGAGGAACCCTTCTGGCCGACATGGATTTGTGTGCCGTCAGCATCAGCCTGATATACGACTGAACTGCTATCCTTTGAAACCTGATGATAGATTACATTGAGAAGTGTAGTGACATTTGAAAATGCCTCTGGGCTCTGATTAGGAATTTCTACTATCAGCTGTCCGACCATACCTGCCTTCTTCACGTCAACATAGTTGATACTGAGGAATATTTCTGTCCCTTGACAGATTCCCTTAAGGCAGTTCCTGTCGGTGTCGTATGAATAGCCGCGCTTGGAAATCTCGCGAGCCACCTCGGAGTAATTTGTGTTGAGATCAATGCCATCAAACTCGAAGGCATAGGCACAGAATGATGTGAGCATCAATGCCATTAAAACAAAGAACTTTTTCATAACCCTTAAATTTAATAATTTATAATTCAAATCATAATTTGCCGACAAAGGTAATAAAAAAAATGAACAATGAAGAAAAAAAAACAAAAAAGTACTTATGTAATGGCAAAATAATACGATCTGTAATAAAATGCCACCATAATTTGTTAGGAACACCTTGTACAAATAATTTTTTTACTATCTTTGCAGGAATTAAAATCTTCAAAAATATTCGCATTATGGCTATCAACGAAAAAAAACAAGTGCTTGCCTTCGTTGCAGCATTACTTTCATTATTTGTTTCTGATTTCCCATTATCCCTCTGCGAAGCGTCAGCCCAGACTTTCAGATGGTATCAGACTACTGAGGACAGTGAATGGAGACAGACTAAGGTCAGGCTGAGCAGCAGGAGCGGGGAAGGGGAAATGCTGGATTCAGATGCCGCTGATGTACGGTCGACAATACCGTTCCGTACTTTCGGAACTACGTTCAACGAACAGGACTGGAAAGCCTTCAACATGCTGAAGGAGGCTGAGAAGGAGGAAATCATGAAGAGACTGTTCTCTCCTGATGGTGACCTTCACTTCACACGCGGACGCATATCCATGAATGCCAACGACTACGCACTGGGATGGTACAGTTGTGATTCCGTTGACGGGGACTTCGAGTTGAAGCACTTCAATATCGAGCGCGACAAGACAGCCATCATCCCCCTTATCCGCCATGCCCAGAAGTACAACCCGCAGATGCGATTCTGGATTTCTCCGTGGAGTCCGTCTGCATGGATGAAGATAAACCACGACTATCCCGTCCTCTCAAGCAAATGGAACGTCCAGCCAAAGGAGAAGGACTACCTGCTCTATGCAAATCCGGCAGGTGGGAACCAGAATTTGGAGGAGTTGTCTCCGAGTGAGGATATGCAGGGAACGTTCCCCCGCCGTCTGGCCACTCAGGACTATTTCATTCAGGACTCTCGCTATCTGCAGACCTACGCCAACATGTTCGGGAAGTTCATTGACCTCTACGGAAAGGAAGGCATTGTGATTGACCGTGTGATGTACCAGAACGAGGCTTACAGCTACACCATTTATCCGGGTTGCGCATGGACTCCGGCTGGAACCATCCGTTTCAACAGGGACTATCTCATCCCAACTCTTGCAAAGACCAATCCCGATGTTGAGGTCTATATCGGTACCTTCAACACCAACAGGAGAAACCTCGTGGAGAAAATCCTTGGCGGACTGTCTTCGTCGGTCAGGGGAATCGGTCTGCAGTGGGAAGGGCGACAGATAATGGGTTCGTTGAGAGAGAAGCACCCCGAACTCCACTACATCTGTAGCGAGAGCGAGTGCGGAAACGGTTCGATGGACTGGAAGGCAGGAGAACACACGTTCTTCCTCATCAGCGACAATCTCGGAAACGGCTGTGACGAATACTACAACTGGAACTTCATCCTTGCGGACAACGGCATGAGTGCCTGGGGCTGGAATCAGAATGCGCTCATACAGGTAGACAGCAAGACAGGTTCTTTCCGCTACACTCCGGAATACTTCGCCTACAAGCATTTCAGCCACTTCCTCACTTCTGGCACGAGGATGGTTGCCTACAACAACAAGGGGCGCGAGCGGTTCGGCAACATGCAGCGCACAAATGAAATTTACCTTCTGATGTTCGTCACACCAGAAGGCAAACATATAGTCACGGCTGGCAATTTCAGCGACAAGGCTAAGGCCATTTCCGTTGCCATAGGAAGGAAATTCCTCAATGCCTCAATTCCTGCCCATTCGTTCAATACCTTCGTAGAATAGCTACAATGCCTGATGGGCAATGTCGGTGCGGAAGAAGAGATTGTCGCAATGAACATTGGCGAGGGCATCGTAGACTTTTCCGCGGGCATCCTTCACGTCTGATCCCCTGGCGACTACCATCAGTACACGACCACCGTTGGTGACAATGCTGCCATTGGCATTCACGGCTGTCCCCATGTGGTAGACGTGGACATCCTTCAGGTCATCCAGTCCTTCAATCGTGAAGCCTTTCCTGTATGAGCCTGGATAACCCTTGCTTGCGAGGACGGTACCCATGGTGGCGTCGCTGCTCCATACGGGTTCCTTCACGTCGTCTGCCTGGTCCGTTTCTGCTCCCCACAGGAAGAGCTCCGCTATGTCGGATTCGATGAGTGGCAGAACGACCTCGGTTTCAGGATCGCCGAATCGAGCATTGAACTCAATCACCTTGATTCCCTGCGGAGTCTTCATGAGTCCGCCATAGAGCACACCGGTGAGAGGGCAGCCTTCCCCGGCCATGGCGTCGGCAGTACGCTGGAGGATGTTTGTCCGTGCAAACTCTATGTCTTCGTCGGTGATGAACGGCAGATGGGTGTAAGCACCCATGCCTCCTGTGTTGGGACCCTTGTCGGCATCATAGGCACGCTTGTGGTCCTGTGCCAGGGGCATTGGAATGACTTTTCTGCCATTCACGAAGCACATGAACGAGAATTCAGGACCAGTGAGGAACTCTTCGATGACAACCTTTCCCTTGCCGAAACTCCCGTCGAGGAGCATGGAACGGAGTGCATCCTCTGCCTCCTCCATTGTCTCTGCTATCACCACTCCTTTGCCTGCAGCCAGTCCGTCGTACTTGAGCACGGCTGGGAGGGTTCCTGCCTTGACATACTGCAATGCCTCATCAAAGTCGGTAAAACTCCTGTAGGCAGCAGTAGGAACGGAATATTTCTCCATTATCTGCTTAGCGAATTCCTTGCTCGACTCAATGCGTGTTGCAGCCTTTGAATGGCCGAATATCCTAAGTCCAGCCTCACGGAAGGCATCAGCCACTCCTGCGGCAAGTGCAGCCTCGGGGCCAACCACGGTGAGGTCGATGGCATGGCTGAGTGCAAACTTCTTCAGTGCCCCGACATCCGTGTCCTTGATATTCACACATTCTGCCTGACGCGCTATTCCGGCATTGCCGGGAGCACAATAGATTTTATCCACTTGCGGGGAACGGCTCAGGGCATCCACGATTGCGTGTTCCCTTCCTCCGCCACCAATAACGAGACAATCCATATTTATTTACGATTTATGAATTTACTATTTTCACTATTCACTTTTCACTATTCACTATGAGCTCCGCTAAGTATTAGTGTTTGAAATGCCTTGTTCCAGTGAAGAGCATGCAGATGCCCAGTTCGTTAGCCTTCTTGATACAGTCCTCATCGCGGATGCTGCCACCTGGTTCTACGATGGTGGTTACTCCGTATTGTGCTGCGAGGGCTACGGTGTCGTCGAACGGAAGGAAGCCGTCGGAGGCAAGGATGAGGTTCTCAGTGAAACCAGCAGCCTTTGCTTCGTTCAGGGCAATCTCAGCACTGCCTACACGGTTCATCTGACCTGCACCGACTCCGAGTGTGTGGCCGTCCTTGACTACTACGATGGCATTTGACTTGACGTGCTTTACGACGTTCCAGCCAAACTGGATGTCGTCCATAAGTGACATGTCGGGTTTGGTTTCCGTGACACACATCTCTGGAGTGATGACAACCTTAGTGGTGTCGAGTTGCTGTACGAGCATGCCGCCGTTGACACTGACATACTGGTCGTGAACTGCCTTGTCGTCGCTCATGTTGACCTTCATGACGCGCAAGTTCTTCTTCGTGGAGAGGATTTCCATTGCCTCGGCTGAGAAGGATGGTGCCATGACGATTTCGAGGAAGATTGGTTTCATGCCAAGTGCCACTTCCTTCGTAACTTCACGGTTGCAGGCAACGATTCCTCCGTAGATGCTGACCTTGTCGCTCTCGTAGGCTTTCTGCCATGCTTCTCCAATGGTCTTGCCGATGGCTGCACCACATGGGTTCATGTGCTTGAGTGCTACGCAGAATGGCTGGTCGAAGTCGCGAACGATATTGAGTGCGGCATTTGCGTCCTGAATGTTGTTGTAGGAGAGTTCCTTGCCTTGCAACTGTTCTGCAAATGCAAGTGAATAAGGTACTTCTGCATCTGCCTTGTAGAACTTGGCACTCTGATGAGGGTTTTCACCATAGCGCAAGCCTTGCTTTGCTTCGAATTCGAGGAAAAGCTTCTCGCTCAGTCCGGCTTTCTCGCGCATGAAATGGGAAATGCACATGTCGTATTCAGCAGTGTGAGTATAGGCCTTTGCAGAGAGTTGAAGACGGGTTTCCACCAGTGTATTGCCGTTTGCCTTGATTTCATCCAATACCTTTCCATAGTCATTGGGATCGCATACTACCGTCACGTCCTTGTAGTTCTTTGCAGCACTGCGGAGCATTGACGGACCGCCTATGTCGATGTTTTCTATGGCATCAGCCATTGTAACACCTTCCTTTGCGATTGTCTGCCTGAACGGATAGAGGTTCACACACACCATGTCGATGAACTCAATGCCATTGTCCTTCAATGCCTGAAGATGCGACGGTTCGTCCCTGCGGGCAAGGAGAGCACCATGGACCTTTGGATGGAGAGTCTTCACCCTGCCGTCACAGATTTCAGGAAATCCCGTAACTTCACTGATACCGATGGTCTTCACACCGTTCTGTTCCAACAACTTCTGAGTTCCACCGGTAGCAATAATTTCCCAACCGCAAGACTGCAAACTCTTGTCGAAATCAACGAGTCCAGTCTTGTCACTAACACTTACTAAAGCTCTTTTCATACCTTAAATATAATTGATGTTGTAGTCTTCAATCTTTTTGGTTCTGCAAAGTTATAAAAATAAATCGTAAACACGCCAGAGAACACCCAAATTCATTCAAATTGCGTGTAAAAAGAAAAATATTTCAGTATTTGTAGTCCTATGTCATAAAAATTCACTAACTTTGCAGCCGCTTTAGCGAAGCCGCTGTTTGGGAAGAGTAACCAGAGAATGCTTCGTTGGTCCAAATTAACATTTAAAGTAAGAATAAAAATGGATTTAATTAAAGTTGCAGAAGAGGCATTCGATCAGAAGAAAGAATTCCCCGCATTCAAGGCAGGCGACACAATCACAGTTGCCTACAAAATCATCGAAGGTTCCAAGGAACGTATCCAGATGTACCGCGGTGTAGTCATCAAGATTTCAGGCGAAGGCACAAAGAAGCGCTTCACAGTTCGCAAGATGTCGGGCACAGTAGGTGTTGAACGTATCTTCCCTATCGAGTCACCAAACATCGACAATATCGTTGTCAACAAAATTGGTAAGGTTCGCCGCTCTAAGCTCTATTACCTCCGCAAGCTCACAGGTAAGAAGGCAAGAATTCAGGAAAAACTCGTTCGCAAGAGCGACAATGACTAAGAAAAGATGTGAAGGGCGAAAAAATATCGCTCTTCATTTTTTAATTCCTCATTGTCCGTTTTTCATTTTTATTTATTATCTTTGCACAGAAGAAGTGAAACAACATGGGTAAACTAATTGTAAACAACTACAAGGAATTCGAGGCAGCAGCCGGAATGCTGTTGGAGTCCACAGAGTGGATGGAGATTGGACAGGACCGTATAAACATCTTTGCCGATGCCACCAACGACCACCAGTGGATTCACGTCGACGAGAAACGTGCAAAGGAAGAAAGTCCTTACCACACCACAATCGCACACGGATACCTCACCCTGTCCATACTCCCATACCTCTGGCAGCAACTCATCAATGTCAACAACATCTCGATGATGGTCAACTACGGGATGGACAAGATGCGGTTCGGACAGCCAGTCAAGTCGGGCGATTTCGTGAGGCTCTCAGCCACACTCAAGTCGGTGAGCAACCTCAGAGGCATCACAAAAGTGGAAGTATCGTTCGTGCTCAACATCAAGGACCAGAAAAAATTCGCAGTTGAAGGTATTGCTACATTCCTATATTACTTCAAGAAAGAAAATCAACAATAAAGATGAAGCCAAGCATTCCAAAGGGAACACGTGACTTTTCGCCTGTCGAGATGGCGAAACGCAACTACATATTCAATACTATCAGAGAGGTATATGCCCTCTATGGTTTTCAGCAGATTGAGACTCCTGCAATGGAGAACCTGAGTACGCTGATGGGCAAATACGGTGAAGAAGGCGACAAACTGCTTTTCCGCATCCAGAACTCAGGCGAAAAGGCAAGCCTCGCACCCGAGAAAGGACTGCGGTATGACCTCACGGTGCCATTTGCACGCTATGTGGTGATGCACAGAGAGGAGATTTCGTTCCCGTTCAAGCGTTATCAGATTCAGCCTGTATGGAGGGCAGACCGTCCACAGAAGGGTCGTTACAGGGAGTTCTATCAGTGTGACGCTGACGTAGTGGGCAGTGATTCGCTGCTCAACGAGGTGGAACTGATGCAAATCATCGACACGGTGTTCACGAGGTTCGGCATTCGAGTTGCCATCAAGATCAACAACAGAAAGATTCTCAGCGGCATTGCCGAAGTGATTGGTCAGGCTGACAAGATTGTTGACATCACCGTTGCCATCGACAAGCTGGACAAGATTGGTCTTGAGAATGTAAACAAGGAACTTGAGGCCGACGGGATTCCTCAGGATGCAATTGAGAAACTGCAGCCTCTGTTCGAAATAGGTCATCTGCCTCTCGAGGAGCGTCTGAACAAGATTAAGGAAATGCTCCGCGATAGCGAAATCGGATTGAAGGGTATCGAGGAAACTGAATATATCATAAAGAAATTCAACGAACTAATGGCCAAGAGCCAACAGCCAACGGTCAACGTACTGGACTTCGACCTTACTTTGGCTCGCGGACTCAACTACTATACTGGTGCCATCTTCGAGGTGAAGGCTCTCGACGCTGAGATGGGCAGCATTACCGGTGGTGGCCGTTACGACAACCTTACGGGCATCTTTGGTCTGCCTGGTGTTTCAGGTGTGGGCATCTCATTCGGTGCCGACAGAATTTATGACGTTCTCAACCAGTTGGATCTCTACCCTAAGGAGGCTGTGAACACGACTAAGGTGCTCTTCGTAGGTTTCGGTGAGGCCGAGCGCGACTATTGTTTGCCGATACTTGCTACTCTCCGCAGCAACGGCATCAAGGCCGAGGTATTTCCCGACACTGCCAAGATGAAGAAACAGATGAGCTATGCAAATGCAAAGCAGATTCCGTTCGTAGCCATCGTGGGCGAGAGCGAGATGACAGAAGGAAAGGTGATGCTGAAGGACATGATTTCTGGAGAACAAAAACTCGTCAGTCCCGAAGAACTGACGAATTTGCTGCATTAATCATATAATTCACAATTCGTAATTTCAAATTCCAAATTATTGACTATCTTCTTCCTCCACCTACCGTGCCTCTGGAACTGTTGCCGGCACGGTTAGTGGATGATGTAGCAGTGGAACGGCTTCTGGAAACCGAGTTTCCATGTGATACCGAATTATTGCGGCTGACATTGCGATTATCACTACGATAGTCATTACGGTTAACATTGCCACGACTGTCATTGCGACTGTTGTTGCGGTTGACGTTGCCGTAACGGTTATCACTACGATGGTCACGGTTGGCGTTGCCGGAATACCTATTATTGTTATTGTTTACATTTACATTGTTGATTATGACTGTGCCATGACCTGGAGCCATTCCTCCGAAATGACGTCCGCCACGATATTCTGCAAAATGACGTGGTTCGTTGTAGAAGAACCTCCCACCCCATCTGTCGTATGCATAGACTCCGAAGCTCCATCTGTGGTTGACGAATGATATCGGACGATAGAAATAATCGTAAGTCATTAGGAGTCTCCATTCAGCCTCAGTGAGTAGGCGACGAAGCGCAGCGTCACGATAACTGAGGACAGTGAGATAATCGTCATAACGATAACCGAGAGCAACATCATCGAGATAGTCGTTGACTCCACATATATAATCATAGTTGATGCAATAGATCTCATCGATGAGAGCGGCGCTCAGATTGAGAACATGTACCATTCTGTCAGTGAGAAAACGTGCGTTGTCTCTCATGACATAAAAACTCATTGGTTGTGCACTTGCAGTGAATACTCCGAGGGATAACATCAGTGCTGCTAAAGTAGATCTTAAAGTTTTCATAACGCAACGATTTTTTTAATTGTTAATACTATTTTTAAAACGCAATTAGATAACTTGTTCGCATTGCGATTTGCTTGTGGTCAGTCGTGGCTGGGATTAAGTCAGCCCGACTGGGCAAGCTATTTTTAAATCGCAATGCAAAGATAGGGCAAAAAAAAGTGTTTTCGCAAGGAAAACACCTAAAGCAAGAGGGAAAATCCCTAAACGTGATAGGGAATTCAGTCATTCATCCTTGAGCAACAAGACGGCTCATGCCAATAGTCAAAATACTACGAGAATGGAATTTCGAGCTGTGTGTCACCAAGAAGGTTGAAGGTCATTCGATGATATGGTGTGGTGCCATGAAGACGAATGCCTTCACGATGTTCTTTGGTAGGATACCCGGCATTGCGATCCCAACCATAATATGGATATTCGTTGTGGAGTTCCTTCATGTAGTCGTCGCGAAAAGTCTTTGCAAGGATAGATGCAGCGGCTATTGAAAGATATTTTCCGTCGCCTTTCACAATGGTGGTGTGTGGCAAGTCCTGGTACTTGTAGAATCTGTTGCCGTCAATGATCAGAGTCTGTGGACGGACTCTCAACTGGTCAATGGCTCGATGCATGGCAGTAATACTTGCACGGAGGATGTTCAGTTTGTCTATTTCTTCAGGCGTCACAATCCCTACTGCCCATGCCACCGCATCACGAATGATTTCATCACGAAGCAAGTAGCGTTGCTTTGCCGTGAGTTGCTTGGAGTCGTTCAGGCGTTGATTGGAATAGTTCTTCGGTAGAATCACAGCGGCAGCATACACGCTACCAGCCAGGCAACCTCTACCAGCCTCATCGCAACCAGCCTCTATGAGTTCTTTATTATAATAAGGTAATAAGTCCATGAGGATTTTATCATGGGGGCTAACGAACGATTGCAGTCTGCTTGTTGCGAATGCCTGTGCCGTGGAGGAACTTGGCTACGGCTTCTCCGAAATTGAGGTGGAAGTCAATCCTGACTGGAAGATGATTGGCATCATCGGTGATATAGAAACGGAGAAGATCCTTCTCTTTCTTTACATTGTCGTTCAGAAGAGAAAATACAAGGCAGCGGTAAGTCTTATTGTCGTTCGCCGTAAAGTCCTTCCTGCCTCTATAGATAAGAACCTGGTTGCTAATACGCTTGCCTGTGACCATTCTGAAGGTGGTTCTCTGACCGACTTTATATTTGGAAAAATCCATTGAACGGGCAAGAGCCAGAATGTTGAGCATGTCGTTGACACATTCGGTACTTGTCATCTGCTTGTCCGTCCATTCTCCGTCAGGGTTCCTGTAGCGCATCTTCATGGTTGTCTGGTCATTGCCAGAATATGTGTACCACACCTCGTCAACTGTGTAGCGTTTGCCTTCGCGTGCGCCCTTGCGGAAATAGAGCGGTACAAGTTCGTGGGTGGAATAGCTCACAAGGGTGTCGCGCATTGGGAAGAACTTGTCGCAGGCCTTGTTACTCAGAAATATGAGGTCAGTCTTGAGGGCTTGCTGACCTTTATAGTCCGATGAGGTAATCTTGTACTTGGTGGAACCCACCTTCACCCACACGAACTTCCAGTTGAAATAGAGGTCGAAGGTAAGTGATTCGCCTGCATTGAATGCGTTATTGGGATACTTACACTGTGCATCTGCTGATATTGGAAGAAGCAGCAGCACGAGCATGACCATAATATTATTCTTCATTGTTCTTCGGTTTCTTTCCATTCTTCTTATTCTTCAGACGTTCCTCGTTGCGATGCCGAGCAGTCTGCTTTGCCTTGTCGGCCTTCTGTTTGGTTATCTTACCCGGTTTCTGGCGGAAGAGTTCAACTGCCTCAGGATACCAGTCTTCCGTAATCTCCCAGTTTGCCTTCAATGGGATTTCCTTCGGATAATAATACACTGGTTCCGGCATGAGGCCGGCATCGTAGTCACCTGTATCCCATTGGCCATTTCCGTTATAGTCGTAGAAGAGGCGCAGGTAATAGGATCCTGGAGTGATGAAATAGAAGTCAGCCTTGTCAGCCACTGCCTTTACACGCTTCACGACCTTATCGGACGAGTTGAGGAGTTCCACTACGGCAGAAGAGTCAGCCTGATGGAGTTTTATGAACAAAGTGCTGTAGGTATCAAGCGGCTTTACCTTTATTGACTTCTTGAATCCAGCCACACGCTTGTCATAGATACTGACGAAGGCACCTGTGTCTACCATCAACTGATACTCGGTTCCCGGTTGCCACTCGGCATAAAGATGGTACTTCCTTATGTTGCCCGAATCCTGTTCAAGGATGAAATCCCGTGGTTCGAATAGTGAGTCAATTTTCTCGGAGAAGATTATCATGGTGCTGTCGGTGAATGCCAGCGGTTCCTCGAATGTGATGTCAATATTCTTGTCGGGATCAATCTGCGAGTTGCTTACCTTCGCATCGAGGAATACTTCTGGCATAGGAGGTATTGGCAAGTCGGGATTGTCCTTTAGTTCTTTCTTATGTTCCTTCTTCCATTCCTTCACATAGTCCTCGTACTCCTGATTAGCCAGTTTGATGCGGCGTTCCCTGCCGACCTTCGGAATGAAAGTTATGGTGTCGGTTTTCTGTACGGGCACTCCAATGGTGTCATCGGCCAAATAGACAATCTCTGTGACAAGTGTGTCATTTTCAAACACAAGCGAATCACTAATCCAGTAGGTTATGGTGTCCCTGCCCTTACTACTGTCGATGACGAAAAGGTCATCGGAATTATAGTTCAGTCCACGGATGACAGGCATGGAATCGCATGGTGCAGTGAAATAGACTGTGAGTGCCTGCGGTGAAGGACGGTCGGTCTTGAGCAGTTGACGATCCTGATAGGCTGGTGTGAATGCAGTCAGTACAATGTCATCGGGATAGAAGTGGGTATAGTTTGTATAGTTAATCGACTCGTAGTGAATGCTGTCATGCCATACCGTATCTGCCTTTACGTCAGGACGCGACCATGGGTGAAGTATTCTGTCAGTAAAGCCTATCTGCTCGGTTTTCTGGCTGTATGTATAGGTCTGGTCTTGGTCCTTGAGGGCGTAAATCTTATAGAAGCCCTTTGAGACCCCCTTGATGACGAAATGTCCCCTACTGTCAGTACGGGAGATACGCTCAAACTCACGTGTCTTGACGATAGTATCGGAGAAATTCACCCCAAGTGTGTCATCACCGAGGTCATAAAGTCCTACAACGACACCTTTTATCGGTTCGAGGTTGGAGGCATCGAGCACATAGCCGGATACCTGCATGGTATCGATTGTCTCTCCTGTAGAGAAGGTGAAGGCATAGTCGCCCATAGGATTCCCCTCGTTGTTGTCCTCAATGGCATCAGCGAAATCAATGGTATAGGTCACGTCCTCCTTGAGAGTATCGAGCAAGACTACGGTTATCCGCTTGCCGCTTGTCTCTATCTCGGCAGCCTCTCTCTGAGGAGGGGATATTATGACTTTCTCGTTGGCATTGTCGAGTTTGACATTCTCATCGAACTCCAGTACCACCTTGGTTGCCTTGGACTTCAGCGAGCCGAACTTAGGAGATGTGCCGACCAATTTCGGAGGGTCTTCGTCATACGGTCCGCCATCAGGCGAACCGATATTGGCACATGCAAGATTCAGCATGAGTACCAATGTCACCAATATGTAGAAGCCTTTCTTCATCTCTCAACCATAATCTCTGGCAACTGACCTTCTATCTATATACTTTCATTCAAATTCAGCAGTTCGTCGATGTATTCCCTACTGTTGCTGAGACGTGGAATCTTGTGCTGCCCACCTAATTTGCCCTTACCTTTCAGCCATTCATCGAACAGGTCTTCACGGGCTTCAACTATCTCGAGAGGCTGGAGGGTGATGTTCTTATGACGCTTTGCCTCGTAGTCGGAATTGATGGTCTGGAGTGAACGGTCAAGTATCATGGCAAACTCACCCAGGTCGACCGGTTTCCTTGCAAACTCTATCAGCCACTGATGGCGGCACTTTGCCTCACCATCCATGAACACAGGGGCAGCCATGTATTCCCTCACAGTTGCTCCCGTGGCACCACAAGCCTGTGCCAATCCCTTCTCGGCATTGTCGATGATGAGTTCCTCGCCAAAGGCATTGATGAAGTGCTTGGTGCGACCGGTGATGATGAACTTGTAAGGATCCTTCTGAGTGAACCGAACAGTATCGCCAATGACATACCTCCACAGTCCGCAACTGGTGCTGATTACCATTGCATAGTTCACTCCCGGTTCCACTTCCCACAAAGGAACGACCGTCGGATTCTTGGTTCCGAACTCACTCATCGGAATGAATTCATAGAACACTCCATAGTCAATCATAAGAGTCATTGCAGGATCAGCCAGGTCAGTCTGGACTCCGAAGAATCCCTCACTGGCGTTATAGGTTTCCATGTAATGCATCTTGGGATTGCGGATGATGTTCTTGTACTGTTCTCTATATGGGGTAAAGGCAACACCTCCGTGGAAGAACACTTCCAGGTTCGGCCATATGCCATCAAGGGTGTCAACACCCTTTATCTCCATCATTCTGTGAAGGACAGAAAGCATCCATGATGGCACACCGCTAATGTTCGTGACGTTCTTCTTCAGTGCAACCTTGGCAATCTTGTCGCGTTTCACTTCAAAGTCACTCAGGAGGGCAATCTTCTTCTTTGGCACTCTCACCAGTTCGAGCAGCGACGGCACATTCTCAATCAGTATGGCACTGAGGTCACCTACAAGACTGTCGGGCGTATTGAGATTTGGCGCATGACTGCCACCGAGGATAAGCCCCTTGCCCGAGAACATCTTGCTGCGCGGATTTATCTTTAGGTAACTGGCAACACAGTCGCGGCCACCCATGTAGTGAATGTCCTTCAGTCCTTCTTTGCTGACAGGAATGAACTTGCTCTTGTCGTTCGTGGTTCCCGATGACTTGGCGTACCAGTTCACCTTACCCTTCCAAAGCACGTCGGCTTCACCTTCACGCATCCTCTGGATATAGCCCTTAAGTTCCTCATAGGTGTTCAGCTCTACCCTACTGGCAAAATCGGAATAATACCTGATGCCGGCATAGGCATGGTTCTTTCCCCACTCCGTGTCCTTGGCTTCATCTACCAAACGACGGAGTACTGCCATCTGTATTGACTTCGCATGCTTGTCGTAACGACGGATAGCCCTGACACGTCGGGCGAAATACACCTTATACAATATTCTCGTGATTGCCATAAAAGATACGATTTATTCCGTAGCACCTGAACCGTTGTTTCCCCTGCGCTTATTCCTGATATCGAAAAGACTGTTCACGAATGACACATCGTTCTTCAGTCGCTTCATGGCAGATTTCGCTGCTTTCTGATGACTCTCCTTCTTTGAGAATCCTGACCCTTTGCCACACTGAACGTCCTCAATGAGTATCTCGCAAAAGAACTGAGAAGCATTCTGAGACTCAATCCTCTTCTCGCCAGTCATGTTGAACTTACACTCCAACTGGTACTTCTGGCACCACTCTATCAACCGGCTCTTGAAATTCTCCTCCTTGTGAGCAACCTCGTTGACATCGACAATCTGATTTAGAATCTTGTCGTTGATAAACTTCGTGCATGCTCCATAACCTCTATCGAGATATATGGCACCGACAAAGGCCTCAAAGGCATTTCCGTTCATGGAAGAGTTTGGAGTATTGCACATCTTGTCGGAATGCTTCACCAACTTGTCAAGTCCTATTTGCACGGCAAGTTTGTTAAGAGTCTCGCGTTTAACGAGCTTGCTGCGCAAATTAGTGAGATAGCCTTCCTGCTCCTTTGGGAACTTCCTATAGAGAATATCAGCCACAACTGCTCCGAGGACGGCATCACCAAGAAATTCCATCCTCTCGTTATTCACACGCCCAAAGCCCTTGACAGCTTCCTTGTAGGACTTGTGCTGAAGGGCAACCTGATACAGCGAAACATCTCTCGGACAGAAGCCAAGAATGTTGTATAGGCTTAAAAAAGGCTCCTTCTCCTTTCGGAAAAAGAGCCGAATCTTGTCGAGTGTTCCTTGAAACATTATTCTTTGTATTTCTTGAATACTACACAGGCATTATGTCCGCCAAATCCGAAAGTATTGCTGATTGCCACGTTCACCTCACGTTCATGAGCCTTGTTGAATGTGAAATTGAGATTATAGTCAATTTCAGGATCCTTGTCCTCAGGGTCGTGGTTGATTGTCGGCGGCACGATATTTTCGTTGATGGCAAGTACCGTAAACATTGCTTCGATTGCTCCAGCACCTCCGAGAAGGTGTCCTGTCATCGATTTCGTACTGCTGATATTCAGTTTATATGCATGTTCTCCGAATACTTCCTTTATAGCCTTGACTTCCGAAATGTCTCCAACATGAGTTGACGTGCCATGTACATTGATGTAGTCAACTTCCTCCGGAGCCACATTTGCATCCTTCAGGGCACGTCTCATCACGAGGATTGCCCCGAGACCCTCCGGATGGGATGCGGTCATGTGGTGAGCATCAGCCGACATGCCTCCGCCAATTATTTCAGCATAGATTCTGGCACCGCGGGCCCTGGCATGTTCCAGTTCCTCGAGAATGAGAATGCCGGAACCTTCACCAAGAACAAAACCGTCACGACTTGCGCTGAATGGGCGACTTGCCGTTGCCGGATCATCATTTCGGGTAGAGAGCGCGTGCATGGAATTGAATCCACCGACACCACCATCAACGATTGCTGCTTCTGAACCACCAGAAACCATAACAGTTGCCTGACCGGTTCGAATCAAGTTGAATGAATCAATCAAAGCATTGGATGATGACGCACAAGCAGAAGTTGTCGTATAGTTTGGTCCACGGAATCCGAATTCTATTGAGATAAGGCCACAAGCCATGTCAGTTATGACCTTTGGGATATAGAATGGAGTGAAACGGGGACCAAGAGTAGTCTTCGTTCCTGCATATTCCTGCATTTCCTGGCTGAAAGTGGCAAGTCCACCAATTCCGACACCAAGAATCACACCTATATCATCCTTATCAGCAGATTCAAGATCTATGCCGCTATCTGCAATTGCCTCACGTGCGGCAACAATGGCAAACTGGGCATAGCGGTCCATCTTGCGGGCTTCCTTGCGGTCAAAGTAGTCCTCTGCCTTAAAGCCATGTGCCTCACAGGCAAACTGCGTCTTGAACAATGATGCATCAAAATGGGTAATAGGGCCGGCGCCACTGACGCCAGCCTTTATATTCTTCCATGTTTCCTTAGCATTCAAGCCAAGGGCTGTTACGGAACCTATTCCTGTTATTGCAACTCGTTTTAGTTCCATGCAAGGTTGTATTGGTTAGTTTGCGTTCTGTTCAATATATTGAATAGCTTCGCCAACAGTAGAAATCTTTTCAGCCTGATCATCTGGAATGCTGATGCTGAATGCCTTTTCAAATTCCATGATGAGTTCTACTGTGTCCAGAGAGTCAGCACCAAGGTCGTTTGTAAAACTTGCTTCTGGCTTTACTTCTGCCTCGTCTACACCGAGTTTGTCAACGATGATAGATTTTACTCTTTGTTCAATTTCAGACATAATCTTTAATTTTTAATGTTAATACTGTATTTTATGAATATCGCATTCAGTTTTTCGTCACCTCACCGACACATTATTTATATGATGGGCGAATATCAGCGCAAAGTTATAAAAAAGTTGCAATTTTCTTGTCTGAAGACAGGTTTTTTTTTATTTTTATGCACAGTCCACCCTATGTGTGTGCAATAAACAATATGAATTCAGGCTACCAACTGCTACTTTGAACACCATTATTATTTTTCGAGTCGTTTCCTTGCAAGATGGTCGAGAACTATTTTTCTCATCCTCATGCTCTTTGGAGTGACCTCCACATATTCATCCTCTTTTATGTATTCGAGAGCCTCTTCAAGAGAGAATCTGACTGGTGGAACCAGTTTTGCCTTTTCGTCCGTACCGGATGCACGGGTATTGGTCAGTTGCTTGGTCTTGGTGACATTGATCACGAGGTCATTCTCATGTACGTGTTCGCCAACGACCTGTCCGGCATAGACTTGTTCCTGAGGGAATATGAAAAACTTACCCCTATCCTGCAGGTGATCCATGGCATAGGCCACTGCCACCCCACCTTCAAGGGCAATCATACTACCATTCGTACGTCGTTCCATATCGCCCTTGTATGGCTGATACTCCTTGAACCGATGAGCCATGATGGCTTCTCCCTGACTGGCTGTCAGCAAGTTGGTTCGCAGACCGATGATTCCCCGTGACGGAATCTCAAATTCCAGGTTAACCCAACCGTCGTTTGCTTCCATCGACAGAAGGTCACCCTTACGCCGTGTCACCATGTCGATCATCTTGCTGGAAGACTCCTCCGGCACACTGATAGTCAGTTCCTCAGTCGGCTCGCACTTCTGCCCGTTGACTTCCTTGAAGATAACCTGAGGCTGACCGACTTGGAGTTCATAACCCTCGCGCCTCATTGTCTCAATGAGGACGGAGAGGTGGAGCACGCCACGTCCGCTTACAACCCAGGCATCAGTAGAACCATCCTTCTGCTCAACCTTGAGGGCAAGGTTTTTCTCAAGTTCGCGTTGCAGACGGTCATGGATGTGACGGCTGGTACAGAACTTGCCTTCCTTTCCGAACATCGGCGAGTTGTTGATGGTGAAGAGCATGCTCATGGTAGGTTCGTCAATCGATATGGTTGGCAGTGCCTCGGGATTTTCGAAGTCGCAGAGAGTGTCACCAATCTCGAAATTGCTCAGACCTATCACAGCACAGATGTCACCGCTCGAAACCTCGTCGGCAACCTTATGTCCCATTCCTTCGAATGTGTGAAGGTCCTTTATCTTTGTCTTCTCCTGACTTCCGTCCCTATGGCAGATGGTGATTTGCTGCCCATTTCGGAGTGTCCCTCTGTGAACACGTCCTACAGCAATCCGACCCGTGTAGGTACTGTAGTCGAGGCTGGTGATGAGCATCTGGGGAGTTCCGTCAAGATATTCCGGAGCCGGGATATTCTCAATAATGGTGTCGAGCAGATAAGTGATGTCGTCAGTAGGAGTCTGCCAATCTGGACCCATCCAGCCCTGCTTTGCACTACCATAGACAACGGGGAAGTCTAGCTGATCCTCTGTGGCATTGAGGTTGCACATAAGGTCGAACACCATTTCGTACACCTCTTCCGGACGGCAATTTGGCTTGTCAACTTTATTCACTACGACAACTGGTTTCAGTCCGATCTCAAGTGCCTTCTGGAGCACGAAACGAGTCTGGGGCATGGGTCCTTCGAAAGCATCAACGAGAAGGATACATCCGTCGGCCATATTAAGGACACGCTCCACCTCACCGCCGAAATCGCTGTGTCCCGGGGTATCTATGACATTAATCTTAGTACCTTTGTATCTTATACTTACGTTCTTTGAAAGGATTGTTATACCTCTCTCACGTTCAAGTTCGTTATTGTCCAACATAAGTTCGCCCGTCTGCTGGTTCTCCCTGAACAGATTGCCTGCCATCAGCATCTTGTCCACGAGGGTCGTCTTTCCGTGGTCTACATGGGCAATAATTGCAATGTTTCTAATATCCTGCATAACCTTTTTACATAAATTGCCTGCAAAGTTAGTGAAAGTTGAGAGAAATACAAAACAAAACGGTGAAAACCTTTTGTATGTATTTCAGTAAACGCATCCTAACTTTCGCGAGCACAACGAGCGGCAACAACGGTTAGCCCCTGCATAAGAACAATAATTCACGGGCAATTCACGTAAAAAATATCAACGCCTACGCGTAAGGCATAAAAAAACACCCAACTATTGATGAATGAATAGTTGGGTGTCTCAATGTGGTACCTCCAGGATTCGAACCGGGGACACACGGATTTTCAGTCCGATGCTCTACCTACTGAGCTAAGGCACCATCCGATTTGCGGGTGCAAAGGTAATACTTTTTTGGGAAACTACAAAATAACTTACAACTTTTTTTAGTTTTTCCTTTTCATCATTTCCATCAGAACCTTGGCAACTCCGTTGTTATCAACAGAATCCGTCACATTTGGAGCAGCGGCAAGAACCGACGGTTTTGAGTTGCCCATGGCATATCCGAACCCCACATGGCATAACATTCCCACATCATTTCCTCCATCTCCGAACGCCATTGTCTGGGAAACCGGTATATTCAGGTACTTGCAGAAAGTGTCGACACCATCCCGCTTGCTGTTGCCCCGTGATATCACATCCGCAAAGGCAGGATGCCATCTGTGTGTGGAACAATGGGGGAGTACGCTCTTCATGAGTTCATCCTCTTCATCCGGATGAAAGAACATGACGAGTTGCATGACATCCATGTCCAGACAGTGTTCCAATGGCAACTGACGGGGAATCGTGATGTCGAGCAAGGAGAACACCTCGCGGAACTCATCCGTGGCATAGTTCATGAAAGCCTCGTCGGCTGACGTGAATGCCATGGATATCGGATGGTTCTTGCAGAACTCCACAAGTCGTTCAAGGTCTTCATGATAAATCGGGTCATGACGTATGACAGTCCCATCCGTCATCTGGCATCTGGCTCCATTAACGGTCATTATCCCATCGTACTCCAGCGGACCGAGATTGTCCACGAAGGGTAGAGGCCTGCCAGTGGCGATGAACACCTTCACTCCCTCCTTCCGCACCGCACTGATTGCATCCAGAGTGGTCTGAGGGATGATGTGGGTATTGAAGGAAACGAGTGTTCCGTCTATGTCGAGGAAGATGGCCCTTACCTGATTGATGCTTGGTATGAGGAGTGCCATCCCTTAAATTTTGTCGAGAACAATACGGATAAGGTCGTCTATCTGGTTCTTGTATCCGGCATTGGCTTCCTTGCCAACCCTGTTTGCCACCACCATGCAGACCGTGAGAGCCCTGTGTCCCAAATGAGCCGACAAGCCTGCAAGTGCAGCACTCTCCATCTCGAAGTTGGTGATCCGGTAGCCCTTCCATTCGAAACTCTCTATCTTTTCGTTGCGCTGAGGGTCGGAAAGCGGTATGCGGATTTCCCTGCCCTGAGGTCCGTAGAATCCGCCGCAGGAGATTGTTACACCCTTCACCATTCCCTTTGAAGGATCATATATCCGGTCAAGCAGTTCCCTGTCGTTGTCTACCACGTAAGGAGACGGGAGATTATGATAGTCCCAGCCAAGATGTTCCGTGAAAGCCTTCTCGAACTCGAGGTCGCAAATCCTGTCACGATTGGCGTAATAGTTCAGCAGGCCTTCTATTCCAATACTCTTCTCGCTACAGATGAACGTACCGAGCGGAGTATTCTCCTGAAGTCCGCCACATGTTCCTATCCTGACCATCTCCATCGAAGTGAGGTTTTCCTTCTCCGTACGGGTGTCAAAGTCGATATTCTTCAAGGCATCGAGTTCTGTGACCACAATGTCGATATTGTCGCAGCCTATTCCATGCGAAATGGCAGTTATCCTCTTGCCTTTGTAGATACCCGTGATGGTATGGAATTCACGGCTTCTCACGTCACATTCCTGGGATTCGAAATGCGAGGCAATCAGCGACACCCTGTCGGGATCGCCACACATGACAACCTTGTCTGCCAACTGTTCCGGTGTGATATGCAGGTGGAATGAACTGTTGTCAGGATTGATTATAAGTTCCGATGGTGCAAAAGTCTTCATATTTCTCAAATTTAGATTTGCAAAGATAGTAAAAATTTGAAGAAAAGAAGATGAAAAATGAAAATTATCTCAAAATTCCAGGTAGGGTGCCAGCCTGTCCAGTTCCGGCTGAGTGAAGATGCCGGTGTCGTGCAGTGCGTTCATGTCGGCTATCCTACCGTACAGGCGCACATACCTGAGGATGTCGTTTGCCTGCTGCTGGGATATGTAGGGATGTGTGACAAGGGTCTTGAAACTGGCTGTATTGACATTTATCCTGCGTACCGATGGGGAGTCACCCACCACGAACCACTCCATCAGTTCGGGACTTATCTGGGGAATTTCCCTGAGTTGGTCAACAGATGTGAACCCTCCGAACTTCTCCCTCAGGTTCATGATCATCGACGATATGGCATCGCCCACCCCGGGAATGCGCTTCAGCAATGCGGTGTCTGCCGTATTGATATCCACTAGAGTCAGCGAGGTGAACTTTGAAGAGTGGCTGTAGGATGGTCTCTCCTTACGTCCATAGTCTTCGTCATATTCCCTGCCGGAGTCCTCCAAAGGATATTTCTCTCTCTTGTAGTCCGACTCGCTGAACCGTCGGCCAATCTTCACATAAGGCAGCAGGCGGTCAATATCATCGTCCGAAAAACTGTAGCAGCGTGCAATGTCCTTTGCCTTACGGAATACAGCTCCTGCCGACCTGTATCTCATGAACGTATGTACCTTCCCTGGTGCCAGTCCCATGCATACAAGCGACACCGAGTCCACCGTGTTGGGGTCGAAGACCTTCATGACGATTTTCTCCGTCCGTTCCATCTCCTCACCGGAAGGAGCATCAGCCACTGGTTCCCTGTCTCCGCTCTTCATACTTGTCTCCGGTTTCCCTGTCCTCTCCCCGCCTGTCGGCTCCACCCTATCTCCCCACAGAATCATCCCTGCCACACACAGTAGGGCAATGGCGGCAAGTACAATCAATGCCCGCCTGTCCGATTTCGTGAGAAAGAGAGGGTTCCGCATTTTTTCATTTTTTCATTCGGGTACCGAACCAGTATGAAGGTCATTATCCGAGAATGCCTGTCTGGTAAAGGAAAATTGCGGCAATGGCTATCGGAGCAAGATACTTTATGAGTATACGGGTGACTCTTACTGAGACATGCTTCAGTTTGTTCTTGTTGGTAACCTCATCCATGATGACCTTCTTGTCGATGAACCATCCCACAAAGACACATGTCAGCAGTCCTCCCACCGGCAGCAGTATGTTGCCCGATACGTAGTCGAACAGGCTGAAGAGATTCATTCCGGAAATCTGAAAGTCGGCAAGCACTCCGAACGACAACGAGCACAGCACTCCCAGGAAGGCTGCAACAGCCATGACGAGCACGGACGCCTTCTTCCTTGGTACATTCCATTCATCTACGAGATATGCCGTTACCACCTCGTGGAGCGACATCATCGATGTAGCGGCAGCAACGAAGAGGAGCAGATAGAACATCACGGCGAAGAGATAGCCCACAAACGGCATGGCAGAGAACGAACTCTGAAAGATGTTAGGGAGAGTGACGAAGATGAGCGACGGACCGATATCGTCCGGTTTCAGACTGTATCCGGCATTGAACATGGCTGGGAAGACGATGAACCCTGCCATCAGGGCAATGGAGGTGTCGATGACACACACATTGGCCGAGGTCTTCCTCAATCTGGTCTCAGGACCGAAATAAGAGGCATAGGTAATCAGGGCACCCATACCCAAGCTCAGCGAATAAAACGCCTGACCAAGGGCACTCATAATCACGTTGCCGTTTATCTTTGAGAAATCTGGTTTCAACAGGAAGTCCACACCTGCACTTGCCCCCGGCAAGTTGACGGAACAGACTACGAGAACCACCGTGATAATGAAGAGCATAGGCATAAGTATCTTGGAGTACTTCTCAATTCCGTCCTTCACACCCCGTGAGATGATAAAATGAGTGACTACGAATGTAAACACAGTCCACATGGCAGACTTCCACGGATTCGACACAAAGTCATTGAACATCGGTTTGTAGTCGGCTACACTCTTGCCACTGAACTGATCAGCAACCGACAGCACAAGGTATTCCACTGTCCATCCCGCCACTACGGCATAGTAACTCAAAATGATGAGACCTGTGAACACGCCAATCCTCCCGACCCATTTCCACTGAGTACCTGGAGCCAGTTTTCTGAATGCTCCAACCGTACTGGAATGTGCCTGGCGCCCGATGATGAACTCCGTCATCATGACAGGATAACCGAGAAGGATGATACATAATATATATATAATAATGTATGCACCACCACCGTTCTGACCTGTCTCGATAGGAAATCTCCACACGTTTCCCAGTCCCACGGCAGAACCGGCTGCTGCCAGAATGGCACCGAATTTGCTTCCAAAATTCTCTCTTGTATTCATTCGCTTACAATTTCCTGCAAATTTAATCATTTTGATTGAATCCACCAAATTATTGCAACACAAGTAAAGGAATATGAAACCAATCGGCAATCACACGAACCAAATACTTGTCAACAAAGTGCCGGATAACCGGCTGGGGTGAGAACTACAAACCCTAATATAATTTGCGCAGATTGGTGCTATTCCAGGCAACAATAAATCAAAGACCGCTTACGGAAGCGGCATCAGCCCTTATGGAAAAGGTCCGCAACCGTATATATCGCCTCATAGAGGCACTCTCAGACCCGATGAAGGCCTATCGC
>JAZQPD010000163.1:0-16651 GCA_045628285.1 Bacteroidaceae bacterium
TTACTTCTTTTGCACTTAACATATAATCAGATTTTTCTAAAACTCTGCAAAGTTACAAAATAATTCGCAATTCGTAATTCGTAATTGATAATTATTTCTTATCTTTGCATAAATGATATTAGAGATTCAAATATGTACCATTGGCGACGGCATACTGAAGGTGCCGGAGATATTCCTGCCAGAGAGAGACGATGTGCGCTACCTCGTATCGTGGCAGGTGGAGAATCCTTTGGATGTACCGAAGGCAGAAATACTGTCGTGTTTCAGGCGTAGGGACGTAAGACTCTTTACGATGCAGGGACGCGGACTAAGCCGTAACCGCAACAACGCCCTGATGCGCACGGAAGGTGACATAGTGCTTATCAGCGACGATGACTGCACATACACAAATGAATACTTCGACACCATCATCAGTACATACCGGCAGGAGACAAACGCCGACATCATACTTTTCAAGGCCAACTACCCCAAAGCCTATCCAGAGAGACAGATGCCGTACAGAAAAGCCATGAGGTGCAAGGGCTACTACCCAGCCTCGGTGGAAATCACCATTGCAAGGAAAGCCGTGAACAAAGGCCTGCATTTCAATGAGGACTTCGGACTTGGAAGCGGGAAATACATCTGTGGGGAGGAATCCGTGATGCTTAAGGACGCAGAGACATCGGGCATGAATATCCTGTTCGTGCCGAGAGTGATTGTGAACACTCCGGCAGGAACGACAGGCGAACGATTTCTTACCGACACCAAGGTACAGAAGGCCAAAGGCGCTACGTTCAGGTACTGCTACCCACGCTGGGAAGCATGGCTCAGATGCTGGAAAGAGGCTTTGCACCATGCCTTTTACAGTCATGCTGACGCAAGGAAACTATTCAAAGACATGTGGCAATGATTACTTAACTTTAGCATATGCGTAAATATTTGATTTTTAACATTAATCAGACATTAATTAAAACATTAATCAGACATATAATAAATATTTTTCCTATGATATGTATAAAACATTGCCATCAGCCATAAATAATATTAATGTCTGATTAATGTTTAGATTAATGGTCATTAATGTTTTTAAATAAAAGCTAAAGTCAAATGATTACAATCGTCATTCCGATATATAACAGAGCAAGTGTACTGGGACGCACACTGGAAAGTATCGCAGCCTCGACATACAGGCCCATAAGCCTCATCCTTGTCGACAACGGCAGTATGGATGGGAGTATGGATGTGGCACAGGACTTCCAGAGGAAATACATGTCGGACGACTTCAACATCTACTTCACGGAAGAGAAGCAGAAGGGTGCATCGTTTGCCCGAAACAAGGGGTTGAGCAGGGTGAAGTCGAAGTTTGTCTATTTCTTTGATGACGATGACCTTTTCGACAAGGACTTCCTAACGGTCTTCGAGGGTTTGCTTTCGGAATTAATCAACGACCACACTACTCCCGATATGGTATGCCTCACCACCAATATGCAGGTAGGAAACAGAAAGCCTTGCGTCAGGGACTATCATTTCCACGGAACTGACCCCGTGTGCAACCAGATAATCGCAGGACCACTCAACACCGCATCGATGATATTCCGCACCGAATTTCTCAGAGACATAGGTGGATGGAACGAGAATGTGACTACATGGGACGACTGGGAACTGGGAGTGAGGGCATTGCTCCACAAACCTTTGCTTTACTGGTACAAGGACAGGGCGTTCCACATGACATTCGTCCATGATGACAGCCAAACGGGACCGAGCATCAAGTCGCGTAGACCTGCCATTATGAAAGCAATTGAAGAAGTGGAGAAACAGCTCACCGACCCACTGCAAAAAAAGGCATTGAAATTAAGGAAATTCAATGTTAGTTTCCACATTCCAGGACTGTGGCGCATTGCAAAGTACTTCAAGAAGAAAGAGAAGAAGGAAAGATGATTCAGGAATATCAGATAAGAGTGTTGCCTGAAGTGGCATACAACGAACACAACATCCTCACATATCTCGAAAAGGACAAGGGTGTTGACACTATTGGAGTCCGTCATTTGAGGATTCTCAAGCGAAGCATTGATGCCCGTCAACGAACGGTATTCGTAAACCTCAGCGTAAGACTTTACATCAACGAAGACGCACCGGAACAAGAGTTCATCAAGACTGAATATCAGAATGTGGAAGACCGCCCTCAATGCATTGTCGTCGGTGCAGGTCCCGGTGGACTGTTCGCGGCATTACGCCTCATTGAACTTGGAATTCGTCCTGTAGTCGTAGAGCGAGGCAAGAACGTACACGACCGGAGAAAGGACATTGCCAAGATATCCACTCAGTACAATGTGGATCCGGAATCGAACTTCTCGTTCGGAGAAGGCGGCGCAGGAGCATTCTCCGACGGCAAACTCTATACGAGAAGCAAGAAGCGAGGTGATGTGGACAAAATACTGAATGTGTTCTGCCAGCATGGTGCATCGACGGACATACTGATAGATGCCCATCCTCATATCGGTACGGACAAGTTGCCTCTCGTGATAGAGAATATGCGGAACACCATTATCAGATGCGGGGGAGAAGTGAGATTCCAGACGAAGATGACCGACCTGATAATAGAAGGCAACAAAGTGACGGGAATAGTGGTGACACATCAGGAAGAAGACGGAAATATCACAGAGGAAGAAATCTCCGGACCTGTAATCCTTGCAACCGGACACAGCGCAAGGGACGTGTATAGATGGCTCTACCGCAATAATGTAGAGATAGAGGCGAAAGACCTTGCAGTAGGTGTAAGACTGGAGCATCCCGCAGACATGATCGCCAAGATTCAATACCACAACAAGCAGGGCAAAGGCACATACCTGCCTACTGCCGAATATTCATTCGTGACTCAGGTAGACGGAAGAGGTGTATACAGTTTCTGTATGTGTCCTGGAGGAACAGTAGTACCTGCCGCCAGCGGACCGGAACAGATTGTGGTCAACGGAATGTCGTCGAGCCACAGAAACAGTCCATGGAGCAATTCGGGTATGGTGGTGGAAACTCACGTGGAAGATATTGCAAAGATGATTCCGACCTCGGACTCACCGCTCCGTATGATGGAATTTCAGGAATGGCTGGAAAAGCAGGCTTGGGTAATGGCAGGTATGCGTCAAACCGCACCTGCACAACGGATGTCGGACTTCGTCAACAACCGGCTCTCATCCAGTCTGCCGAAATCGTCCTACCAGCCGGGACTCATCACCTCCCCACTCCACTTCCTGCTGCCCGACTTCATCACAAAACGACTGCAACAGGGATTCAGGAACTTCGGAAAGGCAAGTCATGGTTTCCTCACGAACGAAGCATTGATGATTGGAGTTGAAACAAGGACATCCTCGCCTGTACGGATTCTACGCGACAGAGAAACCCTCCGTCACGTCCGTCTCGATGGGCTCTACCCCTGTGGCGAAGGTGCCGGTTATGCGGGCGGAATCGTATCTGCAGGAATCGATGGGGAAAAATGTGCAGAAAAAGTTGCCGTTTCGCTTGCAAATTAAGATTAGAAAAACTAACTTTGCAGAATGACATCACTAACCATCACAACAACCACCGTTCCCAGAACGCCAGTTCTGGTCTTAATCACCCAAAGTGCAAGACTCTAAAACATAATACAATGAACATTGAAAACATCATGACCCAGCTGGAGGCCAAACATCCAGGCGAAAAGGAATACCTACAGGCAGTAAAGGAAGTTCTCGTCTCAATTGAAGACGTGTATAACCAGCATCCTGAATTTGAGAAAGCAAAATTGATAGAACGTCTCGTGGAACCTGAGAGAATCATTACATTCCGTGTTCCATGGGTAGACGATAAAGGTGAAGTACAAGTCAACCTCGGATACCGGGTACAGTTCAACAGTGCCATTGGCCCATACAAGGGCGGTCTTCGTTTCCATGCCAGTGTGAACCTCAGCATTCTGAAGTTCCTCGGTTTCGAGCAGACATTCAAGAATGCACTTACTACCCTCCCTATGGGTGGAGGCAAAGGCGGAAGCGATTTCTCACCTCGTGGCAAGAGCGATGCTGAAATCATGCGGTTCTGTCAGGCATTCATGAGCGAACTGTTCAGGTATATCGGTCCTGAAATCGACATCCCTGCAGGTGACATCGGTGTGGGAGCACGCGAAATCGGCTACCTTTTCGGAGAATACAAGAAACTCACACGCGACTGGAGTGGAGTGCTAACAGGAAAAGGATTGGAATACGGTGGTTCACTCGTCCGCCCTGAGGCAACAGGATTCGGAAGTCTCTATTTCATCAGTCATATGCTCGACACTCACGGAATGGACATGAAGGGCAAGACAGTGGCAATCTCCGGTTTCGGCAATGTGGCATGGGGTGCTGCAACAAAGGCAACCCAGCTCGGTGCCAAGGTCATCACTATCTCAGGTCCTGACGGATATATCCTCGACGAGGAAGGTCTTAATGACGAGAAGATAGAATACCTGCTCGAACTCAGGGCAAGCGGCAACGACATCTGCGAACCTTATGCGACACAATTCCCAGGAAGCAAGTTCTTTGCAGGAAAGAAGCCATGGGAGGTGAAGTGCGACATCGCAATTCCATGTGCTACCCAGAACGAGCTCAACGGCGACGACGCAAAACAACTTTTGGCAAACGGAGTCACATGCGTTGGCGAGACGTCCAACATGGGCTGTACCCCAGAGGCTATCGATGCATTCCTTGAGGCAAAGATTCTCTTTGCACCTGGCAAGGCAGTCAATGCAGGAGGTGTGGCTACCTCCGGACTTGAGATGAGCCAGAATGCAGGACACATCTCATGGACGGCAGAAGAAGTAGATGCACGGCTCCACCATATCATGGCAAGCATACACGCAGCATGTGTGAAGTACGGAAAGCAACCTGATGGCTATATCAACTATGTAAAAGGTGCCAACATTGCCGGTTTCATGAAAGTTGCAAAGGCAATGATGGCACAGGGAATTGTATAACAACAAACATCAAATTATAAATATCAATGGCATCATCCAACAAGACAACACTGCAGATACCCGAAAATAACGAACAGAAGTTAAAGGCTCTGCAAGCAGCCATGTCAAAGATTGAGAAAGACTTTGGACATGGAGCCATCATGAAGATGGGCGACAAAGTTTACGAGAAAGTAGAGGTGATACCGACCGGTTCCATCGGTCTTAACGCAGCACTCGGTGTCGGTGGTTACCCACGCGGGCGTGTGATCGAAATTTACGGTCCGGAATCATCAGGTAAGACAACCCTGACTATTCACGCAATAGCAGAAGCTCAGAAAGCAGGAGGCATAGCAGCATTCATCGATGCAGAACACGCATTCGACCCTGTCTATGCAGAACATCTCGGTGTGGACATCTCCAGCCTGCTCATCTCGCAGCCTGACAATGGAGAACAAGCCCTCGAAATCGTTGATCAGCTTGTTCGCTCTGCTGCTGTAGACCTCATCATCATTGACTCAGTTGCAGCCCTTACCCCCAAGGCAGAAATTGAAGGTACTATGGGAGACAACAAGGTCGGTCTGCAAGCACGACTTATGAGTCAGGCACTCCGCAAACTCACGAGTTCAATCAGCAAGACACGAACTACCTGCATCTTCATCAACCAGATTCGAGAGAAGATTGGCGTGATGTTTGGTAGTCCGGAAACCACTACTGGCGGCAATGCACTCAAGTTCTATTCTTCTGTCAGACTAGATATCCGCAAAGGGAGGCCTATTAAAGAAGACAAGGAAATACTTGGCAACCAAACTACAGTGAAGGTTGTCAAGAATAAGGTTGCACCCCCTTTCCGCAAAGCGGTGTTCGACATAGTCTTTGGCGAAGGAATCAGTCGTACGGGCGAAATCGTCGACCTCGGTGTTGATTTGGAAATCATCAAGAAGAGCGGCAGTTGGTTCAGCTATGAGGGCACAAAGATTGGTCAGGGACGTGAAGGTGTCAAGAAAATACTTGAAGACAATCCCGAACTATCTGAAAAAATTGAGGCTCAGATTACTGAAATGCTTGCAAACGGTGCATTTGATAAAATACAGACATCATCCGATGACGAAAATGAAAAAGAAGAGGCTTAGTCCTCTTCTTTTTCTATAGAATAGCCACTACGCTATATCATATTTTCAATGTTCCACTGAAAAGCACGAAGACCCAGCATCTGCGACTCATCGTCAAGTACCTTCAGACGTTTCATCAAAGACTCTGCCTGCTCCTCGTCAACGATAGTGATTATCGTACTGCACATTGATGGCCATGCATGTGAACCATAGTGCGGGTCACCTGTATTTGTACCACGCCCAAATGTCGTAGGAACCATAGTGAATCCCCTTGCATTTGTTCTGTCGAGCACAGCTATCACGTTGTCATAATGTGCCTGGTCGAAAGATATCATTATTGCTTTCATATTTTATTTCTTCTTAAGAGTTTCCTGTTCCTTATTTTCCTTCCAGTAAGCATCCAGTTCAGCCTGCTTGCGCATCTTCTTACGCTTCATGTTCACACCGGCACCTCCAAAGATACAGAACATTGAAGGGACATATATCAAGGTGAGGACTGTGGAAACAGTAAGACCACCGATGACACTGATACCGAGAGGACGCCACATTTCAGCACCTACACCCTGACTGATAGCCATAGGGACCATACCCAAGATAGTTGTGAGTGTGGTCATGAGGATAGGACGCAGACGGCTTCGTGCAGCAGTAACGGCTGCACGGATAAGTCCGTAACCCTGTTCACGTTTCAGCTGAGTGTAGTCGATAAGCACAATACCGTTCTTTACTACAATACCAATCAGAAGGATACCTCCCAGCATTGACATGATGTTGATACTTGTTCCCGTGAAACACAGGGCAAAGATGATACCAGAAACTGCAAAGATGAGCGAGAGCATGATGATGAACGGATAAGAGAAACTCTCGAACTGTGCAGCCATCACGATGTAGACAAGGATAATCACAAGGATTGCAAGCACACCGAGGTCCCTGTTACTGTCCTGCTGGTCTTCGTATGAACCTGCCACCTGAGTCGTTACACCGTTAGGCATATCAATTTCCTCGAGAATACTGTATCCCAGTTCAACACCGTCTGACAAGGCATAACCATCCTTCATTACGGCAGTTACCGTTACGATACGCTGGCGGTCCTTGCGTTCAATCGTTGGAGGAATTGACGATTCGTAGATGTTTGCCACATCCTTCACACGTATCTGACGGCCCTGATTGTTAGGGATGAGCATATTGCCGATAGCCTCAACCGACTCACGGTCCTCAACCTCATAACGTACCTTTATGTCATATTCTTCACCATCCTCCCGGTAGTAAGAGAGCAGTGAACCGGTGATGGCATTACGAACCACACCCGCAGCCGTGGAAAGTCCGATTCCCTGCAAGCCCAGTTTATCGTGATCGAAATCAATGACTATTTCCGGCTGATAATCCGAACGCGATACGTTTGTCTGAGACACCATCTCACTTTCCTTGAAACGTGCTGCAAGTTCCGTTGCCACACGATAAGTTTCGTTGAGGTCGTATCCGTAGATTTCGAATGTAGCCATGTTCTGACCACCCATGGAGTTGTTGCCACCGCCAAGCATCACGTTATACTTGGCAAGTTCAGGCATATTCTTGCAGTCAGCACGCATTTCGTCGCAGATGCTTATAAGTCCCTGACTTCGCTCATTCGACGGTACGAACTGTATATTGTATTTGATAATGTGCGAGCCATTATCCTGCATTGACGCAAATGTGTTGTCATCACCCGCCTGACCGATTGTGAAGTTACAGTTGGTCATCATGTCCCCATAGCGTTTCTGCCAGAGTTCGGTAAGTTGCTTTGCAATCACCTCTGCCTTTTCTACACGTGTTCCTATAGGAAGTTCCAGCGTTGCACCGACACGACCGGAGTCGTTTGCCGGCATGAACTCACTCTTTATTCCAATTAACTTGGCAGTGAAAAGACTGAGGATGAAGAACACGACACAACCGACAATTACGCTCCATCGATGGCGTACAGCCCAGTTGATACGGTCTTCGTACCATTCGTCAAGTCGGTCAAGCTGCTTCTGGATAGGTCCGTAAATCTTCTTGAACCACTTGCCCTGTTTTTTCTTTAGTTTCAGCATCAGAGCACAGAGCATTGGAGTGAATGAGAGTGCAGATGTAGTGGAGACCGTCATGATGATACACATCATCCAACCCAACTGCTTGAAGAGCACACCGGTCATACCCGTTACCATAGTCAGAGGGAAGAACACGGCAATCATTGTCAGTGTTGATGCGATAACGGAGATTGCCACCTCGTTCGTTCCGTGGATGGCAGCCTGTTTAGGATCGGCACCACGTTCGATGTGAGTCGTCACATTCTCCAACACCACAATGGCATCATCTACAACGCTACCAATTGCAATAGACAGACAGGACATTGAAATCATGTTCAGCGAACTGCCTGTTGCAAACAGATAGATGAACGAAGCAATCAACGACATAGGGATGGTGATGCAGATGATGAACATTGCCCTCCATCTTCCGAGGAATACGAATACTACGATCACTACGAAGAGAAGTGCGTACATCACAGTCTCAAAGAGAGTGTTGATTGTGTTCTTGATATTGTCTGATGTATTGATGATGATACCCAGTTCAACGTCTGAAGGAAGGTTCTTCTGCAGTGTAGGCAGCATATCCTCCACCTTATCGGAAATCTGGACAGAGTTTGCGCCACTCTGTTTCTGCACGATGATCATCGCACCCTGCTGGCCGTTTGTGAACGTACGCTGAGCACGCTCCTCTACATCGTCCACGATTCTTGCTACGTCGCGGAGATAGACATTGGCACCATTCTTTGTGCCTACAATCACATTGTTCAACTCGCTTGTATCATCAAACTCACCCTCGACTCTGACTGTAAATGTCTGAGTACCCGCATCCAGAGTACCGCCCGTGATATTCTTGTTCTCGGCAGCAATAGCCGAACTGACCTGAGCAGGACTGATGCCATAAGCCTCCATCTTGCTGGCATCCATGTAGACATTTATCTCTCGCTGAGGCGCACCGGATATTGACACCGTACCGACTCCGTCTACTCGTGCCAGTGGATTTGCCACATTCTCATCCAGGATTTTATAGAGCGCACCCTGACTCTCCCTTGCCGTAGCCTTCAGGAGCATGATAGGAATCATGTCCGTAGAGAACTTGAAGAGGATTGGGTCGTTGGCATCGGTCGGGAGGGCATTGGAAACCATATCGAGCTTGTCGCGGACATTATTTGTCAGGTCATCAATGTCATAGCCGAACTCAAATTCAAGAGTCAACACCGATACGTTCTCCCTTGAGTTTGAGGTAACATGCTTCAGGTGTTCCACTGAATTCAGAGTGTTTTCGAGCGGACGTGTTACATTGTTCTCAATATCTTCTGCCGACGCACCATTATAGTAAGTCAGCACCATGATTGTGTTTGTCTCGATATCCGGCATGAGGTCGATTGGCAACTTCAGCAGAGAGAAGATACCAAGAATCACGATTGCCGCGAAACACAGACTTGTCATAATCGGGCGTTTCACCGCCCCTTCGTATAGACTCATAAATTTATTTACTATTTGACAATTTACTATTTCTTCAGGCGCTACGGCCACTCAGGCGAGCAAGCTCGGAGTCCTATTTATTTGACCATTTTGCCATTTATTTAATTTACTATTTAATAATTTTACTATTTCTTCGGGCGCTACGGCCACTCAGGCGAGCAAGCTCGGAGTCCAGACAACTGGCATCCCCATTATTTTTCCACAACGACTTCCTTGCCATTGGCAAGTCTTGACATACCGGCAACAACGACCTGATCGTCTGGTTCAACACCACTCTTTATCTCGTAACTCTCACCGATGTGCTGACCCAGTTCAACCTTCTGGTAAGACACTTTGCCGTTCTTGTAGACATACACGTAACGGTCGCCAGCACCCACCTGCTTTACAAGAGCAACATCGGGAACAAGTACACGATACTCTGTTCCGAAATCTATGCTTGCACGTCCGAACATGCCAGGACGGACTTTGTTGTTGCTGTTCACTACTGTGATTTCAACTGGGAATGTGTGAGTATTCTGGTCAATAGTCGGATAGATAGTAGATACCTTTCCTGCAAATTCCTCATCTTCGTATGCATCAAGGTCAATTCTTACAGGCATTCCAATAGTAACGTCCTTGAAGTGAGACTCACTGATGTTGACCTTCAACTTCACAGGGTTCAACTGTTCGATGGTGAGGACTGGAGTACCGTTGTACATGTCACCGTCATCATAGTTTCTGGCAGTAACGACACCACTTATAGGACTTGTGAGGTTTGTGTTCTGATTCAGTTGTGCAAGCTGTGTCTGAAGCACCTTCAACTGACTTTCCTGAGCGGCAACTGCATTCTGCTGTACGGTAAGCTGAGTCTGAGCTGCATCATATTCACTCTTCGATGCACCACCAATCTTGTAGAGTTCGGCAGTACGGTTGAATTCAGCCTGCTGGTTCTGCATCTGAGCAAGCTGGCTCTTGGTCTGAGTAATCTGGCTCTGAATCTGGAGTTTCATCTGTTCCTGGCTGGAAGCATCGAGAGCAACAAGCACCTGCCCTTTTTTTACATAATCACCGACATCACAGTAAATCTTCTGGATACGCACCTGCATATTCGGAGAGATATTATTCTTCACATCGCTTTCCACTGTACCTGAATAAACTTCAGTCTGAGGAATGTCCTGACCAACAACCTTTGTCAGCTTCACTTTTGGTTTCTCATCTGCGAGGGTAGCCTTCTTCTCGTTGCCCTTGCAGGATGCAAGCATTATCAGTCCAAGTCCGATAATTACAATACTAATCTTTTTCATACTATTTTTCATTATTCGTTATTCATTATTCTTTTGGTTTCTGAACCAAGTTTATCCTGAGCCCGTCGAAGGGAAGGATCACTTTGTGTAAGTCTCCTTACCGAGTGTAAGGTCGAGGTCGGCTCTGTTGGTCAGGAAGTTGTAAACGGCCTGGTCATAAGTAAGCTGGGCCTGAGTGAGTGCCAACTGACTCTGATTCATATCGAGCACGGTTCCGCGTCCCACCTCATATCTCTTTGAGGAGATGTTCACTGCCTTGTCTGCCTGTTTGATTGCCTGACGGTCACTCTCAAGTTCTGCCAGACAGGTCTGCATATTCTTGCGATAACTTGATGCTGCCATAGAGAGCTGACGCTCCGTGTTCACCCTTGTGTCCTGAAGCTGGGCAATCCTGGCCTTGGCACTCTTAAGTTTTGTCCAGTTGGACGCAGTGAAGATAGGGACATTAAGGTTGATAGTGAAACTTGCACTTGGCGACCAGTCATACTTGGGGAGATTCCAGTCGTCATTGTAGAGCGACTGGTACTGGCCCGTAAGCTGAAGCGAGAGAGTCGGCATGAAATTGGTCCTCTGGATCTTCAGACTTCTCTCAAGCATTGCCTGGTTCAAATCCAACTGCCTCAGCGAACTGTTGTTCAAGAGTTCATCTGCCTGTGCAGTAGCATTCAGCATCGTCAGTTGCGACTCATAGTCACTAAGATCGTCCTTAGTAGAGAGTTTCACGTCAGTTGTGATGCCCATCAGAACCTTCAACTGCAGTTCAGCGAGAGTGACACCACCCTCTGCGGAAATCATACTCGAACTCATGTTTCTCATCTGGACCTCAGCTGTCAGCTGGTCGTACTCACTTACCTTTCCTACATTATATTTGGCACTGACATTGTCATACGTCTCCTTGCTCACATTGTAAGCCTCGGTCATCACCTTCAGGGCATCCTCAGAGAGAAGGAGAGAATAATAAGCCTTTGTCACTTGGTTCACGAGGTCCAGACGACTGTTTCTTGCTTTCTCCTCTGCCAGTTTGATGTCCTCTTTGGTGAGTTTCATATTCTGATATACTGCAGGGGCAAATACAGGGAGGTTCAGTGAACCGGAGAGAGCAGCAGTGTTCACACCATCTCTACCCATCTTGAATTCCTGGCCATTGAGTTTCATCACTGCAGCCTTCAACGTATGCTGGATACTACCATTCACCGACACCGTAGGCAACAACTGCTGCCAAGCCTCAGTATCCGCAATTTTCTTCAACTGAATATCCTTGTCAGCCACCCTGATAGTAGGGTTTTCTGCCAGAGCGATCTCAATCGCCTTCTCAAGCGTAATATCCAATACATCCTGTGCCTTCATCGTTCCGATAAAGCAAGGAGCAAGGATTAATCCGCCAAACAAACACAGTTTCTTCATACCTTAATTATATATTACATTCAAAAAATCATGCGAAGTTACACAAAAAAACTAACATCGCAATTCCCATATAGACCAAAATACAACAAAATCCGACTTTTAGTCAATGTCCGTCCCCATTTTTATGTTTTTTTAAGAAATCAACTGTGATATATACCTTCAAAAACATTTCCACCAGTTCTCACATCATTGGTTTCGTCCGCCTGTAAGACAGGGGACAAGTAAAAGGGATGTCTCACGACATCCCTTTGCTCAATAAGTATTAATTTTTTTAAGGTAAAAAGATTGTTTTTAGGATGCCGCAAAGGTACAGTTATTTAACGTCATATTCACAACATCCGATGTGTTGTACAGCACATGTGCCCGATAACACACAATTTTCACCTCAAAAAGCGTATTTTATTTCTTTGATGCCTTGATTAAATAGATTATCAGGAGAATATATGCGACGAGTGAAAGTGCTTCAGCCCAGGTAGATGAGAGCCATTCCGTGCATACGAAATCGCAACCTGCAAAGCGAAGTGCTGCGCTGACCACTCCCATGAGCGCACCTCCGGCAATGAATCCGCTTGCAAGCAAAGTGCCCTTGTCAGAGGCCTCTGTGTTTGCTCCTGCATCCACAGTCTTAGGCTTTGATACATACCAGTTCACCAATCCGCCCACGATGAGAGGTAGGTTGAGTTGGAGAGGAATGAACATACCGAGTGCAAATGCGAGTGGGGAAATCTTGCAGAAATTGAGTATGAGGGCGATGATGGCTCCGATGCCGTAAAGCAACCAAGGTGCTCCTTCGCCCGACATAAGCGGTTCGATGACTGCAGCCATTGCGCGTGCTTGTGGTGCTGCCATCACATCCGAATTATCTGGAGTGAATCCGTAGGCCTTGTTGAGAATCATGATGACTCCGCCTACCGTGACTGCACTGACAAGGATTCCGACGAACTTCCAAGTTTCCTGATATTTTGGAGTGCTGCCGAGCCAGTAACCAATCTTGAGGTCGGTGATGAACGATCCGGCAGAAGAGAGTGCCGTGCAGACCACTCCACCCATGATGAGTGCTGCTACCATACCGTGAGTGCCATTGAGTCCAACGAGTACCATAATGATACTTGAGAGAATGAGGGTCATCAGAGTCATTCCCGACACAGGATTTGAGCCTACGATTGCGATTGCGTTGGCAGCAACGGTGGTGAAGAGGAATGCAATGACTGCAACGATGAGGATTCCGACGATGGTAAAGAGGAGGTTGCCGTCCATTGGACCGAGGAAGAAGAAAATGGTAGTCACTACGATTGCAAGGAGAGTTCCCAGTACGATAATCCTCATCGAGAGATCCCGTTGGGTACGTTCGATGGAAACCTCCGATTTCGTAGCCTGACCGGATTTGCCGAAAATCTGTCCGAAGAGTTTGAATGCATCACGAATCACACCCCAACTCTTGATGATTCCGATGATTCCGGCAGTTGCAATGCCACCTATACCGATGCTCTTGGCATAGGCGAAAATCTGCTCTGGTGATGCGTTGGCTGCCACCACCCCACTGCTGACCTCGAGTTCAGGGAAGATGACTGCGATGAGAGGTACGATAACCCACCAGACGAGGATTGAACCGAAACAGATGATTGCAGCGTACTTCAATCCGACTATGTAACCCATACCGAGCAATGCAGCACTGGTGTTGACTGAAAGGAGGAGTTTGGTCTTGTCGGCAATGGTGCAACCAAGTTCTGTGACACGCGACGTGAAGTTCTCCGTCCATGCTCCAAATGATGCTACTGCAAAGTCATAGAGTCCGCCGATGACACCAGCCACGAGCAGCGGCTTTGCCTGATTGCCACTCTTCTCACCCGAGATGAGTACCTGAGTGGACGCTGTAGCCTCAGGAAACGGATACTTGCCGTGCATGTCCTTCACGAAGTACTTCCGGAACGGTATGAGGAAAAGGATTCCCAGACAGCCTCCGAGGAGCGATGCCATGAATACCTGGAAGAAGTTGACGGTGATGTCAGGATATTTCGACTGGAGGATATAGAGTGCAGGAAGAGTGAAGATTGCTCCTGCCACTACCATGCCCGAACAGGCTCCGATACTCTGGATGATGACATTCTCGCCAAGCGGGTCCTTGCGCTTTGCAGCACCGGAAAGTCCGATTGCTATGATGGTGATTGGGATTGCCGCCTCAAACACCTGCCCGACCTTCAGGCCGAGATAGGCTGCGGCTGCTGAGAAGATGACAGCCATCACGATACCCCAAGCAATCGACCAAGGCGTAACTTCACGATAGGTCCTCAACGGTGACATAATCGGTTCGTAGGTCTCACCGCCCTTCAATTCCCTGAACGCATTCTCAGGGAGACTTGTCTGTTTGATTTCTTCCATGATGTGTATGTTTTTTACATTATTTGTTGCAAAGTTAGTAATAATTCACAATCCACAATTCATAATTCGCGTTTTTTTGTCTATATTTGCAAAATAAATAAGGTGTAATGGGAAAAGGAAAGTTACAGAAGTTTGCCGATATGGCTGAGAATCCGCTGGTGGTGGAGTGCCCCTACGGGAAGTTGATGAACGAAGGTTTCGACCTTACAGGTAAATGGCATGAGGAGTTTTTCGGGAATGATAATCCTATCGTGCTTGAATTGGGTTGCGGACGAGGCGAATATACCGTAGGACTCGGACGGCAGTTTCCTAAGATGAACTTCATCGGAGTTGACATCAAGGGCTCACGAATGTGGCACGGTGCCGAGGAAGCGAGGAAGGGAGGACTGAAGAACGTAGGATTCCTGCGTACGAACATAGAATGTATCGACAAACTGTTCGGTGAGGACGAAGTGAGCGAGATTTGGCTGACCTTCAGTGACCCTCAGATGAAGAAACCGACGAAACGACTCACATCCACCTATTTCCTTGAGAAATACAGACGATTCGTGAAGGACAGCGGCAAGATTCACGTGAAGACGGACAGTAACTTCCTGTTCACTTACACGAAACTGATGGCAGAGCACAATCATCTTCAGACAGACATCGCAACGGATGACCTATATGGTCTTCCACAACTCTATCCTGAAGGAAAGGGTTTAAATACGGACATCGAAAATGCACGTGCCCTTCAGACCTACTACGAACAAATGTGGTTGGAAAAAGGACTTGACATCAAGTACATCTGTTTCCGTCTGCCAAAGGAAGGCAAGTTGGAGGAATCGGGAATTGAAATACCAATGGATGACTATCGTTCCTACGACCACGAAATGGTGAAAAAAATAAAAATGGCAAAATAATATGACTATCTATCCAAATTTGATAAAAGAGGCACTGATGACGGTGCGGTATCCGGGAAACGGAAAGAGTCTCATTGAGAATGAGATGTTGTATGATGACATGAGAATCGACGGAATGAAGGTGAGTTTCTCGCTGGTATTTCCAAAGAACCCTGACCCGTTCGGCAAATCGGTGTGCAAGGCTGCCGAGGCTGCCATTCACAGAGAAGTAGGCAACGATGTCGAGGTAATCGTGAACGCCAAGTACCAGACTCCGATTAAGAATGAAGAGGGTGAACAGACAAAGTACTTGCGTCCGAAGCACATCATCGCTGTCTCAAGCGGAAAAGGTGGTGTGGGCAAATCTACCGTTGCCGTGAATCTCGCCATCGGTCTGGCGAGGATGGGAATGAGAGTAGGATTGCTCGACACCGACATCTTCGGTCCGTCAGTTCCCAAGATGTTCAATGTGGAACAGGAACGTCCCATGGCCATCAACTTCGACGGTAAGGATCTCATACAGCCAATCGAGCAATACGGAGTGAAACTACTCTCCATCGGTTTCTTCATTGACCCCGACCAACCAACATTGTGGCGAGGCGCAATGGCTACGAATGCACTGAAACAGTTGTTGACCGAAGCCAACTGGGGCGACCTCGACTATTTCATTCTCGACACACCTCCCGGCACAAGTGATGTCCACCTCACTCTCATTCACGAACTGGACATCTCTGGAGCCATCATCGTCAGCACTCCTCAGCAGGTAGCGCTCGCTGATGCAAGGAAGGGCATCAACATGTACCTCAACGACAAGGTGAATGTGCCGATTCTCGGACTTGTAGAGAACATGGCATGGTTCACTCCTGCCGAACTGCCAGAAAACAAGTATTACATATTCGGCAAGGATGGCGTGAAAAATCTTGCAGAAGAACTTAGTGTGCCTCTGCTCGCACAGATTCCACTCGTACAGGGCATTCAGGAAAGTGGCGACAAAGGCACTCCTGCAGTCCTCGACCCTTCGAGCCAGGAAGGTATCGCATTCATGGGACTCGCGGCAAGGACGGTAAGCATTTGTGACAGGAAATCTAACCAAGCTTGAAATTGAAAGTGAAAAAGCAAAGACAAATAACATGAGACA
>JAZQPD010000164.1:0-3474 GCA_045628285.1 Bacteroidaceae bacterium
AATATGGCATTACGGCAATAATCTTGTGAGCTGATGCGCGTTTGGCTGCGTCAACCATGAGGAGGAGTTCCATGAGGTTGTCGAGCGGGGTGAAAGTGGACTGTACGAGGAACACGTCGCATCCGCGGACTGACTCTTCGAAACATACGACGAATTCTCCGTCGGCAAAATGGTTGACGCTGCAGTTTCCGAGCGGACAGCCTAATGCATCACAAACAAGTTCGCCAAGGTACTTTGATTGAGTGCCGGCGAACACTTTGTATTGGTAGTTATTTTCCATTTAAAATTGTTGTTGTAAGAAATCTTGTGCAAAGTTAGTGAAAACCGAGAGAAATACAAAATAAATTATTTTATTTTTATTTCCGAGGTGCATACTAACTTGCGGGAGCGCAACGAGCGACAGTTAGTGAAAACCGAGAGAAATACAAAACAAAACAGTGAAAAACCTTTTGTTTTCCAATCCGTGTGTGGATTTCATCGGGGAAATTCACATTTAATCTTCACTAATTGATGATGGTTACAAGCTGCATTCGTGCAGATTCGTGCAGATTCGTGGTCAGAAAAAAACGGATGAGTGGTGGTTTATTTATTTTGAAACGAATCCAACAAATTTGACGAATGGATTTATATTCCGCATTCTCTTAACCTATCCGCATGACTTGCGGACTTTGCGGAAGAAGTCGATCATTCCTTTGTAGTCTGACGACTGGTGGAAATCGAACATACTCCAGAGGGCATCTTCGAGTACCACACCTCCGAATCCTGCATCGCGGAACTTCTTTACGTCGTCGAGAGTCCTGACCTGATGGGCAAATACCTTGTTGTCAATCACTTCCGCTACCTCATACCTGTGGAGCAACTCGTCGTCGATATCTTCTGCAATGACATAGTTGCAGCGTTTCTTCCAGTAGGCTATCTCTTCGATGGAGAAACACGAGCGGGTGTGTACCCCCTCATAGCCCTTCGGCAGTTCGCGGTGCCGTTTGCTGAGGTGTATGCCTCGCAGGTCGTATTCGTCCTTGAGATAGAAATGGTCGTCGGTCAGGATGCGCTTGTGCCACTTCTTGTTGAGAAGGGTGAGCAGACGTTCGCAGAAGATGGGGTTGGAGTCGGGCTTGCAGAGGTGAAGATAGTCAAGTCCTTCCTCGAACATGGCTTCGAGGATGGCGTTTTCTTCTACAAAGAAATGTGGACTTGTTGCTATGATCAGTTTCATTGTTGGCTGTAGCGGATGATGACTTTCGATTCTTCGAGTATGGCATTGAGTACGATGCCCTGTGGCAGTTCGTTCTCTACTGCAATCTCGGATATAGGGTCTTCGAGATACTTCTGTATTGCACGTCGGAGCGGACGGGCACCGAACTGACGGTCGTAGCCCTTCCTTGCAATGAATTCCTTGGCTTCCTGTGAGATGACAAGAGTGAATCCCATATCTTCAATACGCTTATAGAGACCTGTGAGTTCGACATCTATAATCTGCAGGATGTCCTTCTCCTGAAGTTGGCTGAAGGTGATGATTTCGTCGATGCGGTTGATGAATTCGGGACTGAACTGCTTGTTGAGTGCCTTTGAGATGACAGCCTGACTTACATCCTTTATATTTCTGTCGGCAGCGGAGAATCCAATGCCTGTTCCAAAGTCCTTCAATTGTCGGGTTCCGATGTTGGAGGTCATGATGATGACGGTGTTGCGGAAGTCGACTGTCCTTCCGTAGGAATCGGTGAGACGACCGTCGTCCATCACCTGCAGCAGGATGTTGAACACGTCCTGATGTGCCTTCTCCATCTCGTCGAGGAGAACGATGGAATAAGGTTTTCTCCTGACTTTCTCCGTCAGCATGCCACCTTCCTCATAACCTACATAGCCTGGAGGAGCACCTACCAGACGGCTTACGGTGAACTTCTCCATGTATTCGCTCATGTCGACTCTGACAAGGGCATCGCTTGAACCGAACATATATTCAGCCAACTGCTTGGCGAGGTAGGTCTTGCCAACGCCTGTAGGTCCGAGGAACATGAATGTGCCGATAGGACGGTTAGGGTCTTTCAGCCCCACACGGCTTCGCTGTATGGCACTGACCAGTTTGTCGATTGCCTCATCCTGTGCGATAATCTTCGACTTCAGTGCCTGACGCATGCCTTTCATTCTGATGCCTTCGTCCTGTGCCATCTTGTTGAGAGGCACTCCGGTGATGACGGATACGGTCTCCGCCACCTTGTCGGCATCTACTATCTGACGGTTTGCAGCAATCTTTTCCTCCCATTCGGCACGCATTGACTCCAGTTCGTCCTTAAGGGACTTTTCCTTGTCGCGGAACTCTGCCGCCGTCTCGTAGTCCTGATCCTTCACTGCCTTTTCCTTCTTTGCGACGGCATCGTCGATGAGGGCTTCCTGCTCTTCGATTTCCTTTGGTACGGAGATATTGCCGATATGAACCCTCGCCCCAGATTCGTCGAGGGCATCAATGGCCTTGTCGGGGAAGAAACGGTCGGTGATGTATCTGTCGGACAGATGGACACATGCTCTAAGTGCCTCGTCGGTGTAGATTACGTTGTGGTGAGTCTCGTATCGGTCCTTGATGTTCTTGAGGATTTCAAGTGTCTCTTCCTTTGTAGTAGGTTCTACGAGCACTTTCTGGAACCGGCGCTCGAGAGCTCCGTCCTTCTCGATGCTCTTGCGGTATTCGTTGAGGGTCGTGGCACCGATGCATTGCAGTTCGCCTCTCGAGAGGGCTGGTTTCATCATGTTGGCAGCATCCATCTGACCTGCCTGATTACCGGCTCCGATGAGGTTGTGAATCTCGTCAATGAAGACGATAATCTCAGGATGGTTCTTCAGTTCGTTGATGATGGAGCGCATCCTTTCCTCAAACTGTCCTCTGTACTTGGTGCCTGCCACCACATTTGCCATATCGAGCGAGATGATCCTCTTCTCGAACAGCACTCTCGACACTTTCCGCTCGTTGATCCTTATGGCAAGACCTTCCACAATGGCACTCTTGCCGACACCGGGCTCACCGATAAGTACAGGATTGTTCTTCTTCCTCCTGGAGAGTATCTGTGCTATTCTCTCTATTTCCTTCTCACGTCCCACTACGGGGTCGAGTTTGCCCTCGCGTGCCCTCTGTGATATGTCGGTGCCGAAGGTGTCGATGGCAGGAGTGTCGGACGAACCACTGCGTGGCTTGGTCTTGGTTGTCGTGCCGTCGGGCTTTCCTTTCGTTGGCGGGGCATCGTCTTCCTCGCTGTCGTCATCGTCGAAATCCACCTCCGATTTCACCGGAGTGACGGGTGCGCTGGTAAGAGCACGGAACACCTTGTCGTAACTTATCTCGTAGTTCTTCAGGAAGGAGGTGGCATTGGTTGTCTTGTGCTTCAGGAAACCGAGAAGCAGGTGTTCCACGTCGACTTCCTCGCTTCGCATCACCTTTGCCTCCAGCATTCCCAGACGGAGAATGTCGGATGTCTCGTCGTC
>JAZQPD010000165.1:0-2639 GCA_045628285.1 Bacteroidaceae bacterium
CGAGTTTCAGACCTACGACCGCAGCGAGGAATGGAAGCAGAACGTCATCCGAGGCTATGCTACACGAATCCTCACCATACCCCTCAACCCTCTGACAGGGAACCAGGGAACCAGGGAATCAGGGAACCAGGGAATCACTCATTCCAAACTCCTCATTCCAAATTCCTCATTCCAAATCCACACCCTCCAATTCATCCCCACTACCCCAGGCACCAGGCTCTACAGCCCCCAGAGCATATACATAAAAAGTCCATCATCCCTCAATCCAGGACAATGACAAACAAGAATATCTTTTTCACGTCCTTACGTATTAGATAATGTCTATGGTGCAAAGACAGGAAACTCTAATCATCCGACCAAGAGAAATACAAAAGAAAACCGTAACGACACAGGAATTACCGGCGAACTTTCATTTTCCGAAACTTCTGGTGGCAAATGGCAGAGCCATACGTAGAGCCTGATGCCAGTACTCCCAATTATGAATGCCATTACGCACACGAAGTTCAGCCTTGACCTTCTTGTCGCGCATCAACTGGTATATGAGCACGTTAAGGTCCAGGAGAAAGTCATCGTCGCCACAGTCAAAAAACCACTTTATGGTGCGGAGCTTTCCGAGTGTTTCCCCGTCAGCATTCCGGACGAAACTGATGGCAGAGTATTCCCGCATAGATTCCTGTGTGAAGTACGGTTTGCTGTCCTTCGGGTAACTGCTCTTGCCGCTGAAATCTATCCAGCCACTCATGGCATAGCAGGATGAGAACATCTCGGGATGACGCTGACAATAGATGGTGCAACCGCCTCCTCCCATCGAAAGTCCCATAACGGCACGATGTTCCTTGTCGCCAATGACCTTGTACTTATTTTCAATCTGGGGAAGAAGTTCACTGAAGAAGAAATCCTCATAGTTCCACCCTGGCATGTTCATGTAGCCATTCCACGAATTGTTGGTGTCGCGACTTCCTGCGTTAGGCATAACGATGATCATTTTGCACGCTTCGCCCGATTCTATCAACTCATCAGCAAGGGTCTGCATCTGTCCTCCATCACACCAATCCTTGTAATCCTGACCGAAACCATGCAGCAGGTAAACTACGGGGTATTTCTCCTCCGTATCGCCGAATCCGTCTGGCAAATACACATTGCACTTGACATCCGTCTTTAGTTTCTCACTCTTGATAGTTTCTGTAACCACCTTGCTGGCTTGTACGGTAAGACACGAAAGGAAAACAAGGCACAAAGCGATCAGCCGCACGAGTTGCGCTGTCTTTAGTTCTAATGTTGTTGCTGGCATATTGCTACAATTTGTCTGATTATGTCACAAAGATAAGAATTATAATTCATCTGACAAAGGAAATACGAATGAAAGTCATTTTCAAAGGCGTCAAAGCCCCTCTGACCCTCTGTTTGACTTCCTCTTCAGCTCCTGGCTGCAAAAATTACAAAATAATTGTCATGTGACACGCAATTCTGAAATAAAAAGATTAACTTTGCGGACAGATTGCGAATGAAGGACTGTTTCACAGTTACAGTGATGTGTTGTAAAAACTATTCAATGGACGTGCAAAATGTTGCAAAGTAAACCAGTTCAACATTTGAAATTTGCGAAGTAAAACAGAGAGCAGAATCAATGCAGTAAACACAATTAATCAATTTTATGGCAAAGAAAAAGAAACAACAGACACAACAATCATTAAGTCCTGAGAAGTTTATAAGAGAGAAAGCCCGTTTGATCCCTATCTATAAATGCTACATGGAAAATGTCTATCGCAACACGAAGAAGCAGGATGAACCAAAACCACTGGCCCCGACTACCCTTCATTTGTATCAGAGATTGCTCGTAGCAATGCTGAACGTGGTTATGGACACGAAGGTTGATGCAGTAAATAGGATGTCAAAATTCTTTAGTTAAGGATGACATAAGGCACATGAGAATTATCACTTGGCAAATCTATTATTTGAACTGTCAGTTTCTACATGGGAAATTGAAAAATCATGATTTACCGACTTGTTTTTGCAGATAGTTCAGTTATACTGGAAACAACGGATGCACCTTTTCTGGACACATCCACCTAAAATAAAGGCTTCCATACACTTTGGAGTGCGTGGAAGCCTTAAAATTAACATCGATTGTATTTAATCATAATCACTGGCGTTTCCTTCTTCGTCAAGAATTCCAGCCTCGTCTGGAAATTGAGAGATGGTCAGCATGGTTGTGCGTGGGCGCAACTTCATCACCTTTATAGTTGGTTGCTTATATACTTTCCTCATATAGCTGTCCTCCTATTATCGAGCCAAGTATTTCTTGCCGTTCATGATATACATCTGACACTTCTGGATGCTTGTCACCCTCTGTCCCTGAAGGTTGTAGATAGTTCCCTTGCTTTCAGAGAGGGTTGGGGTGAGTCTTTCTATTCCAGTTGGCTCATCGTCGCCCAGTACGGTCATTCCGATGAATGCCTTTGCTGTAGCAAATTCTTCTGTGTAATACGGCGTGTCCTTCCTTGTGTCAATCGTCATCCAGAATCGCTGCGGTGCCAGATTGGCACCATCACCCATCTTCTGGAATGTACCACTTGTGTTAAGTGCATACCACTCATTTGCATAGCCGTTTGTCTGCTGATAGTTACCTCCGAAGGTGA
>JAZQPD010000166.1:0-15512 GCA_045628285.1 Bacteroidaceae bacterium
AAAAAAAGGATGCGTCATGATGATGCATCCTTTTTTATGGGGTGGGTAAGCTGGCTATATCGCGCCGCTACAACCTGCTGCCTTTGCTGCGGTCAAGCCCTGGAGGATTCACAAGGAGCTGGCCGTATAGGACTTACCCGACTGCAAAGGTAAGCATTTTTTTTGATATATGTAGCGGAGGAAGGAAAAAAATCGTTTGCGATGTCTATTTTTCTTGCGTGGATGCTTTTGCGAGGGTGTCGGCGTACTGCATGAGGGCTATGTCGTATCGCAGGGGATCGTCGGGATTCCACGAACGGAAGATGTCAGTGAGCATCTCACAGGTGTTCCAGGATGGTTTTCTCCCTTCGAGGAGTTCCTGAGTGAGTTGACAGACATGAGTGTCCATCACTGCATAAAGGTCTTTTTGGTCGCGGCTCTTCCAAATGTGCAGATCGGGCGAATCATGGCGGACCATCCACCGGATGAACATACAGACCCGCTTGCAGGCACTTTTGTTCATGGTTCCAATTTTTGCCGGCTTGAGCCAACGGCAGATTTCGCCTATCGCATCTTTGGTGGTCAGACCGGAAAGGCGTGACTCCATGGTGGAGTAGCCGGAGAGTTCCTGCTGAAGATTTCTGCATATTTGCTTGAAAGTGGATACATTGAGGGTGCGATAGACACACTGGTTCCTGGCATTGGGGTAGGAGTATTCGAACTGCCCCTCACGAATGAATGTGCCCGGATGCCACTTCATCTCGTTGCCAAGCATGTTGAGTGCCGTAGGGACTATCACCTTCCGTGATCCCCAACTTATCATTGCAACGAGGAGTGCACCAATCTCAATGTCGAGTTGGTCGGACGTGTGGTTCATCAATTCGTAGATTGTGCCACAGGGGTCTATTTTCTTGAATTTCTCAATGTCGAACTGAGAATAGAGTTGGTCAAGAAGTTCCTTCATGGTTCGAAGACCGGCATCAGCTGGAGTTTGAAGAGGTTTGCCTTGTGTTTGCGGTCGATAAGTTCCTTGTGTTCGAGATTGTCGATTTCTCCTGTACGTATGTATCTGTCGAGTTCTGCGTATGTAAAGCCGAGGTTGTCTTCATCGGTCTTACCAACCAGACCGTCGATTGGAACCTTTTCCACAAGTTCATAAGGGAGTTTCAATTCATGACCTATTGCCTTGACTTCCTGTACGGTAAAGCGTGACAGTGGTGAGAAATCGCCTACGGAGTCACCATATCGTGTGCTGTAGCCTACCCAGTCCTCGGAGAGATTGCAGGTGTTTGCCACCCGACCGTTGAGCGACTGCGACACTGCATAGAGTGCCGACATACGGATTCTTGGTGCAAGATTGGTCATGGTCTGTTCGGAAGGGTCGAGTCCGACTGATTTCATCTGTGTTACCATTGCCTCGAATGCATCGTGAATATTTATGGTGTAGTTACGTATGCCGAGATGTGAACAGAGAAGTTGCGAACAGTTTATGTCGGACTGAATTCCATTGGGCATCATCACTCCGACAACCCGTTCCTTCCCAAGGGCTTCGCAGCACAGCGCTGCAACTACAGACGAGTCTTTGCCTCCGCTGATACCTACTACTGCATTGCAGCCTTTGCCGTTCTCCTCGAACCAGTTGCGAATCCATTCCACAATGCGTGGAGTCATTGTCTTTGCATCGAAATCCATATGTCTTCTTTATTTGTTGCTTGTAGTATCTGTCGGGATGACAATCATTCTCTTCTTCTTTCTGATCAGGTCCCTCCAGTTATCGAACTCTTTCTGGTAACTGATACCGATTCCCTGAGTATTGAGAGTTGACTTGGTGAAGTATTTGTCGTTGGTCTGATTGTATGCTTTCAGATAGATGTTCCCTGCCGGGAAGAGCCGGTATCGGACATCAAAGTCTCCAACGAAGTTAGCCTTGTCGGTAAGTGAGTTGTCCCTATAGCCGAAGTTTCCGTTGATGAGAAGCCGGTCGTTGAGAAGGCTTCCGGAGAGTGTTCCTTCTACATCCAGGTCGTCCCAACCTTTTTCTCCAGTAGTGAGACCTGTACCGAAACTCCACTTGCTGTTGGTTCCGATTACGTTGTCAAGGATGTTGTTGAGTTGGCCGCTGATGGTGGAGGATACGAGCGAGGACACTTCCGTTCCTGAACTTGTCTTTCCTTGTGCACGTGCTATCTCATTGGTGTAGAAGCGTCCGAGACCCAAGAGATAAATCATCTGCATGTTCATCTCCTCTTCGGTACTGATGAGACTCTTAACCAATTGTCGTGTCTCGTCGCTGACATTGGGCAATTGGACGTCGAAACCGAAATTCATGTTTCCGAGTTGTCCTGTGATGTCCAGTTCGCAGATTACCTTGACCTTGTTGTTCTGTACGAACTCAGCCGAACTGGTGAGGTCGCTCAGAGGTACGGACGGGAGTGTGTGCCAACAGATAAGGTGGATGTTGGCATCAAACGGATTGCCGTTGAACGTTACGTTGCTGCCTGTCTGGAGTTCCAGGTCTCTATAGATTATGTCTTGCAGATAGAGCCGGTACTTGCCGTCCTCAATCTGATATATGCCCTGCATGGTAAACGGGCTCTTGTCGTGATAGCGTGCCAGCAGGGTTCCGTTGCCGTTGGTCGTGATGTAGCCGTCGTCATTGTTGTCCATGCGCAGTTTCACTGCACAATCGGGGTTGACATGGATGTTGATATCCAAGAATATGTCGCTGGAATATTGATGGGCAACTTCCTTGTCGTCTGTTTCCAGATCGGTATTGATGTCTTCTGCCACAGCCACTTTCTTCTTGTCGCGGAAGGTGATGAATGAACCTGTAGTGATGGCATCAGGTGTGGCCGCGTCATAGGCAAAGATGCTTCCTTTTGTTGGTGTGACATCTGCGTTCATGTGGAGGTCATGTCCGTCTGCTCCGTTGAGGGCAAGTCTGCCATCAGCATAGACTGTGGCAAGGAACTTGTCGGAATTGAATTCCCTCTCATCATATAGGAGAAGGTCCTCGAAGTCGATGTTGAGGTCATAGGCAAAGTTCCTCAGTTTATGGTGGGTTACTTTCCCTTGTACATATCCTGTCTTCCCGCGCGTGTCGTGTATGCGTACATTATTGAATTCAAAGGCACCCAACTTGAATTCGATGGAATCATTCCTATCAACATGATACAAGGTGTTGGTTGCCCTCAACCGTAAATCTGTATCTACACTCATCTTGCCTAAGAGATTGACTCCGTCTTCTCCTAGTGTGGAAACCCTCAGAACACCATTCACATCACCCTTTATGTCCTTGAATACACCTCCCAAGAAACCGTTGATAAATGAAGCCGATGTGTTCTTTGCCTCAATTCGCAACTGGATGTCGTCGCGAATTTCCCCTGGTGCCACATAGCCGATGACATCTGTGATACGGGTCTTCTTCCAGACTTTGTGGTCGTCCTTATCGCCTTCATCAACTATGTGTCCGTATATTCTGATACCGTTGAGTTCTTTGTCCCAGCCTACATTGATGTCTGCAGTTCCCAAATAACCGGTCTCAAACAGCAGACTGTCGATTGTTACATTTGCAGAGACGTCGGGGGTATGGTAGAGATTGCTTAAGCGTGCCTGTCCGCGCATATTGCCTCCAAAATCAACAGGATGGAAATTCAACAAATCTTGAAGGTATGCGATGTCAAATCCCCGGAACTCAGTAACGATTGAGTCCTCTGGGTTTTCAGAAACCGTTCCGCTTGCCCATATAAACCTGTCTTCGGAAACCAGTTCAAGTTCCTGAATGTTGATGTTTCCGTTTTCAATGTAGATGTGGGATGGGTGGATAATCCATGCCATGTCATCAAAATAGGCAACTGACTGTTGTACGTCCAGACTTGTGGAAAGATTACCCAATGTCTTTGTAAAACTTGCGTCGGTCTTTAATATTCCATGGAGATTTCTGGAGCCGCCAATGTCCCAGTCGATTGTGGACTGGACAATATCGTTGTCGGCATCTGCATTGATGATGAAGGTCGATGCGTTATCGTCGACAAAGCGCATAATGTTGCCTGAGACATTTGCGTGTTCCGGAGTTCCGAACAATGTAAGATGAGAGTTCTTGAATACATTATCGGTGTAGCTGATGTGAGGTATGTCGATGTCGACATGCATAAGCTGATCCGGACAATCTATATTTCCATATATATGTATGGGACTGTCGAGAACGATATCATCACCTATAAATTTCTTCAGAATATCAGACTGGTTGATAGTTACGTCAAAATCAAAATCATTGGATGTGGTAGGGTAGGTATCCAATAGGGATGGCAGATGTCTTGATATTTGGTTCACCGTGCCTTGATAGAGCGTTTCAATATCAATATCTCCATTAAATTCAGCGGAAGCAAAGTCGGTACTGACGGATATGTGCCGTTGGTCATCGTCTGTATGCGATATATTGACATTGTAGTCGTTGAAAGAATATGAAGTATTGTCGGTAACAAGATGCACCGATTCGACTTGGATGTTTCCTGTGGCTGTCTTTATGTCCGTTCCATTTATGTCAGCATTCATTTTGACAGCAATGCTACCTGGTGAATTTGCTGCCATAATAGGATAGAGTGCAAGCCTTTCTGCATACAGGTCCATGTTGCCCTTGATGCTCTTGATGAATGATTTTGAATTAAAGTCGGGTACGGCAGTGAAGTCTGATGTTATCCTTAACTTAGGGTCTCTGACGTCAAGCGTACATTTCATGACATTGTCGTCCAGGATTTCGTCTATTCTGATGTTATTATATTGATAGCCTCCATATTCTATGTTTTTAAAGAAGGCATTAATTTGGTTTTCTTCGAGCGGATGGCTGTAGTCAAATCCCAGATTGGCTTCAAAGGTGGTTTTTCCTAATTTAGGCTCGTTGAGTAATTTACCGATTTGTAAGGAATTTGCTGAAAGACCACCTGATATCTTATTGCCGTTTAACTGGGCGTCTGCCGTGACAGTACCGATATCAGTCTGTATGTTGCCGGCAAAATGTGTGGTCGAGGAATCGCCTTCGACATCACAAGAAAGACTGGATGTACCTAATTTCGAAAATATTGTACTGACATCTTCCTTGAGTTGGAAATATCTGTTGACAGTCTGTATGCTTGCAGGGGTGATTTGTATTTTATCAATATGGGCGGAATAGGTCTTACGGTTGATGTCGTAAGTGCCATTGCCGCAAAGGGCGAAACCGTTGTCGGATTGGAGGTTGAGATTGTGCAATGTCAGTGAATTGTTCTTGAAGAACAGTTCAGAATTGAGAATCTCATAGTTTGTGTCATTGAACGTAAATTCAGTGGCGTCAATATTGCAATGGATGTTGTTGCGTGATGTGGACAGGGTGATGTCGCTATTCATTTTGAGTCCTTTTGCTGTAATATCTTCTCTGTTGGAATTCAGTGCGATTTCGTCGAAACTGATGTTTTTCAGATTAATGTTCATTCCATTTTCATTCAGTTTGAAGTTGCGTGCAACGACACTGAATTTTGACAACAGCAAATGGAGATTGGTACTTTCGTCCGTATATCTTGTGTTTAATTGATTGATTACTATTGTCCCGATATGCAGTTGGGTGCTGCCTTGGGAGTCGGAAGATGAAAGGCTGTCGATGACAAACTGGAAATTGTAGGTGCCTGTGTTGTCCCTGACGATCTCGAATTTAGGTTCATCGAGTTGTACTATCGACAGGTTGATGTTTCCCAATGACCACTCTCCAAATTTGAACTCAGGCAGGAGCACACTGGTTCCTATGTTTCTTGCCTGAACCATGTAGCGTCCCTCCTGGTCCTTGACGTTAACATTTTCCAGTATGACTCTATTGGGAAAAATATAGCACACCTTGTCAATATTGACCGGCGTGCCTATCTTTTGAGAAAGAGCATTACCAAAATATGTTCCTAACTTCCTTTGAGTAGAAGGTAGGCTGAAGAAGATTGTCAAGGATATCAATGATATCAGAAGAATACCGACAATCCCTAATGCTAGATATTTGCCATTATTAGTTCGCAATTAACTCATTACACTAAATTTGCCATGATCAAAGCGGTGACAGCGCATTCATCGCCTTTGTTGCCGCAACGTCCGCCGCAACGGTCGAGTGCCTGCTGCATGTCGTTTGTGGTAATCAGACCGTAAATGACAGGTACATGTTGTGTGGCATTCAAGTTGGCTAAACCATAAGTGGTTCCCTGACAGATATAGTCGAAATGCGGTGTATCGCCTCTGATTACGCATCCGATGGCTATGATAGCATCGACATCTTCTTGCTTGACCATCTGTGCAGAACCATATATTAGTTCGAAACTTCCGGGAACTCTCCACACCGTGATGTCCTCTTCAAGAACACCATGCTTCTTTAATGTACAAAGAGCACCGTCAAGCAGTGCTCCTGTTACATTATTGTTCCATTCACTGACTACGATTCCGATTTTCTTGCCTTTGGAGTAGGGCACCTTGCCGGTATCGTATTCAGAGAGATTTGTCTTCTTACTTACTTGCACGTTCTATGTATTTGTCAATTTCGTTTGCAAGATTGCTGCGATAGTACTTGTCCTTGATGTCCTTGTAAAGTTCAACTGCCTTTTCCGGCTTCTGAAGACTTTCATAGAGTTGACCTGCGTGAAGAAGGAATACTGGAGTCACGGCATCGTTGTCTGCCATTTTTGCAGCCTTAAGGATTGTTTCAGCACCCTTTTCCACATCACCTTTTTCTACATAGCAGTTTCCGAGAGCCTCAAGAACTGATGGACTGATTACTGCGTCGTCCTTTGTGTCATAGTCGCTAAGCATCTTGATAGCATCATCATACTTGTCAAGATTGTAGTAGCAAAGTCCTGCATATGCCTTGGCAAGGTTAGCAGTCTTTGTACCACTGTACTCCTTAATAATTTTAAGGAAACCCTTTGTACTACCGTCACCCTCAAGTGCCTGCTGGTACTGTGCCTGTGCAAATGTCATCTGACTCTTAGCAATTGCATTGGCGGCTTCTTTTTCCTGCTTGTCCTGATAGTTGTTCCACAAATAGATACCGATTACCACTACGCAGATTGCTGCCAAAACAATACCAATCTGCTTCAGATGCTTTTCAATAAATGCTTCTGACTTGCTCAGCTGGACATCCAATCCAAGAGCTTCTTTCTTGTTAGTTTTTGCCATTTTTTATATTTTTTTGTTGTTATACACACATTAAGCGCACAAAGGTAAGAAAAATTTTTACAACCGCAAAATTTTTCTTACCTTTGCAGTATGATTACAGTTACGAATCTTTCAGTTCAGTTTGGCAAGCAGGTGCTCTACAAAGATGTCAACCTGAAGTTTACTAATGGGAATATATATGGTGTCATTGGTGCAAATGGCGCAGGTAAGTCAACTCTGTTAAAGGCAATTTCAGGTGAACTGGAGCCTGCTACAGGCTCTATTGCATTAGGACCTGGTGAGCGTCTGTCGGTACTGTCGCAGGATCACAACAAGTTCAATGCGTTTAATGTAATGGACACTGTCATGATGGGCCATTCTGTTCTCTGGGAAATCATGAAGGAAAAAGATGCGCTATATGCAAAGGAGAATTTCTCAGATGAAGACGGTGTGCGTGCAGCAGAACTTGAGGAAAAATTTGCAGAACTTGACGGATGGAATGCGGAAAGCGATGCTGCCATCCTTCTCAGTGGTCTCGGCATAAAGGAAGATTTGCACTACAGACAGATGTCGGAACTGTCGGGTAAAGAAAAGGTTCGCGTCATGCTCGCGCAGGCGCTATATGGAAATCCTGACAACCTGCTTCTTGATGAGCCTACAAATGACCTTGACCTTGACACAGTGGAATGGCTCGAGGATTATCTTTCGGATTTTGAACATACTGTCCTGGTAGTGAGCCATGACCGTCATTTCCTTGATGCGGTCTCAACTCATACAGTAGATATTGACTATGGGAAGATAAATCTCTTTGCCGGTAACTATAGTTTCTGGTACCAGAGTTCTCAACTTGCCCTTAAACAGGCCCAGAACCAACGTGCAAAAGCTGAGGAAAAGCGCAAGGAACTTGAGGAGTTTATCCGTCGGTTCTCTGCAAATGTCGCAAAATCAAAGCAGACCACCAGCCGCAAGAAGATGCTTGAGAAACTCAATGTTGACGAGATTCTTCCGTCCACGAGAAAATATCCTGGAATCATCTTCCAGATGGAACGTGAACCGGGCAATCAGATTCTCCATGTAGAAGACCTCAAGGCTGTAGATGATGACGGTGCAGTACTTTTCGATCATCTCACGTTTACAGTAGAAAAGGGCGAGAAAGTAGTGTTCCTGTCACATAATCCTCGTGCCATGACGGCCTTGTTCGAGATTATCAACGGACACAGGGAACCACAGGCTGGAAAATATGAATGGGGAATTACCATAACCACAGCATATCTTCCTTTGGATAATACTGAATTCTTTACAAGCAATATGAATCTCGTAGAGTGGCTGAGCCAGTATGGTGAAGGAAATGACGTGTTCTTCAAAGGATATCTCGGAAGGATGTTGTTCTCAGGCGAAGATGTATTGAAGAAGGTGTGTGTGCTTTCTGGAGGAGAAAAGATGAGGTGTATGATTGCCCGTATGCAACTGAAGAACGCAAACTGTCTGATACTCGATACTCCGACAAACCATCTTGACCTTGAGTCCATTCAGGCATTCAACAATAATCTGCGTGTGTTTAAGGGTAACATTCTGTTTGCATCGCACGACCATGAGTTTATCAATACTGTAGCAAACCGAATCATAGAACTGGGACCTAAAGGCAATATCGACAAGTTGATGACATACGACGACTATATTGCTTCGCCTGCAATCAAGGAACTGCGCAGTAAACTCTACGAAACGGAATGAAGACTGAAAATGAATAATAAAATATGAAGGACATAGTAAGACAGATCAACATCCTCGAAATGGATGAAAAAGAACTGAATGACGAAGAATCCGAGTTGCTGAAGGCTGCCAAGGAGGCTACCTTTAACAGTTATTCTCCTTATTCGCATTTTTCCGTAGGTGCAGCATTGAAACTCGATAACGGAAAGATAATTACAGGTTCCAATCAGGAAAACTGTGCATATCCTTCAGGATTGTGTGCGGAAAGGACTGCGATGTTCTACGCAAATGCAAACTATCCGAAGAATGCTGTCATGGCATTGTGCATTGCCGCACGCGACACGCGGGGGAATTTTACCGAAATGCCTGTCACCCCTTGTGGGGCATGTCGTCAGGTGCTGGTAGAGACGGAACATAGGTTCAAGAATAAAATACGTATAATGCTTTATGGAACAAAAGGACTTTACGTCGTTGATTCTGCGCAGGATCTTCTTCCTGTCAGTTTTGATGCTTCTTATCTCAAATAGCATTTCTGCACAGCGGAAAAACGATACATACCTTAATTATATTGATAAATATAAGAATATTGCCATTGGTCAGATGAACCAGTACGGCATCCCTGCGAGCATCACACTTGCTCAGGGATTGCTCGAGAGTGCAGCAGGAAACAGTGAACTGGCCCAGAAGAGTAATAACCATTTTGGCATAAAATGTGGCGGTACATGGACTGGCAAGACCACTACGCATTTTGATGATGGCAGGAACGAGTGCTTCCGTGTCTACAAAAATGTAGAGGAGAGTTTCCGCGACCATTCCATCTTCCTACAGAAGGCACGCTATCAGAAATTGTTCAAATTATCCAGGAACGACTACAAGGGTTGGGCATGTGGATTGAAGGAATGCGGATATGCCACAAGTCCGACTTATGCAGACCGACTGATAAACCTGATTGAACTGTATCAACTGTATCAGTATGATGACGGGAAACCGACAACAGATATACCTGTGCCAGCCACACGTCCTGTAACGATTGACAACAGGGTAACTGTATATCCGAATGGTATACCTTATATTATTATTAAGCCAGGTGAGACTCTGGAATCGGTTTGTGCCAAATACGGTATCTCAAGAAGGAAATTGCTGAAGTACAATGAACTGCCCAAGAATGCAAACGTAAATATCGGCGATATTATATATTTCGACAAGAAAAAGACTAAAGCATCAAGGGACTTCAAGAAGAATTGTTGGCATAAGGTGAAATACGGAGAATCGATGTATTCGATATCCCAAGCCTACGGAATCAGGTTGAAGAACCTGTATAAGATGAACTTCAAGAACCCTGAAACTTATATCCCAAAGGAAGGAGAACTGATAAAAATTCGATAAGGTTTATCGACAGTAATATTTCTTACCGTTTATAATGTAAATGCCATTGGCCACTGGTAATTTGTCAGTGGCTATTTTTCTTCCCGACAAGTCATACACGTTGTTGCCGTTATTGTTCTGTGTAGAGACAACAGATTGGATGTCATCCGCACTTCCACCGCAGAACTTGAATGTGATGGTACCGTCTTCGTGTTCCACGATGTCTGTGATTGGCTGGTTCATCATACCCGGTGTGCTGCCGGTTCTGGTAAACACCATTGCCTTTTTCCCTGTCAGGCTGTCTGTCGGTTCGAAGGAGAAACCTGTATCCTCCCTTGTATATGCTGCGCCTGGGAACGGATCGCCTGTCATTGACTTGCAATAGGTCTCTACGGTATATTCCTTGGCACCTGATTCCACAGACTGTGCATTGCCGGCAAACATGGATGATAAGAGTTGGCCATCGGCTGGAAGGATGGTGCATCGCTGATGGTATGTATCAGTATTTACTGTATTGCTGGTCCATTTACTTTCTAGGTAATCAATGTGGGTGACAAGCATTCCGTGAGCATAGCCATAGGTATCGTTGCTGTAGGCGATGTATTTGTCCCAGCCTTTGTTCTGCCGATTCTCTACGATGTAGTATTCATCCGGATTCTCTTGGTTGACAATCTTGTAACCGTATCCCTCATCACTCGACATAGGGTAGAGGGTGATATCCCTACCAACCCCAGCCTCGAGGGTGATGAGTTCACGCCATCCCATGAAGTCCTTCTCGTATGCACTGTAGCCGCATGGACGATATCCGCTGGCGCAATAGTTTCCTGCATCCATCAAGTCCCAATAGTCCATGCCAAACTCTTCATAATAGATGTCATAGAGGTCGGGGAGACCAAGTGCATGACTCAGTTCATGACACATGACACCAATTCCGTCGGCTCCGTTCTTATAGATTTCGTTGCAGCATGCATAGGCTCCATACCGGATTCCACCGATAACATCACCGTTTCCCCTTTCGTTGGGCCAGATGGCATTCGGGTCGCGATTCGTGGAGTCATTCTCTCCTCTTCCTGCAAAGATGAAGTATACCATATCGATGACTCCGTTTGAGTTATTGTCGAATGTATTCCACGATAGGTCGCCGATGGCTGTCTGTGCCTTTCCTATGGATTCCTTATAGAACTTGGAAATGTTCACATCTCGGGAATTTCCCGAGTTTTTGCCATAGTAGACATAGCTGCTGTCGAGTGTCACCGGACCGATTGGAATAAAGTCGGGAATGAATTGTCCGTAACTCTGGTCCCGGAAATATTCTGCCACTGCTCCCGTGCTGCCACCTTCGGTGTAATGACCACCATCACGGTTGCCGTTCAGATATTTATCGTAGAATTCGTTCACTGCATTGTCTCCTTCCGCCACAGAGAATGGCATATCAGGAAACTGCACAAGCACTACGGGAACTTTTGGAGAGCCGAAACTTTGCAGTGGCGCGGTAGACTTCTTGCCTACCGTCATACGGGTATGGTCATTGTTGCTGACAGCAGAGCGTGCATGATGATAAGGACTGTATTCAAATCCCCTTGGCTTGATATCACCGAATGCGCTTGTAGTTGACAATGTACATGCTACTGCAATGATGTAGTGCTTGATTTCCATTTTTCAGATGAGTTTGTTAGTTTCAGAATCCACGAATACGACGGATGGCTTGAATGTCTTTGCCTCTTCGAAATCCATGTGAGCGTATGAGATGATTATACATACATCGCCTACCTGAACCAAACGTGCTGCAGCACCGTTAAGACATATGCATCCACTGCCCCTTTCACCTTTTATGATATAGGTTTCGAATCTTGCCCCATTGTCATTGTTCACTATTTCCACTTTCTCTCCGGCGATGAGATTGGCAGCGTCCATCAAGTCCTCGTCGATAGTGATGCTTCCCATATAATGGAGGTTGGCTTCCGTGACCCTCACGCAATGTAACTTTGATTTCAGTACTTCTATTACCATGTTTTACTTATACCTTATATTATCTATGAGACGTACGGGACTTGAACCGCAATATACCGTAATGCATCCAACAACACTGCCTGAATCCTCCCAGTCATTGAGGTTTGCAAGAGTATCGCCGTCTACTATCTCATAATATTGCACTTCAAGGCCTTCGACCTCATTTATTTCATCGATTACCCATTTGCAGGTATCTTTCAGATTGTGCGTTTCTGCATATTGAAGACTTTCGCACAGCACTCTTGATATGTTGAGCGCTATGTCGTGTTCTTCAGGAGAGAGCAGGGCATTGCGACTGCTGAGCGCGAGACCGTCTTTCTCCCTTACTATCGGGCATGGGCATATCTCAAGCGGATATTGCTGATCTTCCACCATTCGCTTTATGACTGCAATCTGCTGGTAGTCCTTTTCTCCGAAATAGGCCTTTGATGGTTGAACGGCAAGGAACAGTTTGCTTACTATCTGGCAAACACCATTGAAATGTCCGGGACGGTATTTCCCCTCCATCACTTCGTCAGTTGGAGGATAACTGAAATGGCGGTTGTCTTCCTCGGGATACATTTCTTCAACGCTTGGCGCAAATGCAATTAAATTTGAGTCCTGATTGCACAGACTTTCAAGAAGTGTGCAATCATTCTCCAATGTTCTTGGATATTTTGCCAAGTCGTTTTTGTCGTTGAACTGAGTAGGATTTACGAAAATGCTGACTACAGTCACGGTGTTTTCCTCCAAGCTTCTGCTCACAAGAGATGCATGACCTGCATGCAGTGCTCCCATAGTAGGAACGAGTCCTATTGTCTGGTCACCACCCCTGAATTTCAGAAGTTCGTCATGCAGGTCAAGAATCTTATGTACAAGTTTCATTATTTCTTTTCTTTCAGCAAGTCTCTGATTTCAGACAATAACTTTTCTTCAGCACTTGGTTCTGCTGGTGCTTCAGGAGCAACTTCCTCTTCCTTCTTCTTAAGGCTTGAGAGTTTGTTAATACCCTTGACTGCCAGGAAGATAACTACTGCAATGATAAGAAAGTCAATGACGTTCTGGATGAATGCACCATAGTTGAGTGAAATCTCTGCTACGGCAGGAGTGATTACGTTTCCGGCTTCGTCAAGTTTCTCTGCAACTGCTTCGCGGAGGACGCATTTCATTGAAGAAGTGTCAGTTCCTGCAAGGAGCAGATTGAGTGGAGGCATAACTACATCGCCCACGATGGAAGAAACGATTTTACCAAATGCACCGCCGATGATAACACCGACTGCCATGTCCATTACATTGCCCTTAAGAGCAAATTCTTTAAATTCTTTTAAGAGTCCCATAATACTTTTTTTTAAAATTCTTTGCAAAGATAAGAGAATTATTTGTAACTTTGCACAAGAAATGCAAAAAAGTAGTGCTAAATATCGCATCTTTGCTTATGCAACACTGATACTCTCGGTGCTGGCGATGCTTTCCTGCTCTACAGCGCACTATTGCAATTGCGGATGAAAGATTGTAGGAGAAATTAAAATAATATTGGTTATAACTTTTTATTTAACGTTTTAAATTATGGCAACAAAAGTTGGTATTCACGGATTTGGCCGTACCGGTCGTTTCGTTTTTCGTGCAGCTCAGGGCCGCACAGACATTGAAATCGTAGGTATTAATGACCTTTGTCCAGTTGACTATTTGGCATACATGCTCAAGTACGACACAATGCACGGACAGTTCGAAGGTACAATCGAGGCAGACGTTGAAAACTCACAGCTCATCGTCAACGGTAAGTCAATCCGCGTAACAGCAGAACGCAACCCAGCTGACCTTAAGTGGGATGCAGTAGGTGCAGAATATGTAGTAGAATCAACAGGTCTCTTCCTCACAAAGGAAAAGGCTCAGGCTCACATTGAGGCAGGTGCAAAGTATGTTGTAATGTCAGCACCTTCAAAGGACGATACTCCAATGTTCGTTTGTGGAGTTAACTTCGACAAGTACGTTAAGGGAACCCAGTTCGTTTCCAACGCATCTTGCACAACCAACTGTCTTGCTCCAATCGCTAAGGTTCTCAACGACAAGTTCGGTATCGTTAACGGTTTGATGACAACAGTTCACTCTACAACAGCTACTCAGAAGACTGTTGACGGTCCATCTCTCAAGGACTGGCGTGGTGGTCGTGCTGCGTCTGGCAACATCATCCCTTCTTCTACAGGTGCTGCTAAGGCTGTAGGTAAGGTTATCCCTGAACTCAACGGCAAGCTCACAGGTATTTCTATGCGCGTTCCTACTCTTGATGTTTCTGTAGTTGACCTCACTGCAAATCTTGCAAAGCCTGCAACTAAGGAAGACATCTGCGCTGCTATGAAGGAAGCTGCTAACGGTGAACTCAAGGGTGTACTCGGTTACACAGAAGATGCTGTAGTTTCATCTGACTTCCTCGGATGCACACTCACATCTATCTTCGATGCCAATGCTGGTGTTTATCTTACTGACACATTCGTAAAGGTAATCAGCTGGTACGACAATGAAATCGGTTATTCAAACAAGGTTCTCGAGCTCATTGCTCACATGGCGAAGGTAAACGCATAAGTTTATAAGCCTAAAAAGGGAATTTCTGATAATGAGGAGTGCAATTCGCGTTGCACTCCTTCTTTATTATTTTCACTCTTCACTCTTCACTCTGAGCTTTACCCAGTTTATTACTGACGTTCACCCTGTTTTGTACTGACGTTTTTCCGTTTTGTACTGACGTTTTGGGTAAAACGTCAGTAATAAATTTTAGACCACTTAATCCTCGTCTGGAGTAGCCTCAGAGTCACACTTGCACTGAGCCAGTATTACATCCCCAGCCCACGCGGTGAAGGCATCGTCCTTGTCCGTGACGGAGAAACTCTCCGTTTCGTGTATGGCAGCGATGTCCCTCATGGGCATTTTTTTGAAATATAACCATACTCGGATTAATATTATCCGTAAATCGCTACGGTTTACAGTTTTTTTTCGTAATTTTGCAAGGAAAAATATAATTCTATTCAAATTTCTCAAGTTTGTATGCTATTGATTTACATTATTTTATTTCAACATTCTTTGGGCACTACGGCCACTCAGGCGAGCAGAGTTCGGAGTTATTTAAACATTAATCGGGACATTAATAATCAATGACTATGATTTGATATAAACATGCCATCAGCCATAAATAAAATTAATGTCTGATTAATGTTTAGATTAATGGCCATTAATGTTTTAATATACATGCGAAAGTTGAATTTTTTATTTTAATAGCAAAGCTACGAGTGTGACAATTGATGTAATCGACGAAAGCA
>JAZQPD010000167.1:0-4922 GCA_045628285.1 Bacteroidaceae bacterium
CAATCTTGACAACGTAAAAACGCCATTTAATTGACAATCAATCCATTGCGTTGTATTCCATTTTGACAACGCTATTGCCAAGACCGAAATTCATGCCAAAAATCTATTCAATTGTTACAAAAAATCGTTGAAAAATCATCATTTTTTAGCCTCAAGACATATTGGCATTTGCTGCTGAAGCCCCTGAAAACGACACAATATTTTTTGCTTTCATACGTTATTAGTGTAGAATGAAACGGTTTTTCATATTATCCGCATCGTTGTGCTGGTTGTTTGGGATGTTCTTGACAAGCAGTTGCATGAAGGACGAGTCGTTCTCGGATGATCCGGGAATGCTGCTTGCGTTTTCTACGGATACGGTCAGTTTTGATACTGTATTCACCTCTATTGGTTCGGCTACGCAGGAACTGATTGTATATAACGATAATGATAAAGGGGTCCGACTGACATCTGTAAGGTTGGCAAGTGGTGGAAACAGCGGTTTCCGCGTCAATGTCGACGGTTTGTATGGTACGCAGTTTTCTGATGTCGAGATTGGTCATGAGGACAGCATCTTCGTATTCGTGGAGGTGACTGTCAATCCGCAGGATTCTGATTCTCCGGTTCTTATATCGGACTCCCTTTTATTTACTTTGCCTGGTGGAGTGATGCAGAAGATTATCCTCGAGGCTTACGGTCGGGATGTGATAGTGATGAGGGGAGAGCATTTCAGTAACGACACGGTGCTTTCGTCGCGACGGCCTTACCTTATATATGATTCGCTGGTAGTTGACAGCAATGCTTCTCTGAGCATAGAGCCGGGAGCAACGCTGTACTTCCACGACAAGGCAGGACTGGACGTACACGGAACCTTGGAGGCTAAGGGCACACTGGAAAGACCAATCACGTTCCGTGGTGACAGGCTCGACAAACTGCTGTGGTATCTTCCTTACGACCAGGTTGACGCGCTCTGGAACGGCATTCACATTTTCGAAGGGAGTACGGGCAACAAACTGGAGTTCTGCGACATTCACAGCGGGTGTTTCGGAATAAGAGTTGACGGTACTGCCGACGAACAGTCGCTCATACTGATGAACTCAGTGGTTCACAATGTAGCCGGACATGGTCTGGATTTGAACTGCTGTATGGCTATGGTTGGCAACAGCCAGATTACGAATTCGATGGGCAACTGTGTGAACGTGACTGGCGGTGTGGTGAATTTCTGTTTCTCCACCATTGCCCAGTTTTATCCATGGAGTGAATGCGGGCATGCGCTTTATTTTTCTAATATAAAGAACGATACCATCTATCCTCTCCACGAACTGACTTTCAGGAACTGCATAGTGACGGGGTATGAGGATGATGAGATTTTTGGAACGCGTGTGGAGAACAGCGATGCTGACTTCAACTATCATTTTGCCAACAGTCTGGTGCTTACGGACTCCAATGCTGTAGACAGGGAGTGTTTCGTGGATTGTGTGTTCGAGTCGGACACGGCGTTCAGCAAGAAGCATAACTTCAGGCGTCTGACAATTCCGAACAAGGACTATTCGTGCGACTTCCGTCTCAGCAGTATCTCAAAGGCTCGCGGAATTGGTGCGTACGTCTCGGACCAGTATGCCACTGACCGCAATGGCATCGTACGTCCTAATGAGCATCCTGATGCCGGCTGCTATCAATTCGTAGATATACCGGAAGATGGTCGCTGAAACCGGAGGGGTTGTAGTTCCAGCCTGTGAAGGTGCGGCGGGGTTTGGTGCCTGAGTATTTCCCATCGGATTCAAGGAGGAACTGACGGGCCGCTACCCCACTCTCTTTCACTCTATGTACCATTTCCTTATTGACGAGTATCTGGTCGATGCAGTCCCAGTGTCCCTGGTACTTGTATGACTGATGGTGCCCGGTCATCAGGTTTACCAGTCCGCTGAACCCCTGCTTGACTACCCGGGATTCGGGACCGTCGTTGAAATCGCCCATGATGACGGCATTGAGATTTGTCCTCACTTTGCGCAACGAGTCAATACTCTGCATTATCTGCGACGCAATTGTCAGCCTGTTCCGTTCGCTTGTCTTGCCGTTCAGTTTGCTTGGGAGGTGGACGGCAAATACATCGAGTGTGTCGCCTCCCGCTATCCAGCCTGTGGCATGGAGGACATCACGTGTGAATCCGTCAATACGGGGACGGATGGTGTGGCTGGAAATGAGGTGGAAGGAGAATGGGGAATAGATGATGGCAACATTGATGCCCCTCTCGTCGAGGGAGTTGGTCATGATGTAACGATAGCCGATACGGGCAAGCGGGGTGTTGCGGGTGAGATATGTGAGGACGGTGTCGTTCTCCACTTCCTCGAGGCAGATGACGTCTGCAGGCTTGACGGAATCAATGGAAAGGATGACCTTTCCGATATTCTTCAGTTTGGTGAACATCCGCTTTCTCGACCAGCGACGATTGCCCTGAGGAAGGAACTCATAGTCGTTCTTGCCTTCGTCGTGAATGGTGTCAAATGCGTTTTCGCAGTTGTAGCTCGCCAGTACGAAGTCTTGGGAATAGAGGGGAGTGAAAACGACAAGGGCAAGTAAAAAGGTGATGAGTCGCATTATTTTGCTTCCTTTTCAAACAACGGAACATGACGCATCTGGCGCTTAATCCAGGACTGTCTCTTATACATATAAGGTGTAGGAGCGGAACTGTTCATCCTTAGCGGATTGGGAAGTGATGCTGCTATCATGGCACACTGGTCGCGTGTGAGCAGGTGGGCAGTGGTTCCAAAATGTTTTTCAGCCACGCTCTCGGTTCCATAGATTCCGTCGCCCATCTCGATGACATTGAGATAGACTTCCATGATTCTGTGCTTGCTCCAGAATGCCTCGATAAGTACGGTAAAATAGGCTTCAAATCCTTTCCTCACCCATGATGACTTAGGCCAGAGGAACACGTTTTTTGCAGTCTGCTGTGAAATGGTACTCCCCCCCCGCATCTTGCCATTGCGAACCGCGTCAATGCCACCCTGCTCGTATTGTTTCTTCAGGATGCTCTCGATGGCATCGAGGTCGAAACCATTGTGGGAAAGAAAGTTCTGGTCTTCGCTTGATATGACGGCTACCGGCATGTAGCACGACATGGAGTCGAGTGGGACCCATTTGTGGGCGGCACACGGTATTCTTCCGTCGTGAACCTGCTGTATCATCCTTATTCCCATAAGTGGAGTAAAAGGCACTTCGACGTACCTGTACAGTATGACTGCGAGGACGGAAGTGCCTATGAACAGAAAAAGTGTTGATACTATTGTCTTTAGTATCGTCTTGAATATTTTACTGACGAGCATTATTTGCCAGCTTCCTTATTTGCTGCGTCGATCATTTCCTGACTTGCATAGAGATAAACTTCTACGCGACGGTTCTGCTGTTTGCCGGCTTCTGTAGAGTTGTCGGCAACTGGATTTGCCTCACCGTAACCGGTAGAGGACTTAACCTGCTTGCTCTGAACGCCCTGTCCGAGGAGATAGGTCTTTACGGCATCTGCACGCTGCTGGGAGAGAGCGAGGTTCTTCTGTGCGCTTTGTTCTGCTGTGCTGTTCTTAAACGGAGCATTATCAGTGAAGCCCATGACAGCAATTTCGAGGTCCGGATTAGCCTTGAGTACGTTGTTTGCAAACTGGTTGAGTGAAGACTTGGCTGTTGCGCTAAGAGTAGAACTGCCAGTTGTGAAGAGGATACCGGAATCGAAAGTAACCTTAACTGCCTGGAGGCCATTAGCGTCGGTGATAGTCTCAACCTGAGCATTCTTTACTTGTTCTGCCTGCTGCTTTACCTTGTCCATCTTCTTGCCGATGAGGATACCGGCACCTGTACCTACTGCACCACCGATTGCTGCACCGATTGCTGTACCGCCACCGACACCTCCACCGATGAGCGAACCTACGAGTGCACCGAGAGCAGCACCACCACCACCACCGATGAGTCCGCCCTTAGTTGTGTTGTTCATTCCGCATGAACTGAAAATGAGTGCTACGCTGAGCACGATTGCCATGAATTTTGAATGTTTCATAATCTGTTTGTTTTATTAATTAGACTAAAAGAATGATTTCGAATTGCAAAGTTAGGAAAAAAAAATAATATGTGTGAAAATCTGGTCACTTTTTTTATTCGGTGAGAAAATTCAAGCATTTATCTGTGAATTTTCGGTAATTTAACTTATGTTTCACTTTTTTTTACTAAATTTGCATGATAAATTGAATTTAGCGAAAGAATTATGATAAAGATTACATTTCCTGACGGTAGCATTCGTGAATACGAAGCCGGAGTCAGTGCCCTGCAGATTGCAGAAAGCATCAGTCCACGACTTGCAAAGGAAGTCCTTGCATGTGGCGTAAACGGTGAGACAAAAGAACTGAATTTCCCTATCAACGAGGATGCATCACTTGTACTCTACAAATGGGAAGACGATGAAGGTAAACATGCTTTCTGGCATACATCTGCCCACCTTATGGCAGAGGCACTCCAGGAGCTCTACCCTGGCATACAGTTCGGAATAGGTCCTGCCATAGAAAACGGTTTCTACTACGACGTAATGCCGCCTGAGGGCTTGAAACTTTCTGACGCCAACTTCCCTGAAATTGAAAAAAAGATGCAGGAACTCCAGCAGAAGAAGGAGGAACTCGTAAAGAGGGACATCACGAAAGCTGACGCCCTGAAATTTTTCGGCGAAAGAGGCCAGACGTATAAATGCGAGCTCATCAACGACCTCGAAGATGGTCAGATTACTACATACACACAGGGTGCATTCACTGATCTCTGTCGCGGCCCGCACCTCATAAACACAGCTGAAATAAAGTCGGCAAAGGTACTCTCACTCGCTGCAGCCTATTGGCGTGGCGACGAGAAGCGTCCGATGATGACGCGTATCTACGGTATCACCTTCCCTAAGCAGAAGATGCTCGCTG
>JAZQPD010000168.1:0-2761 GCA_045628285.1 Bacteroidaceae bacterium
CCTCCGGCACTGCTGCCCATTATCCCAATCTTGTGAGGATTGATTTTCCATTCTCGTGCATGATTCCTTGTATAGCGGAATGCCTCTTGCACATCGCTCATAGGCACTTCCTTGTTGTTGTGGGGCATCCTGTACTTTACGACTATCAATGCTATGCCACGACTGTTGAAATAAGGAGCCCAGTCGTACCCCTCATGATCCATTGCCAGATGTGAATAACCGCCACCGGGACAGGCAATCACAGCCCTACCATCCGGTTTTTCCGGCAGGAACACACGGATATTGGGGCGGAAGTTCTGGGTTGCATCGTCGAAGGGTTTTGTGTTGTCGGTGCCATTGCTGTTTGGAAGTCCGTCGGGCCACAGGTCTATGCTGAAGTCCGACTTTGTCTGGCACTCTGCCACTACGGCAAAAAGCATTGCAGCCATGAAGAAAATACTGCGAAGAATCATAGTCATTTTTTCTTGTAGAATTTGAGAGTCTTGTCGTAGTTTACGAAGAAATCCTTCCAGAGACGCCGGACAGAACTCTCATTGGTTGAGATGAGTTCCGCTGCACGGGTGTAGGCCCGGTACTCCTTCCTTCTCGACTGGTTGATATGCTCCAGGATGTTCTTGTCCGTCACCTCGAAGATTTCCATATTGTAAACGAAATAGAACCTCACGCACATTGGCAGATTCTCGATATCCTCCTTCGGAATTCTCCATCCGAGCAGACTCAAGTCAATCTTGGATGCCTCACTCATGGTGGAACGCTGATATTCCGTCAGTTTCTCCCTGTCGAGGTCGCGCACCATGATAATCCTGCCGACACTGTCCTCATGGATAACCTTTCCGAAATACTTGTGTTCAATCGGGATATAGGTTCCATCGGGGAAGTCAATCCTGTTCACGGCATCAGGGTCGGTCTCCATCACCACACCATTCTCATTGGCATAGATTAGCACCTGATATTTCTTTGCAGTACCAATATGGATATTGCAAGGCATCAGTTTCTCGCGGTCCTGGATGATTCCATAATGTACGGTTGCCTTCTCCATCCTGCTGAAGAGGAGTGGGAAGTCGCGGGTAGGATGCCATTCTGTCTGTGCAATTCCACCGACGGTGAATAATGCAAGACAGAATGCAAGAAGAAATTTTCCGTTATGCCTCATTTCACCTTCACGACAACATATTTGCTGACACTCCAGAACTTGGTTGCATCAGTGATGTTGAGTGTATAGAAGCCCTTGGTGTCCTTCACGAGGGAATAAGAGCCCTCCGGATGGTTAGTAAGCAACTCGGCTGACTTTGAATCGAGTTTTACACTCTTGAAGTTACGGATATCAATCTTTGTGAAATAAGTCTTGTCATAATTGCCCTTCATTACGTCGCGACCATCAAGGATGCCATGTTCCTTGAGTTCCTTCTTGGTTCCATACACATAGTAGGCAGTATGCAACTGAGCATCCTGGCTATTCACCACCTTTGAAGCGGCATCGAGGTCAGCCTTTACCGAAGTGTTCTCTGTTGCCAGATTCACGATAGTGTCGGAGAGGGCCTGGATTTCGATGTCCTTCTCTGCCAGTTTCTGCTGCAGTTCGGCTATTTCCTTTACCTTCTCTTCATACTGAGCCTCCAGTTTCTCAATCTGTTCCTTGAGTTTTCCGGACTTGATGGTGCTTGCATTCAGTTTTGCCTGCAACTGTGCTATCCTCTCACGGTTCTCCTGCATCACCTCAGCAATGTAGTTCATGTTTTCCTGAATATTACGAGCCACCTCAGGACTCTCGCCCTTGCTGTCGCTGATAGTGTTGATTCGTCCCTCAGCCTCGCTGATACGTGAGAAGCCGTCCTGAATATCTGCAAACGAAGTCATCAACTCATTCAGTTCCTCATCCTTCTGATTGATTACATCCTCAAGCGAATCACGTTCGCTGTTGTCTTCTACAGGCGCATTCTGACCGCCTACACACGATACCATCAAAACTGTACCGCAAATTGCCAACTGACAAAAATACTTTTTCATAATCTTAAAATTAAATTAATAATTCATTATTAGTAATTCCTTTCCCTATCAGCACCACGAACTCTCCCTTCGGTTCATTTTCCCTGAAATGTGCAAGCAGTTCGCCTGCCGTACCTCTAACCGTCTCTTCGTGAACCTTACTGATTTCGCGGGTGATGCTCATAGGACGGTCTTCGCCCATCACCTCAATGACTTGCTCAAGAAGTTTGACAATCCTGTAAGGACTCTCATACAATACGACGGTCCTCTCTTCATCTTTCAGAGCCTGCAGCCTGGACATCCTACCCTTCTTCTGAGGAAGGAAGCCCTCAAAGCAGAATCTGTCACAAGGGAGTCCGCTATCGATGAGTGCCGGTACGAATGCAGTGGGTCCGGGAAGGGTCTCGACCTCTATTCCTGCCCTCGCACATTCCCTTGAAAGCAAGAAACCAGGATCACTTATCCCTGGTGTGCCGGCATCGCTTATCAAGGCTATGTCCATACCAGCCTGCAGCCTTTCGACCACATTGGCAACCTGCTGATGCTCATTGAACTTATGGTGAGACTTCAACGGAGTGTGAATGTCATAGTGCTTCATCAACACACTGGAGGTCCTCGTATCTTCGGCAAGTACCATGTCCACCGCCTTCAGTACCTTTACGGCCCTGAAGGTGAAATCTTCCAGATTGCCCACCGGAGTCGGAACTATATACAACTTTCCCATAACAATAGTGCAAAATTACAACAAACTTTCAATATAACTGCAAATTTTAAG
>JAZQPD010000169.1:0-13830 GCA_045628285.1 Bacteroidaceae bacterium
AGGGTCATGATTCGTCCTCCCACTACAGTTGCAATCTCTGGGTTTGATGAGACATACTTGCAGTTGCCTGCAACATTGCTCCTCATGCCCGACTTGGCAGTACAAATGATTTCAAGTGCCTGTGCGGTACCTACTGTGAGCAGATAGTCGGTCTTGGCGAGTTCAATGGATACCATCGTAAGATCTTCCTCAGTGAATGTATTGAGTACACCCTCGCCGAAAAATCTCTCTTCCGTATATTCAGGTTCGGTTGAGAACCAGTCAATGTCGACATATCCTCCGAGTCCCTTGGTTGCATAATTGAAGATGTAGAAACGTTGTCCCACGAATATGTCGAGGGTAAAGCGCATGGACATGGTGCATCCCCACTGAGTCCACTTAGAGTTGTCGAGGCTATAGTAATACTTGCAGGTGTTGCGGCCGAAGTTTACTACTGCCCTCAGATAGATGGAGTCAGCATCAATCTCATCACCGAGTTTCGTCTCTTCCTTGTTGAGTTTCTGACCGTCGAATGTGCAGCGCTCGCTATACAGCACTTTCTTTCCATCCGCCATTTTCACAGCAATGAACGAATAAGGATTCTGGAATACTGACAAACCAGCCACATCACCTTCGCGCATGTTGCTGATGTCCATCTTCACAGTACCATAACTGTCGATGACTTTTGAAGAAGTGGTGCCTTCAGGAACATACCCCATGATACGCTGTGAAAGTGAGTTGCGGGCACTGATAAGTTCTTCGGTCACACTGACTGTGTGGAGACGCAGCCAGCCCGGATGCTCAAACAGACTCCAGCCTGAATTGTCGGGATTGTGGTTCCATTCCCACTGCATTCCCAGTTTAGGGTCTGTGAATGTGTCGTTGGTAGGGAGACTGGTACGTCCGAAGTTCACATTGGTATAGTCTACAGGATCAGCCACTACAGTCGGTTTTCTGAATGAAATTCCGTTCTTCGACACATCGATGCCCTTGTTGCCCACTATCGGCCAGCCGTTGTTCCATGTCACCGGCTCGAGGTAAGGTATACGGCCGATGGAACCTGCATCCTTGAAGAGTATTGTCCACCATTCGCCCGTAGGAGTATCGACGAGGGCTCCCTGATGGATTGCCTGATTTTCGAACACCATGTAAGGACATTCCTCGTAAGGTCCCATCGGACTCTTGCTACGGAAAATCTGCTGTCCACGGTAGTAGCCGCCTGTGGTGACATAAACATAGTAGTAGTCGCCGATGTGATACATGTGGCTGCCTTCCATTGCATTGTAGTAGTCCTTCGTATCGTGGCTGATGATTTTCGTACTCGTGATTTTCTTCAGTGTGGTGCCGTTGAGCTTGTTCACATAGATGTCACCTATGCCACATGCCACATAGACATATCCGTCGCCGTTCTCGCCATCATCGAAGAGCCATCCGCTGTCGTAGTAGTGCTCCGGCCATTCCTGCATTTCCCATATTCCCTCAGGGTCGGATGTGGTGAGCATTATGTTCTTTGTGTTGTCCACTCCGTCGCGCCCGTAACTGATGAAATAGAGGTAGAACTTGCCTTTCGAGTAGTTGAGGCTTGCTGCCCACTGTCCTTGAGCATAGTGGTGTGCTCCGTCTGTGAGGTTGTAGGCGTTGTTGTCGGCAATCTGCTGGAGAGGGTTGGCGCAGTATTCCCAGTTGACGAGGTCCTTCGACTTTAGGATCGTTGCTCCAGGAAAATGGTACATGGTTGTACTGACCATATAGAATGTGTTGCCTACCCTTATTACATCAGGGTCGGGGAAGTCAGCATTCAGGATAGGGTTCTTGTATTTGCCGTTTCCCAAGTCCGCTGTCCACGTACGGGTATAGTCAGCATGAGGATAGTTTTTCTGAGCCCATTCCTTATACCATACGAAGCATGCTCCGCTGCATGCCTCATAGGCATCGGCATATCCGGCTTTCTTCATGTCGTCGAGGAATGCCGGTTCCACTTTCCTGTTGGCAATGTACTTGTCGATGTTGATGAAGTCACCTGTACTGGTCAGAGTCATGCCGATATTGCCGTAATGGTCGTGAACCGCCTTCCATGCCTTGCCCCACTTGCTCGTGGATCCCGTTGCCCATGTTCCGAAGTTCTTGTAGACAGGTTGGTTGAACTCGTTGTAGTGGTCGATGTTGTTGGTGTTGTTCGGACTCCAGTCAATCTCAGTCACCATAATCGGGTTAGTCTCAACAACAGGAACCTGATTCTTGAAATTCTTGATGAAAGTATTTCCGTTGGCATTCTTGTCCTCCTGGCCATACCAGCCAGTATATACATGCACCGCATAGCCTATGTTGTATCCGGTGATAGGGTTGGTCACATAGTCCTGATAACTTGACTGATATCCGGTACCGGGAATCCATACGATACCCGTGAATCCGTTCTGGCGTATCTTGTCGACTATTGGCTGGAAGAAATCGTGCTTTGCATTGGCAGTACCCTTTCCGTCAGCATCGTTCAGGTTTACTGGCTCGTTGGCAAGTTCTATGCTCACTTGTCCTGAGTATTTCTTGATAGAGTCGTTCTGAGTTACTATGTCCCATACTTCCATCAGGTACTTGTTGTAGACATCGCCCACCTTGATAGTGCCCGGACATACACCAGGAGGACGGACTACTACATACAGCCCATGCTTCAGAGCCTTCTGGATGAGTTTCCAGTAGAGTTGCTTCATATAGGTCTTCAGCCGTGAGGGGTTGAAGTGCTGTATGTCAGCCTCTCCGTCACCTGTCTTGTCGCAGTAGTGATAACTGTTGTCGTTTGTCCATGCCGGTTCGAGATGCAGACGGAACACATTGCAGTATGCACCCTGAGTCGTGTCGGTAAGAGCCGTGAACAACTTGTCGAAATAGTCAATGCAGCGGGTCATTCCCGCACTGTCGTAGTTCCATCCCCATCGTCCGTTGTTGAACCACGCGCTTGGGGTGTCCATCACTCCATGCAGCACCACGGTGTTGCCGTTAATGTCCTTGAGATTCTTTCCTTCCACGTGCAGAGGCGGAATATTTCCGAACATCACCTGGGCATATGCTCCGCTGGTGAAAGCTGCCGATTCGGCTCCTCCGATAAGTTCAGGAACCAGTTCACCAGCCAGGTAAAAAGTAAAAAGTAAGAGTAACTTGACTGTTGTTTTCATACCTATTTTATCTGATAATTTGATTTGCTATGCAAAAGTAATAAAAAATCCGGAAACATTATAAGAAACATACAATTTTTGAAAAGTAAAACAAAAAACGCCCATTGTTAGTGAGCGTTTCTTTATCTGTTTGCCTCATTCCTTTTAGGGAAGGGCTGATGAAGACTTCCTTGCCAATTAATTTATTGGAGTGATAGGAAGCGGCTTCTTGAAACTTTGTTCAAGAGAGATGAGGGTCTCTGTTGAATCTACTCCATGGATTCCCTGAATAAGGTTGTTCAGTGTGTGCATGAGCTGTTCGTTGTCGCGTACGTAGAGTTTGATGAACATGGAGTAAGGGCCGGTCGTGCAGTGGCATTCCACTACTTCCGGTATCTTCTTGAGTTCCTCAACAACACTCTTGTACATGGAACCTCTCTCAAGCTTTATTCCGACGTATGTACATGTGGAATAGCCGAGGCTCTTAGGATTGACCTGATAGCCGGAACCAACGATTACACCATTGTCAATGAGTCGCTGTACCCTTTGATGGATAGCTGCGCGCGACACATTGCACTGTGCGGCTACATCCTTGAATGGAATCCGAGCATTGACGGAGATGATTTCCAGTATCTGCTTATCGAGTTTGTCAATCATACCGTTCAATTATTTAAGTCCAAGTTTTGCTTTAATCTGGTCAGTTACGTCTGTTGAGAGAGTTTCGCTGATGTAAGGGATTCCTGCTGTTACGTCCATGATGTACACGAAACCACCAGCTACACCGACTTCCTTCACTGCATTGCCAATCTTTTCTGAGATTTCCTGCATCTTTGTCTGCGATGCTTTCTGGAGGTCCTGATCACTTGTCTGTCTGTATTCCTGATAACGTTTGTAGAGGTCGTCGAGTTCCTGTGTGCGGCGCTGCTTTACTGCATCCGGAAGTTTTTCTGCTTCCTTTTCATACTCCTGGCTTTTAGTAGTAATTTCGTCTTCCATCTTCTTCAGTTCGTCCATGTAAGTCTTCTGGAGGTTCTGGAGTTCTGTCTGTGCTGCAGTGTACTCTGGCATTGCCTGGATAATCTGTGCAGAATTGAAATGAGCGAATTTCTGTGCTGATGCACTGATGGCAACGAATGCCAATGCGATTACTAATGTTAACTTTTTCATTTTGTTTGTTGTTTTTATTATTAATAATTTGTTGAATATCCAAGTTTCTGAAGTACATCATCGCTGATGTCAATTTTTGGTGAGGCATAGATGATACTGCCTCCTGATGCACGGTCGAGAACGAGTTGGTAGCCTTTCTGGTCGCAGATGTCCTTCACAGCGTTGTATATCTCGTCCTGAATCGGAGCCATAAGACTCTGTCGCTTCTTGTAGAGTTCGCCCTCACTGCCAAAGTACTTCTTCTTGAGGTCACTGGCCTGCTTTTCCTTTGCAATGATTTCTTCTTCAGTCTTCTTCTTCTGGGCATCTGAGAGGAATACGGTTTCCGACTGATACTTCTTGTACTGAGATTCTACATCTGTAAGTATGGCTTGAATCTCACTTTCCCATTTCTTTGAGAGTTGATTCAGTTGTTCGTTTGCACGTTCATAGGCTGGTACGTTCTTGAGAATGTACTCCATGTCGACAAGTGCAAACTTCTGTGCAGAAGCACTGATTGCAATAAATGCACATGCTAATAGAAATGATAGTCTTTTCATATTGTTTTCAGTTTTAACTTTTCATTTTTCACTCATCACTCCGAACGAGGCGAGGTTAGAATTCCTGTCCGAGTACGAAGTGGAACTGGCTGCCGCCATAGCTGCTTGAACCATAGATTTTGTCGAAGCCGTAGCCCCAGTCGATACCCATGAGTCCGACCATCGGCAACATGATTCTGACACCGAATCCCGCAGAACGCTTCATGTCGAACGGGTTGAACTTGCTGACTTCGTTCCATGCATTACCACCTTCAACGAATGCCAGTGCAAAGATGTTGGTGGAACCATTGAGCATGAGTGGGTAGCGTATCTCGGCTGAGAGACGTGAATATGCATATCCTTCATAGCCTTGTGGGGTGAGCGCACCATTGTCATATCCACGAAGTCCGATTGTTTCGGTGTAATAGCTTGTCGAGTATCCGGTCATACCGTCACCGCCGACATAGAATGTCTCAAATGGTGACTTTTTGTACTTGTTGTAATAGCCCAGGAGTCCGAAATCCACCCGGGTCATGAATACGAAGCATTTCTTTGCCTTTGTGAGAGGTGTATAGAATTTGGATGTGAACTTCCACTTGTGGTATTCAATCCAGCGGAACTTCTTCTGAAGGTCATCCTGATATCTTGCATCGGCACGATTTGAGGCAAGGCCCTCATAGTCCACTCCATCAAATAAAGAATAAGGTGGTGTTGCACTGACTGAGAATGATACCTGGGAACCGCTTCGTGGGAAGACTGCGTTGTCGAGAGAATATCGCTGCAATTGGAGGGTCAGGTTGATGTTGTTGCAGTTTCCGTTGGAAATGAGGAAGTACTCCCAGTCCTTCAGCATGTAGCGGGTGTAAGCAAGGCTGGCAGAAACAGAGAACTGGTTGTCCGGCCAGTTAAGTCGCTTACCCCATCCGATTGAGAGACCAAACAACTGGATGTATTTGTCGGGGTCGTAATAGGATGAGTAGTTGTTGTAGTAGGAACTATTGTAGTTGCCATATCCACTGAGAAGTGAGTAGTAGCTGTTGTAGTAGGAACTGTTGTAGTAGGCACTGCTGATGTCTGTCTGACGTGAATAGAATGCCGAGATTGAGAATGAGTTAGGACGCTTGCGGCCGAACCAAGGGTCGTAGAATGAAATACTGTATTGCTGATAGTATGAGCCATTGGTTGATCCGGAGAGTTCGAGTTGCTGTCCGTCACCTCGTGGCAGGAATCCCCTGCGGTTCTTGTCTTTTCCGAAAAGGTTGCGCATAGAGAAGTTGCCGAACTTAAGGCCGAGCTTGAATGTCACACCAATCTGTCCCCATCCGAGTGAGAATTCCACCTGGTCACTTGCCTTGGGAGCAAGACCGAGGTTGATGTCGACTGTTCCATTTGTCTGGTCTGGCATCGGTTCTGGCTTTATTCCTTCCGGGTCGAAATGCCCCATCTGGGCGATTTCCTGAATAGATGACTTGAAGGCATCCATATTGAAGAGGTCGCCTGGCTTGAGCTTGAGTTCACGACGGACGACTTCCTCGTACACCTGTGTGTTGCCATAGATGTTAATCTTGTTGATTGTTGCCTGGATACCTTCATAGATTCGGATGACAAGGTCGATAGAGTCACCGTCTACAGTCTCTTCCACAGGAGTAACCTTGTTGAATACGTATCCGTCGTTGAAATAACAGTTTGCGACTGAGACTGCCTCATCGCCACCAGCCTGAAGCCGTTTCTCAATCAGAGTCTGATTATATACATCACCCTTCTTCATTCGAAGTACTTCGTTAAGGCCGGAAGTAGTATAGACGGTATTACCCACCCAGTTTATATTTCGTATGTAATAACGTTGTCCTTCATCGAAGTGCAGGTAAATGTCAATCATGTTGTTGCCGAGGTCAACGATACTGTCAACGAGTTCGATGTCTCTGTAACCAAGTTCACCATATTTCTCGAGCACACGGTTCTTGTCCTCTTCAAACTTCTCGGGTACGAACTTCGTTGTCTTGAGGAAACTACCTTTCTTGTGGGTCTTCTTGAGCAGACTGGTAGTGAATGTCGTACCAGTGATTTTCTTTGTGGCGAGATTGTCGTTACCAGTGATGATGATGTTGTTCACCTTCACTTTCTCGTGCTTGTCGATATTGATGTCGACAATCATCATTCCATCCTGAGTGATGTCATCACGCTGAAGCACTTCAACCGATGCATTCTTGTAACCCTTGTCCTCGAAATATTTGCCGATGATACGTTTTGTGCGGTCAACCATATCTGGAGTAATCTGGTTGCCCTTTACGATTGGAATTTTCTTCTCTACATCTTCTTTTTCGCTTTTCTTCAGTCCCTCGATATTTAGGGTAGACACACGCGGACGTGCAGTAAGGACAATCTTGAGATATACGCTGTCGTTCTGAATCCTGTCGGCCTCGATTCTTACGTTCGAGAACAATCCATGCTTCCAGTATCGTTTCACGGCATCCGTTATCTCATCGCCAGGAAGCGAGACGATATCACCTACTGCCAAGCCGGAGATACCTACCAGCAAATAGTCCTCATAGCCTTTCACTCCCTCTACGATGAAACCTCCAATAGGGTAGCGGGGGGCCCTGCTTAGTCCGTACATGATTTTTGGAGATTCTGTATTATTGTCCTGTGCCAGCCCTTCAGCCGAAATCAGCCACATCAACCCCACAATACACATCAGCCGGAGTCCCCACTTCATTTTCTTCCCGTTATTTTGATTTCCTACTTTCATTTTCTACCTGTTCTTCTGTTTTGCCGAAGCGTCTCTGACGACTTTGGTAATCACATATTGCTTTATAAAAATCCTCACTTGAAAAATCCGGCCAATAAGTGTCGGTGAAGTAAAATTCCGAATATGCACTCTGCCACAGGAGGAAATTGCTGAGGCGCTTTTCTCCGCCTGTACGAATCAACAGTTCTGGTTCAGGCATGAAACTGGTGGCAAGATATTGGTTGATTGTTTCTTCTGCTATGTTGTCAGGACTGAGCTTTCCCTCTTTCACATCTACTGCAATGTCGTGAGCAACCTTCGTGAGTTCCCATTTTGAAGAATAGCTGAGTGCTATGACCATACAACTCTTTGTGTTGTTCCTTGTCAGTTCTGCAAGTGCTTTTACTGCTTCCTGAACGATTACTGGCAGACGGTCTACCTGTCCGATGACCCTGAACCTCACGTTGTTCTTCATGAAGGTCTCTTCGTTGATATGTTCGAGAAGTATCTCCATGAGAGCGTTGATTTCTGCCTGAGGACGGTTCCAGTTTTCAGTAGAGAAGGTATAAAGGGTAAGATATTCCACTCCGAGGCGTACTGCATCCTCCATGATAGTGTGAACCTGCTGGGCACCCTGCCTGTGTCCTGCCACACGTTCCATACCACGAGCATTTGCCCACCGTCCGTTTCCATCCATGATGATGGCTACGTGACGAGGTACGCTGTTCTTGTCTATCTTATCTAAATAACTCATATCTTTTGTCTAATCGTTGTTGCACTTGCGTAATTTCGGGAAGAAGTCGTACGAGACGTAGAGCATCGTGAGCGAATAGCAGTCAGTGTTCTTGAGGAATCCACTACTTATCTTGAAAGGGTCAGAAATGCCGTCGAGCTTGTCACTGAGTGTGACATGCATCGTCCAGTCAAGACCAATGTTCAATCTGTCCTTCAGTTTGTACTTCACTCCGAATCCTACTGGGAAATTCACTGTGAAGACTTTGTTGCCATAAGTTGTGCCAAGCCCCATCTGGATATACGGCACAAGTCGTTTCGTGCCTTTATAGCTCATTCCTGTCCCATAGGCCCAGAAGCACAACTCGTAAGTACAACTGAAGTCTACGACAGAGTTATTGAATTTCCAGTCTTGCCCTTCCACCTCTCCGAAGATATTGCGGAGATCTGTTGCATCACCGGCAATGCCTCCATACAGAAGGTTTGCCTTCAGGGACATTCTCGGATTGAGATTATATCTGGCAAGAACTCCACCAGCCAGTTTGGTATCCTTGTAGAGCCGGGATGTGTTGGCATCGCCCATATAGAATGATCCGCCGAGCATTCCTCCAATCTCCATCTTGTATTCCAGTTCCGTTGTCTGTGCCTTCAAGGGCATGCAGAATACAGACAAGACAACAACGGCCAAGAGGCATCCTGCATTTGCGAGATGTCCATGTATGCCTGTATTTGCCTGTACGATTGTCATACCGTTAATTTAGTCAGCCAACCCGTTGAACCTGCCTGTCCATTCCTTTCCTGGAACTTCATCATCTCCACTCTGGAAGAGACGGATGTAATTGCCTTCCGTAACCACTCTGCACTGACGTTCCTTGCTGAAGTCGGCAGGCAGAATCATTTTTTTCTTGAGTTCTCTCCAGGATATTCCGTTATCTACTGAACTATAAATCTTTCCGTCGCCAATCACATAGAGGGTTCCTCTATAAAGGAATATGTTTGACATTTGTGAAAATACCGGCAATTTGAACTGGTTGTCAGGAGCGAAGCCTATATAGTTCCAGTTCTGGTCGTTCTCTGTATCAGGCGCGGAGAGCTTGTACCACACCGGTACATACTTGCCGGTCTTGTCTGCTGGACTGCCAATCATCACTACGTTCTGAAGCGACTGGTTTGTCTTGGTAGAATAAGCAACGGATGATATGTTCCCTGAAGGAATTTTGTCGATGTTGGCAGAACTGCATCTTGTCCAGGATGCCAGGTCGGCTGTCTGTATGATTTCCTTCCCATTGTCTGTGTCTGCAAGTGCATAAATATGATAGTTGTCAGAAGCAAGAAGTACCTTTGCACTGAGGGATGTAGCCGTCCAGATGTTCCCATCTTCTGAACGGCAGACAATGCCGTCGGAATTGAGTGCGTAAAGCATTCCCTTGAAGGCCGTCACTGACTGAAAGTCAATTGTGTCACATTCCTGAAAGAAATAGGTCTTGCCGTTATTCTGCACCAGACGGAAATCGCCTTTCAGGTCCACATTTCCCTTAAATGTCCAAAGCAGGGAATCCGAGTCGGCTATCCTCTTGTTGAATGTCACTGTATATTTCTTATATGATTGTCCGTCAGTGCCGATGATGAGGAGTTTTGTCGGCGAGGAGAAGTCTAGAGAGTCTGTACCATTTGCAAACGGATAATACACAGAGTCTGTAGGGTTCATGTAGCAAGGTGTACCATAGCAAGTGATGGTCGGCACCACACGTGTGAGGTCAAGCCAATTTGGCAATGAGTCAATGGTGGTAATGAGACCGTTGATCTGGTCAATGTTGAAACGTATTTCCTTTCCGCTCATGGTACGGGTGAACGTGCTGTCCGTTCCGTCGTAGCCAGTGGTATGGATAGTCGATTTTATGTCTGCGATGCTAATTGCAGTTATGGCGCATTCCGATGTCTTTTCAACATCGTCAGTGTTCAGACAAGAAGCAGTCAATGCCAGCAAACCGAGGCAACAGATACTTGTTTTTATGTACAAATTCATTCCTTTCATCAGTATACAATACACAATATCTTGCAAAAATACGAATAATTCTTGCAATAATAAACATTTTGACGAAAAATTAAGTAATTTTAGGGTATTTTTAAGGCATTTTGTAACTTTTTAAGGATTGAGATACCCAATTATGTCCTTTGCGCACTCTTTTTTACTCTTTAGTGGGAAGGTCTTTTTTTCGGTAGCAGCGATGATGGTTATCTTGTTTGTGTCATGGCGGAATCCTGCTCCTTCATCGCGGAGAGAATTGAGGACGATGAAGTCGAAATTTTTTCTTTTCAGTTTATCCTTTGCGTTTTGTTCCTCATCATTTGTCTCGAGGGCAAATCCAGCCAGAATCTGGCGGTCGGACTTTATCTTTCCGAGTGCGGCAGCGATGTCCTGAGTCGGTTTGAGTCGTATGATGAGTTCATCGCCTTTGCGCTTTATCTTTTTGTCGGCCACTACTTCAGGAGTGAAGTCAGCTACTGCAGCACAGAGTATGGCAGCATCAGTTTCGGGAAAAATCCTCATGCAAGCCTCATACATCTCTCTTGCACTTTCTATCTGTGTCACAATGAGATGCGGACGATTGAGATTGAGATGTGACGAATCGACAGGACCGAGTACGAGCTCCACTTCCATTCCTCTCTCAAGACACTCGTCCACAAGTGCCATTCCCATCTTTCCCGATGAGTAGTTTCCTATAAAACGAACGGGGTCTATCCTTTCGTAAGTAGGCCCCGCTGTTATAAGTATACGTTTCATTTTCCGAAGTAGTCTTCAAGTACTTTTACGATGTTGTCAGGTTCTTCCATTCGTCCTTTTCCTTCCAAGTGGCTTGCCAGTTCACCGGAAGTTGGCTCTATGATGTAGTTGCCGTAGGATTGGAGGGTTTCCAGATTCTTCCGTGTGGATGGATGCGCAAACATGTCGAGATCCATTGCAGGAGCAACGAACACTGGCGCTTTCATGGAAAGATAGGTGGTTATGAGCATGTTGTCGGCAATTCCGTTTGCCATCTTACCGATTGTAGATGCCGTAGCCGGAGCAATGAGCATTGCATCTGCCCACACACCAAGACTTACATGGCTGTGCCAAGAACCGTCTCTTCTGTCGAAGAACTCGCTCACTACGGGTTTCCCTGTCAGAGTTGAGAGGGTGAGTGGAGTGATGAATTCCTTGCCCGATGGAGTGATGACCACCTGCACTTCTGCACCTTTTTTAATAAGGGCGCGGATAATAAGGCACGACTTGTAAGCGGCAATGCTGCCGGTTATGCCAAGAACTATCTTCTTCCCTTTAAGCATGTTGTTAGAAAGGAAGATCATCGGCTGTATCTGTTGCAGCAAATGAAGGTGGTATAGGTTCTGCTGCCGGCACAGCTGCCGGTGCAGGTGCCTGTCCTGCTGCATCAGGCTGTACGCGGTCAATTCTCCACGCACGGATGTCGTTGAACCAGCGGCCTTGATATTCGCGGGCGTTGATATCGAATGATACGTTCAGTTCCTCACCCATCTGGATGTTAAAGGTGTTGATCTTATCCTCTCCAAACACATTGAATACCATTCTGCGTGGAAACTGTTCGTGAGTTTCTATAACATAATCCTGCATCTTCCAAGGATTGCCTGTTGTCTTTGATACGCCACTTCTTGCTTCAAGTATGGCAATTACTTTTCCTGCTAATTCCATGTTGCTTTCATTAAATCAACTGCAAAAGTAATGCATTTATTTGAATTTACCAAAAAATAATTCATAATTCATTGAACTTATTTTTTTTATTATTCATTTTTTTTCTTTACCTTTGTAAGTTGAAAATAATAAACAAAAAAACTATCAGATAATGAAATTCAATGTATCCAGTACGGTACTCTGTAACCGTCTTCAAACCTTAAGCAAGGTCCTCAGTTCCAAAAACTCAATTCAGATTCTGGATTGTATCCTGTTTAATATTCAGCAGGACAAGTTGACCCTCACCGCATCAGATGGCGAAATCACTCTCGTTACAAGTCTCGACGTGAATGAACCATCCGGCAACGGACTCTTTGCCGCCAATGCAGTTCAGATTATCAATGGTCTGAAAGAAATTTCCGAACAGCCGGTGCAGATTTCCTTGAACGAAGAAACTTATTCAATTGAAATCAAATACCAGAATGGCAGCAGTAACTTCATCGGGCAATCGGGAAATGAATATCCAATCCCTCAGCAGATAAGCGACAACACACAGACCGTGTCAATCGGCAGTTCAGTGCTCCAGGACGGTATTTCACGTACCATCTTCGCCACAGCAGAGGACGAACTTCGTCCGGTGATGAACGGAATCTATTTCGACTTCACTGAGGACAGTCTCACATTCGTTGCCAGCGATGGCCACAAACTGGTGCGCAGCCGCAACATGGCTGTCAAGTCAGAACGGCCTACTGCGTTCATCCTTCCAAAGAAACCTGCAAAGATGCTGAAGGACATCCTTACAAAGGAAGGTGGCGATGCCATCATCCGTTTTGACGAGTCGTATGCTGAGATTGCAGTCGAGAACTACATCCTCAGCTGCCGCCTCATCGAAGGACGCTATCCTAACTACAACTCGGTAATACCTACCGACAACCCTTACAGAGTGACCATCGACCGTCAGGCATTCATCGGTGCACTTCGCCGTGTACTCGTGTTCGCAAGTTCAAGCACCAGCCTTGTGAAACTCCGCATAGAAAGCGGCAGTCTGCTCGTATCTGCCCAGGACATAGACTTTTCCACTTCAGCCGAAGAAAGAATAATGTGTGAATACGAAGGCAATCCTATGAGCATAGGTTTCAAGGGACCTTTCCTCATCGACATTCTCAACGGAATCAGTTCTCAGGACGTAGTTCTCGAACTGGCTGACCCAAGTCGGGCAGGAGTAGTCGTCCCTGCGGAACAAGATGCCGACGAAGACTTGCTCATGCTCCTCATGCCAATGATGCTCAACGACTGATGCGATGAAACTCAATCTGACAAAACCAATCGTATTCTTCGACCTCGAGACCACAGGTATCGATGTCGTCAGGGAACACATCGTGGAGTTGTGCTACATCAAGTTGTATCCCAACGGCACTGAGGAGGCAAAGTCGATGCGCATCCGTCCCGCAGATGCATTCGGCAACTCCATCCACATTCCCGAAGCCTCCACAGCCGTTCACGGCATCACTGACGAAGACGTGAAGGACTGCCCTACATTCAAGCAGGTGGCACAGGAACTGTATAAGGTGTTCGCAGGGTGCGACCTTGCCGGCTACAATTCCAACCACTACGACATTCCCCTACTCGTCGAGGAATTCCTCCGTGCAGGAGTGAATGTCGATTTCTCAGGAGCCAAGTGTGTGGATGTGTGTGTCATCTACAAGAAGATGAATCCGCGCACCCTCACCGCTGCCTATCGGCAGTATTGCCACCAGAACCTCGAAGACGCACACTCTGCACTTGCCGACACCCGCGCTACTCTCGACGTACTCGAGGCACAACTCGACTGCCACGAGGAACTCCAGAACGACGTTTCGTTCCTTGCCGAAG
>JAZQPD010000170.1:0-10809 GCA_045628285.1 Bacteroidaceae bacterium
GAGGAGATACGCGACATCTCCAGGGGGCTGACCTACAAGTACGAGCATCAGGGTGAACGTGAGCTGTGGGAAGACCAGATGGCAGTCTAGTTGGCATTGAGACGACATTAGTCTGTCATTTAACCCAAATCGGTCATTAAAAGTTGTCTATCTATCAACTTCTAATGACCGATTTGGGCTCAATTGTTACTATTACAGTCGCAGATTCTTACTACATTCTGACTTCCATTGCCACGCAACAAGACCCTATAACTTGATTGACTTGGCAGAGGATTCGTTGTGAAGGCGGTCGAGGGCGGTGACTACGAATACCTTGTCAAGTTGGTTACCGACGAGTTGGTAACGGGTGTCGGAAGTAACTGCTACGAGGTGGTCGGCTGCATCGGGTGCATCGACATTGACCTTTTCACTCTTGTCGAAACGATAGACTGCATAACTGCGAGCCTTGTCCATTTCCTTCTTGCCTTTCGGGGCTTTCCAAACGAGGTAGATATTGCCGGTCTTCTTGTCGTAATCTATTGAAAGTTTCTTCACCTTCTTCGGAGCCTTTTTGTCAATCCATGGCATGAGGGGATGGAGGGCTGGTGTGCGATGATAGTTTGTGCGAAGGAGCGTGCAGTAATTTCCTACATTGTCGGTAACTGCCTGTGCATACCACTGACAACTGCCTTGAATGTTTGGAAGTGAACGCTGAATACGGTACTTAATATCCATCTGATGCTGTGAAGGATTGGATGGGTCCGCACCCTTTACCGTACGTTCAACATCCTGACCGATGAAGACCGGACGGTCACCGCAGTAGTCGTTCCACCATTCAGCAAGAATCTTATAGTCGGCTGCCTTGTTGCCTATGTTCCAGTAAATCTGAGGGATGATGTAGTCAACCCATTCCCTGTCGACCCAGAGTTTGATGTCGGCATAGAGTTGGTCGTAGTTCTGGGTTCCATTTGTAGCGCTGCCTTCAGGAGAATTGACTCCAGTAGGGCTGTTGCGATAAATTCCGAACGGAGAAATGCCAAACTTCACCCATGGCTTTACCTTGCGAATGAGGTTGTGAATGTCCTTGATAAGGAGATTTACATTGTCGCGACGCCAGTCGTTGATATTTGTGAATCCACGAGGGTCAGCACTGAAGTTTGCTTGGTCGGGGATAATCTGTCCGGCTTCCGGATAAGGATAGAAGTAGTCGTCCATGTGAAGACCGTCGACATCATAGCGGTCGAGAATGTCTTCGATAATCATGCAAGTGTATTGGCGGTTGATTTCGAGTGCTGGATTGAATATGAGGAGGTCGCCATATCGGAACATACGTTCGGGATGGAGTTGAGCAGGATGATTCGAGGCGAGCAGTGTAGTGCCTTTTGTCTTTGCGCGATAGGGATTGATCCATGCGTGGCACTCCATGTTGCGCTTATGGCATTCGTCTATCATCCATTGAAGTGGATCCCATCCGTCTGCAGGTGCCTGACCCTGACGACCAGTAAGATAGCGGCTCCACGGTTCGAGGTCGGACTGGTATAGGGCATCGCCCTCTGCACGGACCTGGAACATGATGGCGTTGATGCCAGCAGCACTGAGTACATCAAGTTGGGAGGACAGTTTTTGTCGGATCTGCAATGGAGTCAGACCAAGATACTGACCGTTGACACACTGAATCCACGCCCCGCGAAACTCACGCTTCGGTTGGGTAGACTGGCTTTCAGCCAGAGTGAAGAGTGAAGAATGAAAAGTGAAGAGTAGGAGGATAATTGCTAATGATTTTTTCATAGGAATGGAGTTAAAAGATTTCCGAACCACGCTGTAAAGCGGTTCCATAATGATTTCTTATGGTAGTACTCGTCCGACATTCTGACGGATTTCTTAGAGTCGGTGAAGAACATATCATTGAGTTCCGATGTAAACTGACGGTCGAAGACTACGGTATTGATTTCATAGTCACAACGGAGACTGCGGCTGTCGAGATTGGAAGACCCTACAGTACAGAACTTATCGTCAACTGTCATCATCTTTGAATGATGAAATCCGTTTTGGAACATATAAACAGTGGCTCCGCATTTCTGCATCTTGCGGCCTACATAGTGACTTGCTGCCGGTGTGAGTGGGATATCACCTTTTTCGGATATCATAATCTGAACATCCACTCCACGCATAATACAGCGTTTCAATGCCTTACGTACCTTGTTGGTCGGTACGAAATAAGGGTTGATGAGGCGCACGTTCTTCTCGGCATTGTCGAGCATATCGATATAAAGTTGCCGGATTGCCTTGTTGGTACGCCCCGGATGGCGGTCGACTATTGCAACATCCTTGCTTCCTGCCTTCACTGGTTCTGGAAAATACTTGCTGCCTACGAGCAGTTCGCCAGTCTCTTCGTACCAGGTCTCACAGAAAATCTTGTTGAGTTCATTCACAGCCTCACCCTCGATATGCATGTGGAGGTCGCGCCAAGGGCCAATGCCCTCAAGTCCCGTGATGTAATAGTCGGCCACATTCATGCCGCCTGTGTACCCTACCCTGCCGTCGATAACTACAATCTTCCTATGGTCGCGGGGAAAGATATGATTCACCCACGGGAAAGTAATTGGATCCCATTTCACCAGATTGATTCCAGTAGCGGCAATGGAATCGTGGTGGGAGTGCCTTATCGGCTGATTGTTGGAAGAATTGCCAAACGCGTCGTACATAGCCCTTACCTCAACTCCTTCTGCAACCTTCTGCGCGAGAATACTGAAGAGCAGATTTGCTATGGAATCGTTGCGGAAATTGAAGTATTCGAGATGAATGAACGACTTGGCATTACGTATCTCGGAAAACATATCCTCGAACTTATCGTGACCGCTTTTAATGAGATGTACTTCATTTGATTCAGTGATTGGCACACCTTGTTCCTCAAGATTGCGCTTGACAGCCACATCACTCTGGGCATACGCTTCGTGAGTGAAAAGTGAAAACTGAAAAGTGAAAAGTATCAATAAGGCAATCACTCTATTTTTCTGATTCTGATTCATTATGTATTATTTCTTCCTATATTAATTACCACACAATCGGTTCAATCCCCTTGCTGATGAGATACTGATTCGTGAGTGAGAAGTGATGGTTGCCGAAGAAGCCTCGATAGGCTGATAATGGTGACGGGTGTGCAGAGCGGAGCACAAGATGTTTGTTGCTGTCAATCAAGTAGCTCTTGCTCTGGGCATAGCCTCCCCAGAGGATGAAGACGAGGTTCTCGCGAGTATCGCTCAGAATACGGATGACGGAATCCGTGAATGTTTCCCAACCTCTCCTCTGATGTGAACCCGCCTGATGCTCACGCACTGTCAGGGTGGCATTGAGGAGCAGTACTCCCTGCTGTGCCCATCGGGTGAGGTTGCCACTTGATGGTACCGGTGTACCAATGTCGGTCTGAATTTCCTTGAAGATATTCACAAGTGATGGAGGAAACGGTATGCCGTCGTTGACAGAGAAGCAAAGTCCGTGTGCCTGACCAGGTTCGTGATAAGGATCCTGCCCAAGGAGCACTACTTTTACCTTGCCGTAAGGAGTTGTATTGAATGCATTGAAGATGAGTTGGCCTGGAGGGAAACAGCGATACTGGCTGTATTCGCTCCTGACAAAGCTAATGAGAGTCTGGAAATATGGTTTATCAAACTCGTCTGCCAGCAATGGTGCCCAACTATCGTCTATCTTTACACTCATACCTGTGCGTCGTGATGCAGGCTGCTTTCAAAATACTGTTTCAGGACTGCTGTAATATCCTCCTCATCCTTCTTCATGTCCTTTATCACCTCTCCATGCTCGAGCAAGATGACACGGGTACATATATCAAGTGTGTTTGAGAGGCTGTGACTCGATATCAGAATCGTTGCACCAGTCTGCTTGTTGTAGTCATCGAGGATGTACTTGATTGCCAACTGGCTTGATGGATCAAGAAAATTGAACGGTTCGTCGAGGATAATCAGTTGTGGATTATGGAGAAGGGCTGCAATGATACCGACCTTCTGCTTGTTGCCCGCGGAGAGATTGCGGATGAGTTTGTTCTGTCCCATGACTTCTCCATTCATCAGGTCATCAAACCTCTTCATGCGTTCTCCAAGTTCGTCCTTGGAAATACCGTTTACCTTTGCAATGAAGGAGAAATATTCCTCCGGAGTAAGGTATTCAATCAGGAATCCGCTGTCAATATACGAGCCCGTAAATGACTTCCAGTCCTCACATTCCGAAGTGACATAACTGCCAATCCTTGTTTCCCCAATATCTGCCTTGAGCAAATCGAGGATGATGCGGAACATGGTTGTCTTTCCTGCTCCATTATTACCTACGAGGCCCAGAACTTCTCCGCCCTCAATGCATAAATTGTCAATTGCTAATGCAACCTTATCGCCAAATGTCTTCCTGACATTATCGAGTTGCACGGAAACCGGCCATGTTTTCATATCTGCGTTTCATGAATCGTGAATAAATATTTTTCAGCCACATAGGATGCAATGCTGCACCTACCGCACCAATTACAATCATAACGAGAGAACCAATATTGACGCCCAATAGTGTAACAAGGAGATACATGATGCCCATTGGAACAAATAATGCCACGAGTGACACGATAATCTGATATTTGGAATTCTGACCGCTTCTGGTCATCTTCTCGTTCAGATGTATGGTAGTAGAATTGTAAACTGCCAACTGGAAAAGGAATGGGAATATCACTCCCATAGAGAAGAACAGACATCCAAGTGCCTCAACAAAAGTCATCTTGTTCTGAACAATAGGCATGATGCAGAAAAGCAGAGGCAGAATCATCATCAGACAGTTGAAGTAATACTTAGCCTTGAGGAGCGCAAGTACGGATTCCTTACGGCTCATCAGCCCGTCGATATAGTTGCCTTCTGCTCCCATCACATTGGTGAGGGTGATTACTCCTAACGCCGAGAAGCAGTACATGCAGATAAACGTGCGCATGAACGGCTGATTGTCGTAGGCTTCAGTAAATGCAAACAGGCAGCAGAACATCAAAGTACAGATGAGTCCTGATATGAACGACTTGCGGATGATCTGATTGCGGATGATTGACTTGATTTCGAGTTTGAGGTATTCGCCTACAATGCCGAACCTGTTGAGGAATGTCATCTCTGTGGACTTCACCTTCTTAATCTTCTCCACCTTGGCAATCTCCATATAGACGAACTTCTTCTGGAATATCCTATTGATGAAGAACATTACAATAATCATGGCAATGATGATGACGAAACTCAACGCATTCCACATGATGCATCCGCGGAAGAGGTCTGATGTAGCATCATAGAACCAGTCGGCATTGACCATGCCGAAGAATACCAGCGCAGCATATACAGCACATGGAATGAGGATGTACCATGTATGGTGATTGACAAGTGTCCTCCAGAAGAGATACCAGTAGCCATCAAGTACAAACATGAGCCAGACTCCAAGCATGTATCCGATGAAGTTGACGAATGTGTAGAACGGAGCAAGTGCTACGGACATTATTCCAAACGGAACGAAGAAGAACATCCAGAACAGATTGCCCCAACTGAGACCAATCTTCATCAGGAATGCATTGTGAAGAAAATTCTCAGGTATTGGCAGGAGTTTGTAAGGTTTTATTATCTGGGCAGGAGTTTCCTGCATACCAAACCTGGCAAAGAAGTCGATGATGAGGAATACAATGAACCCGCCATTGATGATGTCATAAGGTTCGGAACTCTCATCCTTCAGTACATGGGCGAAAAGGAATCCGAAAAACATTAGGTACACAGCCCAGAAACCTATGAAGATGAACGTAAACACCTTCATAGTCCTGTTCTTGTCCAACATCGGATGACGCTTTTCTGACAGATGCTGGTTCTTGCTAAGAAGCTTGTACAATGATATTTTCTCCTTAAAAGTCATAAAATAATTTACTATTTGACAATTTACTATTTACTATTTATTTGACCATTTATTTAATTTACTATTTGACAATTTACTATTTCTTCGGGCACGACGGCCACTCAGGTACTTCGATGAACTCAGCATAAACTGAGCAGAGCTCGGAGTCATATTTATTTACGATTTACTTTTCACTTTTCACCCGGAGCAAAGCGAGGTATATAACAATAGACGCAGAGTAATGGATTTTACTACACATTCCATTGTAAAAATGTCTTATCTGCCGAGAAATCGCTCTGCTTCGATAGCGGCTTTACACCCAGAACCGGCAGCCACAATAGCCTGGCGGTAGTCAGGGTCAGCCACATCGCCAGCAGCAAACAGTCCCGGAATCGGTTCGCCAGTCTCACTGCTGAGTACCATCTGGTGGTTGTTGATTTTGATGTAGCCTACCTCATCGGTTGCAATCCACGGCTTGAATACATCTGAGTTTGGCTTGTGTCCAATTGCAAGGAAGAAACCATCAATCGGCAAATCATAATGACGTTCGTCGGATTCTCCCATTCTGTGTACAAGATGTGCTCCCTCCACACCATTGTCGCCGAAGAGTCCTTCCGTGTTGGTCTCATAGAGGATTTCTATCTTCTCGTTTTCTTCCACACGCTGCTGAAGGATCTTGCTGGCACGCAGGTAAGGTTTGCGTACGATAAGGTAAACTTTCGATGCAAGTCCTGCAAGGTATATCGCCTCGCCGCAGGCTGTATCGCCTCCACCTACTACTGCCACTACCTTCTTACGGTAGAAGAACCCGTCGCAAGTAGCACAGGCACTCACGCCTTGTCCCATGTATATCTTCTCGTCGGGCAAACCGAGGAACTTGGCACTCGCACCCGTAGCAATCACCACAGTGTCGGCCTCTACCTCAGAACCGTCGTCGAATGTAAATTTATAAGGTGCTACCGATAAATCACTCTTCACACACATGTGGGAACGGATCTCAACACCGAACTTCACCACTTGCGACCTCATCTTGTCCATCAGTTCGAATCCCGATAATGCATCAGGAAAACCTGGATAGTTCTCCACCATGTCGGTAATTGTAAGCTGACCTCCAGGCTGCATTCCTTCATACAGCACAGGACTGAGATTAGCACGGCTTGTATAGATTGCTGCCGTATATCCGGCAGGCCCTGATCCGATAATCAAACACTTTATATGTTCCATTTTGGTAAGTATTATAAATTACGAATTATGAATTGCGAATTATGAATTGTGAATCATCTCAAGTCAATTACATCTGCTTTTGGGTGCTTGCTCTTGCTGAACGCAAATGTTCCTGCAGGGAATTTCTGTCCCTTTCTGTAACTGGTTACGTTTATCTCCAACCAGACATTCTTGGCATTCGTCACCTTTATATATTTAATATGGTAGGTCTGGCGGTCAATCCTGACGACAGCCTTGCTGATAGAAGACTTTGGATTGATTGAATTCATCAATACTTCGTAGTACGAGTTTGTATTGTTGCCTTTCGTAAGTTTATATCCTTTCTTGTAAATGTCGAGGAAATAATAAGGGTTCACCTTTGCCAGTTCCGATGCCTTCGGTTTTGTAAGATTCACTTCCTCGTTGGCCGGCACATACGACCACATGTTCTTTCCGTCGTACCATGTCTCCAGTCCATCCATTACTGAATGGAATTTCTTGCCGAGCATGTCGAGTGTACCATTGTCAGAACCATTCGCGTTTTGGATGGTGAAGCCAATAGTCACCCCACCCTCTTTCTTGAGTTGTGATGCAGCCTTGTCGAGAATGTCGGTTGTAAGTTCCTTTGCACTTGTCTGGGCAAGCACATCAATGCTTGCAGATACACTGACGAGCAAGAACAATATAAGATATTTTAATTTCATATTCATTGCAATATTACATAAGACTTGTAATCAACCTGTCGAGAGTGTTGAAATCCTGAATCAGGACATCACGAGGCTTGCTTCCAATCTGAGGGCCTACTACTCCCGCCTTCTCCATCTGGTCCATCAATCGTCCTGCACGATTGTAGCCTATCGAAAACTGTCGTTGCAGCAGCGATGTGCTTCCCTGTTGTTTGCTGACAATCAGTCGGGCACATTCGGCAAACATTGGGTCGAGATGACCGAGGTCATCACCCTTGTCACTTCCTTCCTCGCCTTCAGCTACTACCTCTGGAAGGTATGTGGCATGCGGATAACCTTGCTGGGTACTGATGTACTTGCATATTCTCGACACTTCCGGTGTGTCGACAAACGCACACTGCACACGGACAGGATCACCACCCTGCAGATAAAGCATGTCGCCTCGTCCAATAAGCTGGTTTGCTCCCGGACGGTCGATGATGGTGCGTGAATCCTGCATGGCAGCAACTCGGAATGCAATTCGTGCCGGGAAGTTTGCCTTGATGGCACCTGTAATAATTTGTACGGAAGGTCGCTGTGTTGCAATAATCATGTGAATACCTACGGCACGTGCCAACTGGGCGATACGGCAGATAGGAAGTTCTATCTCCTTGCCGGCTGTCATGATAAGGTCGCCGAACTCGTCGATGATGACCACATAATATGGCATGAATTCATGCCCTACCCTCGGATCAAGCTGACGTGCCTTGAACTTCTCATTGTATTCCTTTATGGTCCTGACCTGAGCACGCTTGAGAAGGTCATATCTGCGGTCCATCAACTGACAAAGACTGTTGAGAGTCTTCACCACATGCTGAACATCGGTAATGATTGGTTCATCCTCGTCCTCGAGCTTTGCAAGGAAGTGATTCTCGATAGGGCTATAGATACTGAACTCAACCTTCTTCGGGTCAACCATCACAATCTTCAACTCCGACGGATGCTTCTTGTAGAGAAGTGACGTGATGATGGCATTCAGTCCCACAGACTTACCCATACCGGTAGCACCGGCAACCAGAAGGTGTGGAGCCTTGGCAAGGTCAATCATGAAGACTTCGTTGGTGATGGTCTTTCCAAGTGCACAAGGGAGTTCCATCTTTGTCTCCTGGAATTTCTTCGATTCCAGCACACTGTCCATCGACACGATTGTCTTTGTCTTGTTTGGGACTTCTATACCGATCGTTCCCTTTCCCGGAATAGGAGCAATAATACGGATTCCTTCTGCCGCAAGACTCAATGCAATATCGTCTTCCAGATTACGAATCTTGCTGATACGCATTCCCTCAGCAGGTGTTATCTCATAAAGTGTGATTGTCGGACCGATGGTAGCCTTGATGCTGCTTATCTCGACTCCGAAACTATGGAGAACCTTGATAATCTGTTCCTTGTTGGCTGTCTGTTCCTCCATATCAATCTGCGGAGCATTGATGTCGGGATGTTCAAGGAGTGAGAAAGGTGGAGTCTCATAGTACTCAAGGTCCTTGTGAGGGTCGTATGGCGTATTCATATCATAGTGAACAGTCTCCGTCTCTGGTTCATTGTCTTCCGGAAACTCCTCCTCCTTTGGTTCGTCACTTATGGTGAATTCCACGTCTGTGTCTCCTGGGTTCTTTATATCGCTTCTCGCATTCCTCACAACCTGATCGAAAGTGAATGGAATCTCATCGGGATTTTCCGCAGGCTTGTTTTCCGGTCCGTCAACACTCTCTCCATTCAGCAATGCATCGTAAAGGTTTTGGCTCTTGGGTTCTTCTTCCCCTGAAGTTTCCGATTGGAAGTATTCCCCAGTATTGGCATCAACTACACCACCTTTGGCTGATTCCTCATCTTCTCCTGCAACATTCGCAGGTACTTCTTCTGCACCTTCATCATCGGCATTGATGACATTTTCATTATCCGGCCTATGGTTCCTGACGAGCTTGCGGATTCCATTCAGTCGCAGCAGGCTTCTTATGATTTCGATAGTGCGATAACTGAAATACAGCAGTATGAATATAGCGACAAGGATGAGAATACCATACAGGCCAGGTTCTCCGAGTAACGACATCAGCCATGTGGCAATGTCGAAACCGTTCTGTCCTCCAGGATTGACATGAGAGTGCTCAAACAACGGAGAAGTCCTTACGAGAGGAGTGCTGAAAAGCATACTCGTCCATATCATGCATATTCCGAGGATGATGAACAGTCTCGTTGCCTTCAGCCGGAATGAACCGACCAGTTTCAGTCCCAGCAGAATGAGGTAGACCGGAATGAAATAGGCAGCCACGCCAAAACATTTGTTTATGAAGAAAAATGCAGACTGGGCACCCCATAATCCACACGAGTTCTTGAATACGGGAACCGGATCTGGCAATGGATTGCCGTCAAGTTTATCCAATATGCTATAGTCATCTGTTCCGGAATAGATGTAGGAAGTGAATGCCAGCAACATGAACAGTGCAAAGAACAGCAATATGATGCCTATGATGAAACTTATCACCTGAATTCTCGGCATACCAGCATCAGCACTCTTTCCGCTCTTTTTCTGCACACCCTTACGCAGACTGTTTGTCTTATTTTTCAAGCCCTTATCTTTAGATACCATTTTAAAAATCTATAAACAATTCGCACTTATCAATACACAACGCAAAGTTACGATATTATTTTCATAAAAGCAAATAAATACCGCAACTTAATGTCAAATTATTTCTAATCCGCTTAATCTTCGAAGTCGTAGTGATCAAGTTTCTTTCCACAACCAGGACAGAACACATCGCCCTTATGGACTTCAGCCTTGCACTCACTACAATGATATTGTTGTCTTGTCGATTCCATCATGCGTACATTGTTATAGGAAAATAATTTACGATTAAATTTAACCTTAATTCCGCAACACTAATGAATTGTCAACTTTTTAACACCCTGAGCAACAAAAAGTTGCCCAGGATTTTGCCATGTCAGATTTTTCACCTAACTTAGTGTTGCGATTAGAAATCAAGCGAAAATCGTAACAAGACAT
>JAZQPD010000171.1:0-5386 GCA_045628285.1 Bacteroidaceae bacterium
GAAAGCTCCTCCAGCGGTGCTCACAACTCAAAAAAAGTTGTTTATGTCCCAGCTCAACGAATGCCAGAAGAGACAGTTTCTCGGTACCGAGGCCCTTGCCCTTGGCAGACGCGGCGTATGCGAAGTTACACAATTTTTCGGCGTGAGCAAAACAACAGTCTATAATTCCATAAATGAAATCAAGTCCGGATATTCTCCGGAACCGGAATCCACGAATTGCTTTCATCAATCTTTTATTGAAACGACAATATCAGATGGAAACGAAAATATATTTCCTTTCTGTAGACAAAATAATGCGGCCTCGTCCACCATGCCGGTCGACGAGGTCGCTGATAGGAATGTTTCTTGAGTTGAGCGGGCTATTCTACCTTGAACTTTGTTTCAATGGTCTCCTGCCTGCCTGATTCAAATGTCAGGAAGGCCTTCACGGTGCAGGTCCCCTTTGCGAGGACAACTGAGCCTGAAGCAGGTTCGCCGTTGACTGTCCATGTCACGGAAGAAGGAGGGTTCACTGAACTTTCCTTGAGGACAAGGTTGAATGTCTCTCCTGCAGCGTATGACTGCTTGTGAGGAATGTAGTTGATTCCGGCCAGGTCAACTACTGTTGAATCATCAGTTATTGTCGCTGAGATGACAAAATTTCCATATTGAGTCTTACCCCAGTACAGATCATCTTCGAAGTTGAACAGGTTGCCTCCTGTAACAGGAGCGTCATCATCGGCCAGTCGTAATGGATATTTATATGAAGAATTGATCAGATAGTATACGAAGGTGACAGATTTGTCAGAAGGGATCTTGAGACAAGAACTGCTGATGTCCACGGTACATAGAGTGCCGAATACAGGTTTTGTACACTCTTGATCACATTGGAGAACATCATCAAAATAGACTTTGACTCCCACCTTGTCGACAGTTCCATTACCTCCATTGTCGGCGAGGAATGTGATCGAAGTGATGGATTCTCCAACATATTCAACCAATTCATCAGCTGTGAAATTCAATCCGGCATAAAAGTCTGTTGCGTTAGTGTTCCCCAAAGAATAAAGGGATATCTCTTTATATTTCTGAAGCGTGGTACTGCCATCTTCTATTGGCGTGGATAGTATGATGTTGCAGCCGGTAGTACTTTCAACGGTGATTTCACTGAAATATGACATAAAACCTTCCTTGGACGCAGATATCGAATAGACACCACCCTGAGGAAGCACGACTTCATAACGTCCGTTGGCATCAGTCTTGGTCTTGTATTCCGATGAACTGGCCAGAGAAACAGGTCTGATTACTGACAAACCGTTTCCTACCTGTGATACAATGCGGGCAGCTTGTGATGTGGAGGATATGAACTTAACCACAATGTCCACATTCGGGATTGCCTGGAGTGCAGTGTTCCTGACGGTGCCAACAATCTTGTCCGGGTCCTTCTCAACCGTAAATGTGGTGCTTCCTGTACTGGAATTGAAAGATATGTTTGTAAGGTTGAATCCGGTCGGCTCACCTGACCAGGCTCTGGATGATGGCGTCGATTCACTTGTGAATTCCGTGACATTATAATATCCTGGAAATGTTAACAGATTGGTGCATTCAGACTCAGGAACTGTCTCGACCAGATCCATGCATTGATGACAAGCGAATGCATTGATCATATAGCCGTCCTCCCATAGTTCCTTTGCCGAGTAACCATTCGGCATCACATAACCGGACTTGTCTATGTGGTAGATTGCCATGCCCGGGGCATCGGTGTAGGTGTCCCATCCTTCGCAAGGTCTGCTTTCATAGAGGTAATACTCTCCCTCAGTAGGGGTAGGGCTATAATACGCCTTGTTTTTCGAGGTCTTCTCAAGGGTGTTTTCTCCTTCTGTGAGAAGCGTCAATCCATTGTCCCATCCCAGAATCCTCTTTTCCTCGTATGTTAAATAAGGAGGAGTTTTGCCTCCATTGTTGTAGTTACCTGAGGACATCAAAGAAAGTGTCTGCAATGCCATGCCCTCACCGTTGTCTTCATAGTCAACGTCATAGAAATCCGGGAGGCCGATGACATGGCCGAATTCATGGCAGAACGTTCCGATGCCTGCCATGGTTTCTCCTGAACGGCCCTTGAATTCGGAAGCACAGCCATACTGGTAGATTCCTACTCCGTCAAGAGTCAAAAACGGGGAACTGTATGTCACAGCGTGAGGCCAGATGCAGTCTGTTCCGCCACCTTCAGCCTGATTGTATCCGGGGAAGAAGAAGAAAACATTGTCCACGAGATTCGGGTCGGCATTGCAATATTTCTTGAAATCGACTTCGCTATCAATGGCTTCGCAGGCGTCAATGACTGCCTTCACGTCACTCGCAGCACATTGTGCAGAAGTGTAAGGAACTGTGATCGGTCCGTAGATGTCGAATTGCGGGTCGAATTCGCCGAAAGAAACATCGTAGTAATACTTGTTCACAGAGCCGGTTGCCTCGTTGAAAGTGTAGTTCTCTCCCCTCAGCAAATCGGCGAAATTACTTGTCTCTGCGAACTTCTTGTCGGAGAATTGGATGAGAAGTATGAGGAAATGTGGATTTCCTGTCGAAAGTGGATAATCGGAAGAAACCCGTGAGCTTGTCATTGATTCCCTCTTCTGCATAGCCTTGGCAATGGCGGCTGCAGGAGGTCTGACCTCCGATCCGTCACCGGACTTGTTGGCGCTGACGCGTGCGCCAGCGGCATTCATTGCACCGTCCTCTCCGAATGTGGCGTAGTGCCAGTAACCGTCCGAACCTTTGGCGACAAGGGAGTTGCCGCAGGTGGTCCAGTGCAGGAATTCATCACCGTGAAGACGGATCGTCAGGACTGTTCCGTCGGGCTGCGTGACATTGATCGGCTTAGGGTATGCTATGACAGCATGGGCTGCAGTGATGCATGCAAACAAAGCTATGATGAGTATGATGATTCTTTTCATGGTGTTCTATTTTCTGATGATGAATAGATTGTTCCCTGCTTTCACCCGGATTTTGGAGAAATCTCCGTCGTCTTCGATCATGCAGACCTTCGCATTTTCAAAAACTGCGTTTGTTGAAAAATCAATGCCGTTGGAAAGGATGCGCGCAGTGAATGTGGCGCCTTCAGCCACATCTGCAGGGAGACCTTTCAACGTCCAGTAACCAAAGGTGGACAGGTTCAGCAGAGTGAAGTCGGACTCATTGTCCTCTACACCGGTGATGACATTGCTTGCAAATTCATCATAGCTGTCAACGACTGAAGACGAACTCAGATCATATATTCCGTACTCATCATTGTTTGAGAAACCGACAATTTCGAACTTGCTTGCAATGGTGTTGTAGTATTTGTGCGAAGCAAGCTGGCCTGATGCCATAGAAGACAAATAGTCGTCGCCATCTTCAGTCGTGACCAGAATGGACCTGGATGCTGAAGCTGAAGAAGGCATGACACCGACAGAGAAGCCCAGGGTTCCTGAGGCGCTCGTGGTGAAAGAACCGCTGACATTGATTGTCTCCATTGCGGATTTCTCTTCATCAGTGGCGGCGTCGAACCCGTCTCCGGCTTCATTGACGGACAAACTCAGTTCGTTCGGTATGTTGCGTATCTGGATTTTTGACAAGGCTGCGCCCGCAGGAAGATTCGCAAGGTTGATTTTGAGGAATGAAATGATGTAGTAGAAATCCAGACTGATGTCGGCAAACGTCCCGTCTGTATTGTCTGCGGTGAAAGTACTGTACGCTACAAGCGGCACTTTGGAATCTTGGGACTGTTCGGCGATGCTGACGTTGCGGGTCCCGAAGTCGGTCTCCTCAGTGGTCTCGAATGACGGATATAACAGCGAGATCACGTCTCCGGCGCTTATGGAACCAGTAACGGTTCCGTTGAAAGTAGCCTTGATGCCGGCCCTGTCGGCAGTCAGGCTGCCGCCAAGGATCTTACCGGTGGTAAGATTCACTACGGAGACTTTGTCGTCCTTGTTCCAGCTTGCGCTGATGAAAGAGCCCAGATAGCCTTTGGTGTCCGGCTCCTGCTCAATCTCGGGAAGGAATGCTGAGACAGAAAAAACATGCTCGTTCAGCGGAGTGCATTCTTGTCCCTGCTCTTCGAGTCTGTTGCAGGAATAGAACAAGAATGGAACTACGAGCACAGCGAAGAATAATCTGTGTCTTGACATAAATGGAAGATGTTTTTTGTTAATTGTTCGTTAATTTCGTTAATCGGCCAGTTCCTCTTCCTCAGGTGGAATCTTGGAAATATACATGATGGCAGGAGACGACATCACGATGACTTTGATCTGCGGAGCAGAGTAGAGCCGTTCAGAATCAGTTGTGTATGACATTTTGTTTATGAATATGGGGTAATATGCAAATATAAGCCGAATTTAATTTGACAGTGCAACAGCACTATCGCATGTAAAGTTATACATTTTTTTGAAATACTCCAGCGGTGTCAGGTATCCGAGTGATTTTCTCGGTCGATTATTCAGCTTCCATTCGACCTCTGCAATGTACTCGTCTGTCAGTGTGCTGAAGTCCGTACCTTTGGGGATGTACTGGCGTATCAGGGCGTTGGTGTTCTCATTTGCACCTCTCTCCCAGGAGTGATACGATCTTGCAAAGTAGAACTGGACTCCCAGTTTTTCTGCAATCTCCTTATGTCTTGCGAACTCTTTTCCGTTGTCAGCCGTTATGGTGTGTAACATTTGTTTAGTGAACATTAAAAAATAACTTGGTAAAGTTTTGAGTCAAACGAAGACGATTTATGACGACGGGGGAGAAGAGAGCCTCTGCTCCCCTAACGAGTGAAATATTGAACCTCGGGGAAGGGTTCAAGAAGGTGGTCTGGTTCATTGATGACAATAAGCGATGGCTGAATGTTTTGTTGCCAGCGGCCTATTTGTCATCATAATGCCCCAAGGAATGAGGAGAGTTCTTTCCCTCTTGACACTTTCGTGCCTTCACCATCTTCAATACTCTTTCTTGCCTCATCCAATTTGGTATCCAAATATTAATTTACGATAGCAGTGTAGAAGTATGAATAATGTCAAGAACGTATCACACAATGTAAAATACACTTGACAATATGAAAAATTTGCTTACCTTTGTTCGGAAACTAATTATATCTCTTATGGAACCATGTTCTTTTTTACTGCCTAATAAGTTCAAAACAGTTGGACTTGTCATGCTTATTCCATTCAGCTTGATCTGCCTTTGGACTCTTGTAAGCGGCGAACTTGAGTTCGATTACATGAATTGGCCGTGTATCTCTTTGTTTAATTCAGGATTATTCTCTGATAATGTGTCCTTGATTGCAATCGATACGACAGACCCTATTAATGAGATTGGGATGCTGGGCCTGTTGGTCTCCCTATGTTTTATAGCTCTCTCACGGGAGAAAGATGAGGATGAAATGACA
>JAZQPD010000172.1:0-11104 GCA_045628285.1 Bacteroidaceae bacterium
TCCTCACCGAGGATGAAGTCTATTCCGAACTTCTTCCACGGATGACCAGATGTGTATCTATGGAGGATTTCCCTCGCCGTAGTTGTCCCGTCAAAGGCCTTCCTGTATTCTATCCGACCGTCTACTGCAGCTTCCACCACTTCCTTTGCACGGTTGGTACAGTTGTAGTAAAGCCAGTTGTATCGGTATGTCCTGTTCTCAGGGAGGATATTTTCCTTGAGGATGCCGAACAGCCTTGTCTTTTCCTCGTCGGTAAGATTCAGTTCCTGCTCGATTACCCAGCAACGTTCCTCGGCATACCTGAAGAGGAAATGCTCCGATGGCTCGGCTGCAAGCACATAGTCGGTCTCACCCTTGAGGAAACGGTAGACGAACTTGTCTGCATTATAGTTGAAGGCACCATAGTTGAACATAACGTCGCTATAGGTATTCCCCAGACTGTCTGCTTCCTGCACCCTGAGTGCCGTATGGCCGAAGAGTGTGTAAAGTTCATCGCCAGGCTGACAGGTGATGATACTTATTCTGAGACTGTCCGCAGCATTTGCCGTCAAAGAGAACAATACAACACAGATAAGACAACAATATCTCAGCATTGCCTCTCTGCATATTCTGCCTTCCAGACGACCATTATAGTTTCTTTGCATCGTTCTCAGTCTGATTTTTTTCTAACAAATTGCAAAAATAATACTTTTTTATTAATTTTGCAATTCCAAAAGGATAAATTCGTCAATGAAACCATTAAAAAATATAAGGTGGGGATTCATCGGTTGCGGAGAAGTGACAGAAAAGAAAAGCGGACCTGCATTCAATATGGTTGAAGGTTCCGAGACTGTTGCAGTCATGAGCCGTGACCGTCAGAAGGCAAAATCCTATGCTGAACGTCATGGAATAAGGCATTACTACAACGACCCCGTAGAACTCATCAACGATCCTGATGTCAATGCCGTCTACATCGCCACTCCCCCATCCTCTCATGCAACCTTCGCCATGATGGCACTCCGTGCAGGCAAACCGGCTTACGTCGAGAAACCGCTTGCCGCATCCTACGAGGACTGTCTGCGAATCAACAAAGTGTCAGAACAGACCGGGATTCCTTGTTTCGTTGCCTATTACAGGCGTTATCTCCCCTACTTCCAGAAAGTAAAGGACTTGGTGGATTCCGGACAGATTGGAAAGATACTGAGTGTGCAGATTCGTTTTGCCGTTCCGCCACGCGAACTGGACTACAACAGCAAGAATCTTCCATGGCGTCTGCAACCGGATATTGCAGGAGCCGGCGGATACTTCAACGACCTTGCACCTCACCAGTTGGATATGATCCAATACATTTTCGGCAATATTGTGGAAGCAGAAGGCTATAGCATGAACATGCTTGGTCTCTACAAGGTTGCCGACACCATCAACGGCTGTTTCAAGTTCCACAGCGGACTGACAGGCTCGGGCAGCTGGAGTTTCGTGGCTCATGATTCGGCACGTACCGACCGCATTGAGATTTTCGGCGACAAGGGGATGATATGTTTCTCCATCTTTGACTACACTCCGCTTGCCCTCCATACCGAATCCGGCAGACACGAAATCATGATGGAGAATCCCAAATACGTGCAGTTGCCACTCATTCAGGCCGTAGTGGAAGACCTGAGAGGCGGAGCAAAATGCTCATGCACGTCCATCAGCGCCACCAGTGCCAACTGGGTGATGGACCAACTCACAATCAAGAGATAACAATCAAGTGAGGCATCAGGAATGAGAAAGCATCAATTGTCAATCAGCCATCCAGTTGCAGCATTATCCATGCTGCTATGCCTTTTCGCAATTCCTGCAAACGCCGCCCCATTTGATGTCCTCGCCGACACAGCCTCCGTTGTCGAAGCACCAACAGCCCCCGTTGTCGAAGCGTCTGCTTCGACCTCCAAATCCCCCCTCAAGTGGATAAGCAACACCTTCAGCCACATTTCCTCTTTCCTCATGGACTGCGACACCAGCTACATCATTCCACAAAAATACGAATTCTCCACCCAAATGGAGCTCAGCTATTTCCACGACTACTATCGCATGCGCTCATCACGCAGCGGTGATGACAACGAAATGGTCCTGCAGTCGGGAAATCCCCTCTCACTCGGCATCTATGCCTATTGGGGACCATTCGGCATCGGGCATTCTTGGAATGTGGAGGACATCGGGAAGAGCAAGTCGAAGAATAATGTCAATGGCTACCGCAACTCCTTCGTCCTCAATACAGCAAGAATAATCGGGGAAGTCTATACGTTCGGGTCGGGTAAGAGTGCCAAGTTCACACGCGTCACAGGTATCGACCTGGAAGGCAAGAACCGCAGTTTTGGAGGTCTCAAGTCGGAGTGCTTCGGTGTTGATGCCCAATACATCTTCAATCACTCCAGATATTCATGGCCTGCAGCCTTCGGAGAGAATGCGGTTCAAAAGAAAGCCGCAGGATCGTTTAAGGCTGGCGTTTCGTACTGCAGGATGAATATCTCATTTGATCCAGACGGAATCAGTCCCGACATCGCCGCCGAAATTGACACCACACTGTTTTTCAATCATGTAAAGTACACCGACTATGCCGTCAATTTCGGCTACAGCTACAACTGGCCATTCGCCCGCAACTGCCTGCTCGCCGTCTCTGCCATACCGTCCATAGGATATAGAAGGAGTGAAATCAACACCAACTATTCCAAACAAGTACTCGACAACATCAGCACCGACCTCTTCCTACGTGCCAGCCTGTTCTGGAACAACACAAAGTACTTTTCCGGACTCGTCCTCGACATCCACACCTACTCCTACCGTGAGAAGAAATTCAGTCTAACCAACTCCTACGGCACCGTCAAGTTCATCCTCGGCTTCAATTTCCTCAAGAAAGCCAAATACCGCAACAAGTAACGGCCACACAGCCAATATTGCAGGTAGTAAAATAAAAATAAAAGTTTTCAACTATTTATTTTGTATTTCGCTCACTTAATCGTAACTTTGCATCATGATTCTAAAAAAGACTATAATGAAAACTATTAAAACTCTTGCAGCAATGGCCATCATGGGGTCATCTGCTCTTTTCACTTCATGCGGTATGTCACCTATGGGTGCAGGTACACAAACAGGCAATATGGGCAACGCAAGTCTCCTTTCGGCTCTCGGCACAGGAATGACCGGCAATGCAGCAAACGGAATGGACCTTATGAGCCTTCTCGGCAATGTCATCGGTGCCATGACCAACCAGAGCGGTGCATCGATTGTTGGGACATGGGTTTACGCTGGTCCCGCAGTGGAATTTGAGAGCAGCAACTTCCTTGCACAGGCTGGCGGTGCCGTTGCCGGTCAGCAGGTTGCAAGCAAGATATCTCCATATTTTGAGAAAATCGGCCTGAAACCAGGTGCAGTAAAGATGACATTCAATCAGGACAATACATGTTCCTACACTGCCAACGGCAAGACCTACAACGGAACATACACCTACGACGCAACAGCACACACTCTCAACATCAAGGGCGCAACAACCGCAATACCTTTCCCTGCAAGCAACGTATCGTTCAATGCAACCAACATGAATATCACATTCAAGACTTCTGCCCTTCTCAACGCAGTTCAATCGGTCGGTTCAAAGTCCAACAACAGCACCATCAGTACGATCAGCACTCTTGCAAGCCAGTTCAGCGGCATGCAGACCGGTTTCCAATTCCAGAGACAATAATGCGTATCGACATCATCACAGCAGTTCCGGAACTGCTCGAAGGGTTGTTCGATAAGTCCATCATCGGCAGGGCTCAGAAAAAAGGCCTTGCCGATATTCACATCCACAACCTCCGCGACTACACCGAGGACAAACACAAGCGAATCGACGACTACTCCTTCGGCGGATTTCCTGGAATGATAATGCAATGCCAGCCCATCGACTCATGCATCTCCGCGCTGAAAGCAGAACGCGACTACGACGATGTGATATTCGTCACCCCCGACGGCGAAAAGTTCTCCCAGCCCATGGCCAACGAACTGTCGATGAAGGAGAACATCATCATCCTTTGCGGACATTACAAGGGAATTGACTATCGCATACGCGAACATCTTATTACCCGCGAGGTCAGTCTTGGCGATTTTGTCCTTACAGGCGGCGAACTGGTTGCAGCATGTATGGCCGATGCCATCGTGAGGGTCATTCCGGGTGCCATAGGCGACGAACAGAGCGCATTGTCCGACTCGTTTCAGGACAACCTGCTGGCAGCACCTGTCTACACCCGTCCGGCAGACTACAAAGGATGGAAGGTTCCGGACATTCTGCTTTCGGGCAATCTTGCAAAAGTCAAGGAGTGGGAAATGGAACAATCTCTTGAAAGAACCAGGCGTCTCAGACCCGACTTGCTCGGAAATAGTTAAAAAAGTTTAAATTCGACAATGTTTTCGCACACAACACTTGCAGATACGAAAAAAAGTCGTACCTTTGCAACGTGTTTTTCATAGTATTAGATTTAAGGTTAACAAAGGTTGGGGTAAGGCGTTACCCCTTTTTTTATTCCCATCGGGCATCACCCATTATCATTAGGTCTTGATTTGCGCACCCTATCGATACCGGCTTGCTGAACTGCACGCGACGGAACCTTCTTGAAGGCTATTTCCGACGGACCGTCATAGTTGTCACGCTGCTTCAGATCCTTCAGCATCTTACCTGGTTTCCACACAGTCTTCACTTGCTTTATCCGCGCATTGGGTTTAAAGCCCTCTTCGTCACCCTCCCAAGGGTCACACTTGTAGGTAAATGAATATTTGCCAAGATTTCCCAAATCCACATTGTAACCCATGCGCAGGCATCCTCTCAACCGTGTCGTTATCAGTTCAAGGTCAGACTTCAACTGAGCCTTGAGCTTGATGTCGCCGGCAGCAATCTGGTCGAGAAACTGTTCACACGAAAGCGTACCGATTGCCTGAGGATTTGCAACCCAAACCTCGCCCTTCTCAGGATTCCGAGGCGACTTGTACTTCTTGGAAAGTGAATACTTAAGGTACCCTACCGATTCATTGATTCTTTTTTTACTCATAATACTACATGATTTATGTGTTAGTGTTTCAAATGTCTTCTACATCTATTGCGCACAAACCTCCCATGACTACCGCACATGCACATAGCCCACAGCGCACACGCACATCGTATCCACCGCACAAGCGGACTACCGCCAACGCACGAGTAAATATTCTCCACCGCACGGGTAAATCTTCTCCACCGCACGGGAAGGCCCTGTCGTACGCACTACAAAGATAGCAATAATTGTTGGAAACACCAAATATTACTGAGAAAAACACCCACTTCGTTATAACCTACAGCACCACTTCGTTATAACGAAGAGGCCCTGTTCGTTATAACCAACAAGCCACATACGTTATAACGAACAGGGTGTTCCACTCAATAATACCAGGAATTCTCTGCCGTTGTCGAGGGTCTGTGACACACTCCCCACCGTCCTTTTCTTCCGCATGCCCCGACCTGCCTCTCCGCACGCCCCGACCCAGAAGTGCGCCCAACATAATCGTAACTGTCGCTCGCTACGCTCCCGCAAGTTACTACCGTTCGGAAATAAAAATGAAAGTTTTCAACTATTTATTTTGTATTTCGCTCACTTAATCGTAACTTTGCAGTCTGTATGTTAAAATTCATCAGTTTCGGCAGCGGAAGTAGCGGCAATTGCTACTATTTGTACAATGAGGACACGGACGAAGCCATCCTCGTTGATGCGGGTGTCGGCATACGTCGCCTGAAACGGTTCGTCAAGGAGTATGACGTAAACATAAGGGCTGTGAAAGGCATCATCATCACCCACGACCATGCCGACCACATCAAGGCCATTGCGAACATCATGTCCGAACTCAATGTGTTTGTCTACACTACTGAAAGCATCCACCGAGGCATGAATTCAAACTATACAGTCAAGCATATTGATGCAGCCAGTGCCATCAATATTGAGAAGGGTACCGAGTTTACCATCGGTTCGTTCCGCGTCACTGCATTTCCAATCCCGCACGACTCTACGGAAAACGTAGGCTATGAGATAAAATGCGGAGAAAAGACTTTTTCCATCATGACCGATGTCGGCATGCCGACAGAGACCATCAAGGAATGTATCAGCCGTACAAACTATCTGGTGCTTGAATCCAACTATGATGAGGAAATGCTGAAGAACGGTCCATATCCAAAGACCCTGAAAGAGAGGATTACCAGCGGAAACGGTCATCTCAGCAACAGCCAGACAGCATCGTTGCTGCTTGAGGCCCTGCATCCCGGACTGACACACGTATGGCTATGCCACCTCAGTGAGGAAAACAACCATCCCGAACTGGCAAGAAAAACCGTAGAATACACACTCCGCACCTTTGGCATAATAGCCGGCAAGGACTTCCAACTGGAAGTGCTTCGCCGCCAGTTGCCTACAGGTCCGTGGAGACTGGATATATAAATCAAAAACAACATGGCAGCTTATTTAGTAGAAGACAAAAGAAAAGTGACCACCCACCGTCTGATAGAGATGAAGAAAGACGGCAAGAAGATTGCAATGTTGACATCCTACGACTATACCACAGCGCAAATCGTAGACGGTGCAGGAATGGACATCATCCTTGTCGGCGACTCCGCATCGAATGTAATGGCAGGAAACATGACGACTCTCCCCATTACCCTCGACCAGATGATCTATCATGCAAAGAGCGTAGTCAGAGGCGTACAGAGAGCACTCGTGGTATGCGATATGCCTTTCGGCACCTATCAGGTCAATCCTACCGAAGGCGTAACCAACGCCATAAAGATAATGAAGGCAAGCCACTGCGATGCACTCAAACTCGAAGGCGGAGTGGAGATTATTGATACAGTAAAGAAGATTCTTGATGCCGGCATTCCGGTAATGGGCCATCTCGGTCTCACACCCCAGAGCATCAATAAGTTCGGAACCTACTCGGTACGTGCCCGCGAAGAGGCTGAGGCAAAGAAACTGCTGGAAGATGCTCATGCCCTTGAAGAAGTTGGCTGCTTTGCCATCGTACTCGAGAAGATTCCAGCATCACTCGCTGCACAGGTGACTGAGGAACTCACCATTCCTGTAATCGGCATCGGTGCCGGCGGCCATTGTGACGGTCAGGTGCTCGTCATCGACGACATGCTGGGCATGACAAAGGGATTTTCTCCAAAGTTCCTGCGCAGGTATGTCGACCTTAATACCATCATGACCAATGCCATCGGTCAGTATATCACAGATGTGAAGAGCTGTGATTTCCCTAACGAAAACGAACAGTATTAACCGCGAGATTCTCCGGCTGGCAGTACCAAGTATTCTTGCAAATATCACGGTACCGCTCGTCGGGATTGTAGATGTAGCCATTGCAGGCCATATCTCCAACGCATCAGCCATTGGCGGAATAGCCGTTGGCACGATGCTCTTCGACCTTCTCTACTGGAACTTCGGATTCCTCCGTGTAGGAACAGGCGGAATGACGGCTCAGGCTTTCGGGCGCAACGACAGCCACAGCGAGATTGGCATCCTTACAAAAGGAATACAGACCGCTCTCATCGCCACCCTCGGTATATGGATACTCCAATGGCTCTTTGTCGGCATCGTCCTCCGACTCGTTCCGTGTTCCCCTGAAGTGGAAGACTTCGCACGACGCTATTTCTTTATCCGCGTATGGGCAGCACCTGCTACACTCTCGCTCATGGTGTTCAAGGGCTGGTTCATAGGAATGCAGAACACTGTGTTTCCCATGGTGTGCGACATCACGGTCAACGTGGTCACCATGCTTAGCAGTTACATACTTGCCGTCCACACGCCTATGGGTGCAATCGGAGTGGCCTACGGCACACTCATAGCACAGTATTCAGGTCTGATACTTGCCATCACCCTCTATCTCGTCCGTTACCGGCTAAGGATGTACCCACTCAGGACTACCCCACTCTTCTCTATCCGTCAGTCGCTGAAAGGCACGGGGTTCTATAAACTCAACACCACACTCTTCATCCGCTCAGTATGTATGCTGGCAATATACGTCGGATTCACATCACTTACATCACTCTATGGAGACGAACCTCTTGCAGTCGGTTCCATCATGATGAAACTATTCATGCTCTTCTCCTATCTCATCGACGGATTTGCCTATGCAGGCGAAGCGCTTACAGGCAGATACATCGGAGCACAGGATAGGAAGATGCTTTCAATGAGCATCAAGGGAATTTCATGGTGGACACTCGGCATCGGACTTCTCTGCACACTTATCTTTGCAGTCAGCGGAGAAGGCATGGTCAGCCTCATGACTTCCGACCGGCAAATCATCGACGGTGCACGTCCGTTCCTGCTCTGGCTTGTTGCCATGCCGCTCCTCGGATGCTTTGCCTTCATGTGGGACGGAATCTTTGCAGGAGCCACTGCAGGGGAAGACATCATGATGTGCATGGTCCTTGCCGCAATAGGATTCTTTCTATCCTACTACCTGCTGCAATCATCCATCGGACTTCAGGCCGTCTATGTAGCCTATTTCGTCCACCTCCTTGTCCGCGCCGCCTATCTCACGGCACGAAGCAAGAGGATTATCATCAGTACATCAGCAAAGCATTGAGTTTCAACTTTCCGTTCTTCACGCCTATGCGGTCAGTCAGGACGCTACATTTCTCTTCACGTTCATTGTAGTCCAATGAATACTGTCCGGTTCCGTCGAGTGTGAATGTTCCTTCGCCCTCAAATGTCAGTTTGTATTTCTGTTCCTTCTGAGAGTATTTCATCGAGAACATACCGGTAATATTCTGCTGCACAGAACATGAAATCCAGTTATCTAAGATAGATTCAGGATATTCTGCCATCTTTTCGGAAAGGACCGTTGCACCATTTTCTCCATGCAGGACCCTCTCATATACCGCCTTCCAAATTTCAGTCCACCATATCTCCCTTTGTTCGAGTGTCAGCGGAGAAACATACTCATAAGAGGTATTAACGGAGAATGTTCCCTCTCCACTTCCTGTCTGAGGATTGAGGACACCCTTGATGACAAGTCCGTCGTTTTCGATAGTGAACGAACCGTCAGCAGCAGGAGAGATGATGCGGTCTGCGTCAAAGAGTTTCCTGAGTCCTTCGTTCCATTCGTCGCGGATAAGGAATTCTGCACCGCTGGAATGTGTGACAGATACAGGCGATATCTCAAACTGCCATTCATCCGTTGCAGCAGGGATGTCGATGCCTGCCGTGGCAAGGTCGATGGTTGTCTGCTGTAGGTGACCATTGGAATAGTCAAGGCTGAATTCGTATGCTGCCACCTCTTCATCGTCATCGTTGACCAGCACCAGTCTTGGTTGGAAACCGTAGGAGATATAAGGGAACACGCGGAACTGTATATACCCGCTGCCCTTTTCGTCAAGCGTACATTCCCATTTCTCCGGATCCTGAATTTCGGAAGGCATGGAGGCAAAGCGTACCTTATAGCCGCTGAACCTGGAAGCCTCTGTCCCCTTGCTTGAATCCGTCAGTTTAATGGTTGCCACACGGTTCATGAGTGTACCGAATCTTGCCACGTCTTCCAGAAGTTTCTGGAAATTTTCCGTTTCAAGACGTTTCTTTATGGCCGTGAACACGCTCACAAACACACCGTTGTACAACTCACTGCGGAATTCGTCGGACAACTCCTTCTTGATTGATGCATTCAGGCCGCCACCACCTGTCCATCCCATATTGCGAGCTTCATTCATGGCTGCTGCGAGTCCCAGTTCATCTTCCCATATCTGGTTGCAGAACGTCCTGACCGTATCGTCGATGAGTGTAGTCAGGTCTTTCTCGGTGAGGTCAGTACGCGACATGATTGGATAGAAGATGTTGTACCAATCCACCGTACTTCGATAGCCCACATAGCCGTCCTGATACGTTGCACAGCCCCTTCCTGCCTTGGAATAATAATACCGGTAGGCAGCACGATAGATATCCTTTCGGCCCTCGACGGCTGTGGTTGCAAACTTGTTGATTGAATAATCTATGAATGCAACGGCACTCATTGATGCTGTCATGATGGACGATTCAAGCACGGAGGCCAGACCGCTTGTTATCTGGCCTATCATGAGTTTCAGCGTTCCACCTGCTACAGAAGCCTCATTACCTTCGTATGCAGAATGGCACACCTGATAGATGTTGAGCCCCACCCCCACATTGCTGATGAGTTTGCCGAACTCCTCAGAGAAACCCGGCAGGAATCCCATTGACTCCAACGCGGAATAGCCGAAATCCAGACCGAGAGTCTTCACCACATCCACATCGTTAAGATACTCGTCAACGGCCTGCAGTTCGGGGTTTGGAGCATCCATGATTTTCTTGAGTTTCAAGGCAATGTCACAGATGTTCGTATTTTCCAGTTCCGGCATACACATATAGTTGAGCTTTGCCTCCCTGGTATATTCGTTGCTTATCGTGAATGCACCGAAAGTGGACAGGTGTCCTGTCGTGATGACCATCTCACCTGTGGAACTGTCGTAATGGTGGTCTACCGCTTCCCATTCCTTCGTGTCGGGATTGAAATAGCCGGCACAAGGAATGAAGCCCTCGTCCACTGATATAGGTATACGTATTTCGGCAGTACCGGTCAGTTCGTGCATGCCATCAAGGTTGAAGTCAAAAACCACAGCACGACGGGCAAGGCCGTCAAACGGATCTTTCAGGTCGTAACGAGGATTCACGACCAACTTGACAGAATCAGAAAGGACAGTAGGGTCAAGTGTTATACTGTAGTCAGCCGTCCTTACCGAGAGGTGTTCGTCACTCATAAACACATCTGGCTTATCATCCTCCTCTTCCTGTTTTTTGGTCCAATATATCTTGCGGAAGTCCTGAGCATCCAGCACGCTCTTCGTTCTGCCATCCTTGCCAACCATCTCCAACTGCCACATGTTCCACCAGCGGAAGAGTTCCACGTCCTTGATATCAGTAGGATAGTCAGTACCATCTTGCCCAACTACATGTATAGTGTACTGCGCCTTTGCCGTTGAGAAGAACGTCATCAGCAACATAAGGAAAAATATTTTATTGTAATTCATAATTCGTGATTCATAATTATGGTTTCAAATTAACCCTTAACCTCTAACCCCTAACCT
>JAZQPD010000173.1:0-25193 GCA_045628285.1 Bacteroidaceae bacterium
TCTTCCTTGCCCTTCATGGCAATCTTGAATTCCTGACCACCAAACTTGTAAAGTACAGGGTCTGGCATTCCCTCAGTATATGGCTCTACGATGGGGTGAACTTCACCAAACTGACCGGCACCACCCGACTGCTTCTTGTGACGGTAATCAGCACGGGCAGCCTTTGTAATAGTCTCTCTATAAGGAATCTTCTGTTCTGCGTAGACAATCTTGATCTTTTCCTCATTCTCAAGACGCCACTTGAGCGTGCGGAGGTGGAACTCACCCTGGCCCTTGATAAGAGTCTGCTTCAATTCCTTGCTCTGTTCGAGAATCCAGGTAGGGTCTTCCTGAGCCATACGCTGAACTGCAGCAATCATCTTTTCTGTATCGCTTTCGCTCTCAGCCTTGATGGCACGGATGTACTTTGGATCCGGATACTTCACGAAGTCGAACCTATAGTCACAGTCCTTGCCTACAAGAGTATTGCCTGTGCGCACATCCTTCAACTTGGTTGTACAGCCTATGTCACCAGCAACGAGTTCTTCAACCTTGACACGGTTTGAACCAGCGCAGGCAAACAACTGGGCAATGCGCTCCTTGCTGCCACGGTCTGCATTTGCGAGGTCGTCACCTTCATGGAGTTTACCGCTGAGAACCTTGAAATACTGAACACCACCGATGTGTGGCTCGTTGGCAGTCTTGAAGAAGAATACAGCAGTTGGTCCGTTTGGATCAGGATTTACGTCATCACCGGCAGCATTCTGTACTGGAGCAGACTCTGCAGGGCATGGAACAACCTCTCCAAGGAATTCCATCATTCTCTGAACACCCATGTCCTTTTCCGCACATACGCAGAAGAGAGGGAACATGCCGCGAGTTGCAAGACCGAGACGGATGCCCTTGTGGAGTTCCTCCTCGCTGAGGTCTTCTGTCTCGAAGAATTTCTCCATAAGTTCCTCGTCACTTTCTGCAGCTGCTTCTACGAGTGCATGATGCATTTCTGTTGCCTTGTCCATCTGGTCGGCAGGGATGTCCTCGATTGTTGGAGCACCACCTTCCGCCTTCCATGAATATTTCTTCATCATCAGAACGTCAATCATTGCATTGTAGGCACCACCTTCGTTGATTGGGTACTGAACTGGGACAACCTTTGTTCCGTAGAGATCCTGAAGACGTTCTACACAGCTATGGAAGTCACTGTTCTCGCGGTCGAGCTGGTTAACGGCAAAGACTACTGGCTTGTTGAGCTTGTCTGATATGCGGAACTGATTCTGGGTTCCTACTTCAGGTCCATTCTGTGCATTGACGAGGATGAGAGCCGCATCACATACATTCTGTGCTGTGATTGAAGCACCTGCAAAGTCATCAGAACCCGGACAATCGATGAAGTTGAGTTTCTTGCCCTTCCATTCTGTGTGGAATACTGTAGAGAACACGGAGTAACCGTATTCCTGCTCTACTGGGAAATAGTCGCTCACTGTGTTCTTCTGAGTAACCTTACCTCTACGTGCAATAAGGCCTGCCTCGAAAAGCATGGACTCAGTGAGGGTTGTCTTACCCGAACCACCATTACCTACGATGGCAATGTTTCGGATTTCATTCGTCTGATAAGTTTTCATAAATAGTTTTTAGTTTGAATATTTAGATTGTTTTCATTTTTGCATAAGCGATTGCAAAGATAATAAAAAGTTAGGAGTTATAAGGTAGGTACACGGAGTTTTTTTCAATAAATTTAGTAAATTTGCACTTTGAACGATAATAATACCGAATTATGCAAGGCATCTACATACATATTCCTTTCTGCAAGAGCAGATGCATCTACTGTGATTTCTACTCTACCACTCTGCTCCATCTGAGGGAGAAATACGTCCGAAACCTATGTGATGAAATGGACTTGCGCCGCACCTATCTTCCTGATGAAGAATATTCTACAGTATATATTGGCGGCGGAACACCGTCACAACTTACATCCGCTCAGCTTGATGCCATTATTGCTCACCTCTACGACACCTTCCGCATCTCACCCGATGCAGAATTCACCATCGAGATGAACCCCGACGATATTTCCTCCGAAATGATACGGCATCTCAAGGAGTTCCCCATCAATCGTATCAGCATGGGCATCCAGACCTTCTCCAACCATCGGCTCTCCTTCCTCCATCGCAGGCACAATGCACAGCAAGCCGATGATGCAGTCCGTCTCTGTCAGGAAGGCGGCTTCCATAACATCAGCATCGACCTCATGTTCGGCTTTCCCGGCGAGACACTCGACGACTGGAAATCAGATGTCGCCCATGCCCTGTCACTTCAGGTTCCCCACATTTCCGCCTATTCCCTTATGTACGAGGAAGGAACCATACTTACATGTATGCTCAGCGAGGGTAGGATTCAGGAAATACCCGATGAACTGTCCCGGCAAATGTACGACCATCTCTGTGATGCCCTCCACGATAATGGCTACGACCACTATGAGATTTCCAACTTCTGTCTTCCGGGGTATCATTCCCAGCACAACAGCAGCTACTGGGAGTCAATACCATACATCGGATTAGGTGCAGGCGCTCACTCTTTCGATGGAAACAGTCGTCAGTGGAACAGCAGGATGAAGAACGGGAACTGGTCTGTAGAGGACAAGGAGATTCTTACACCCATACAGAAATACAACGAGCAAATCATGACCCGACTGCGTACTTCTAAGGGAATCAGTATCGACACCCTTGAAAATAGGTTCGGAGAATATCTCTCACAAGTAAGGCCATTGCTTGAAAGACACCTGTCAGACAACAACTTGTATGTCGACAAAACCACCAATTCCCTTGCTCTTACCCATAAGGGTATCCACATCAGCAACCTCGTCATTTCCGATTTGATGATAAGCACGGAATAATGTTTTTTGCACATACACATTTCATAGTGTGCAGTATTTTGATTTTAGGAAATGTTTTTTAGCAAAAATCGTAAAAAAAGTTGTTAGCGGAAACAACATATAAAAAAAACTCCTTACCTTTGCATCGGTTTTAAAAGCAAATATTTGTTTAACAATTAAAAGTAAGGAAAAAATGAAAAAGTTGTTTTTTGCTATCGTAGCTGTAGCTGCTGTTTCTTTCGCATCTTGTGGCAATCAGGCTGCTAACACTGAAGAAGCTGCTGACTCTTGTGCAAACTGTGATTCTGCATGCTGTGTAGAAGAAGTTGTAGAAGAAGTTGCTGACTCTGCTCTCGAAGTAGTTGATTCTGCTGCTGAAGAAATTGTAGAAGAAGTTGCTGAAGAAGTTGCTGAATAATTTCCAGTACAAGCTCGAAGCAATTTAATTCGGACTCAGTCCGAAAGAGAGAATTGAAACCTGTATGACCCAACGTCACACAGGTTTGCTTTTTTTAGGCAAAAAAACACATATTTCTGCTGAAAAACAAGAGGGGGAGTAATCTGCTACAGGCACCCACATCGGCTACTTCCGAGGCACACATGCAGTACTTCTGAGACGGGCAAAATTTATTACTGACGTTTCGGGCATTTTGTACTGGCGTTTTCCCCATTTACTACTGACGTTTCGGGCAAAACGTCAGTAGTAATTTTTGACCGTCCCAGAAGTACCATTTGCCTGCATCAGAAATGCCACTTGTCAGCGTCAGCAGTACCACTTGTCAGCATCAGCAGTAGAGGCTGGCACCGTCTGCCTGACTTCATCACTTTTTTGCATCATCACATAGCGCAGAATGAATATTTTTATTAACTTTGCAAGTGATTCAATATTTGATTATGAAAAAGTTTCTTGCATTTGTGCTGCTGATGGCGGCTGTGGTGGCGGTTTCCGCCCAGACGAAGAAGGTCTCCGTAATGGGAGACTCGTATTCCACTTACAGGGGTTTCATACCTGAAGGATATGCTGTGTACTATCCTAATCCTGGAGTCGACGTGAAGGACCCGTCGCAGACTTGGTGGAACCTGTATGTCAAGGCTATGGGCTATGAGCTTGAGAAGAATGACTCGTGGAGTGGGTCGACTGTCTGTACGACTGGTTATGGTGGTCGGGATGCGTCGAATTCTGCGTTCATCTCCCGCATCGACGGTCTTGGAAATCCTGACATAATCTTCGTGTTCGGGGCCACTAACGATTCGTGGGCTAATTCGCCTATAGGTGAGTATAAGTACTCGAAGTGGACAAAGGAGGATTTGAAGTCGTTCCGTCCGGCTTTGGCTTACCTGCTCAAGGGATTGAAGAAGAAATACAAGAGGGCCAAGATATACGTGATACTGAATTCGGAACTGAAGGATGAAATCAATGAGTCGTTCCGCAAGATATGCAAGCGCTGCAAGGTGAACCTCATCGAACTGCACGACATCGACAAACAGTCCGGTCATCCTTCAATCAAGGGTATGCAGAGCATCTGCGACCAACTGGTAGAAGCAACGAAGTGAGAGTTCTGTACTGACTTTAATTATGAATGAAATCTTATGAAAGCAGTATCGCTTGGTGCCATCCTGTTCTTTTCTGCTGCCGTGAATGTCATGGCGGCTGGAGTCAAGATTGAGGCTGAACGTGCGAAGTATGCAAAATGTGAGATTGTAAACGACAATAAGTATTCGGGGAAGAAGGCTCTTCGGCTTACGGAGCCGGATGCCCGGATTACCTTCTCTGTAGATGTGGATGAACGGGGGAAGTATGTGGTGGTCGTTGCTGGTGACGGTGTCGGTGGGGAGAAGTGCGTGAACTGCTCGGTGAACGGTGCAAAAGGTCAGTTCAAACTGAATGCGTATGGCGAGGTGGAGGCTGGTTCGTTCATCTTCAATAGCGGTACGAACGAGGTAGTGATTACTCCTGATTGGACTTGGTTTGACATTGACTATATTCGTGTAGACGATGGTGCCGGCGATGTTGAATTCAATGTAGGGACGGCTCCTGTTGACAAGAATGCCACTTTGGCTGCCAAGGAGATGTATGCGTTTCTATATGGCAACTTTGGCCTGAAGACCATATCGGGCATGATGGTAGGCGACATGAGTTCGTATAACGGCAATGTGCTGCAACATGCTGACGTGAAAGCCGTGCATGACGTATCGGGAAAATATCCTGCTCTCGTGGGGTTTGACTTCATGAATTCAACCGGCAAGAATGAGAATGAAGGCTGGAACAAGGGCTACAGCACTTCATCAGTGAATCTTGCAAAGGACATCTACCGCAGAGGTGGCATTCCAGCCTTTACGTGGCACTGGCGAGATCCGAGTCGGAAGACTGATGCCTTCTATTCCAGCGAGGCTACAATGAAGATTTCTTCAGCCATGAATCCTGATGGCAGTTGGAACACGTCATCTACTTTGTACAAGTATCTGATAAAGGACATACATACGATAGGCGGTCTGTTGCAGGAACTGCAGAATGCAGGGGTGGCGTGTATATTCCGTCCTCTTCACGAGGCAAGCGGAAAGTGGTTCTGGTGGGGAAATGATGGTACCGGGCATTTCATTGAGCTCTACAGGCTGATATATGATGAGATGGTTAACGTGATGGGTGTCCACAACGTAATCTGGGTGTGGAATGCCGATCCGAATGACAAGGACTGGAATCCTGGTGCGGATTATTATGATGTGGTGTCGGCAGATATTTACAACAGTGCTTTTGACTATTCCAGCAATTATTCCGTGTTTGACAAGCTGAAGACTCTGACTGATGGCAGGAAAATCATTGCCCTGTCAGAGAATGGACCGATTCCTGACATTCAGAAGGAACTTGACGATAATGCTGTCTGGTCGTGGTGGATGCCGTGGTATCAGACTTGGAATGGCAAGTTTGTGGACAAGACCAGTGCTGAGGAATGGAAGAAGTGTATGAATGATGCAAATGTCGTGACTCTTGATGACATGAAGGGATGGAGTAACCTGACTTCGGTTAATGGCGTCAGGAATGCAGAATCCTATCCGCTGATGTATGATTTGAGCGGAAGGACTGTAGTACCGGAATATACAAAGAGAATATATGTCGTGAATAATAAGAAGGTGCTGATAAAGTAATAGGAAGGGGGGGCATATAAAAAAGTAGAAAAAGAATCAGGCACCTACTTGCAGAAGTAAGTGCCTGGTTCTTATTGCTGTAGCGAGAGAGGGTCACGATCCCTCGACCTCCGGATTATGAATCCGACGCTCTAACCAACTGAGCTATCTCGCCAAAAGCGACTGCAAAGTTAGTGAAAGTTGAGAGAAATACAAAATAAAAGCCTAAAAAATTTCATCTTTTTTATTTCAGCACCTGCAAATAGTGTCTGCAATATCGGCTGCACCTATGCATAGACAAAGAGAAATGAGACATGGCAATAGGGAACGGAAGATTCAAATAAATCCAATTTTTTCTGAAACTTTCCGTTTTGTGCATTATGAATTATTTTGTAACTTTGCCAACGGAACTATAATTATCAACAGAATGATGAAAAGAAGTATTTTCCTACTAATGACATTATTGGCCGGTATGGGCGTGAGTATGCCGGTGGTTGCGCAGAGGGGTGAAAGTCAGCCTTATGCGGGGTATCTGTTTGCGTATTTTGAAGGTGGCGGTGATGGTAAGTTGCAGGAGCAACTGCGGTTTGCCGTCAGCGAGGATGCCCAGACATGGTATGCCCTGAACGGCAACAAGCCGGTAATTGCGAGCGATACGATAAGCAACAGCGGCGGTATCCGCGACCCGCATATCATCAGGGGCGAGGACGGATGTTACTATATGGTGGCTACTGACATGTTCACGGTGAAGAACGGTTGGACGGAAAATCCGGGAATCGTTCTGCTGAAGTCGAAGGACTTGGTGAACTGGACTCACGGAAAGGTAAACCTCTCGCAGGACTGGCTTAACTTCAAGGATGCCTACTGGGTGTGGGCTCCGCAAAGCATCTACGACCGGAAGGCAAAGAAGATGATGGTCTATTTCACCCTCCAGCGTACGGGCGACGGGAGGAAGAGTCTCATCACATACTATGCCTACGCCAACAGTGATTTCACGGGTTTCGAGAGCGAACCAAGACAGTTGTTTTCTGCCAAGTACGGTTCGATTGACAATGACATCATAGAACATAAAGGTGTCTATCATCTCTTCTACAAGGGCAATACGAAGGACGTGAATGGCAAGGAGGTGAAGAACGGAATCCAGCAGGCAACCTCTAAGCATCTTCAGGGACCTTGGAAGGAGGATTTCAAGTATATCGATGCCTATGCCGACACGAAGACAGGAGTAGAGGGCAGCGGAATATTCAAGCTTAACGGCAAGGATGAGTACATACTGATGTACGACCTCTATGGTTCGGGACGCTACGAGTTCCAGAGAAGCAAGGACTTGAAGTCGTTCACCTTAAAGCCGGAGTCGTTTCAGAAGGACTTCTTCCCTCGTCATGGCACGGTTATGTCGGTGACAGCAGACGAACTGGAACGTCTGCAGCAGAAATGGGGGTATGTGCTGAAGCATGAATTCGAGGCCACGGGCAATCCCATCATTCGTGAGAAACATACCGCAGACCCTGCCGCACTGGTGGAGAACGATACCCTATGGCTTTTTACGGGACATGACCTGAACGGCAACCAGTCGGGGTATGTGATGAAAGACTGGCTACTCTATTCCACTACCGATATGAGACACTGGACTGCTTATCCATCGCCTCTGCATATCGATGCCTTCAAATGGGCAAGCAGCAAGCAGGCATATGCAGGACACGTGGTGAAGAGAAACAGCAAGTACTATTGGTATGTTTCTACGAACTGGTGTGGAATAGGTGTTGCCGTAAGTGACAAGATTACAGGTCCTTACAAGGATGCCATCGGCAAGCCAATGCTTACCACGAAAGATTGTTTTGCGTCAAAGCACAGTTGGGCCTGCATCGACCCGACCATTCTCATTGACGACGACAATACACCTTATATTATATGGGGGAACGGTCAGTGCTATTATGCAAAGTTGAAGGACAATATGACCGAGATTGACGGAGAAGTCCATCAGATTGACGTGCCTCAGTTTGAGGAGGCTCCGTGGATTCACAAGTACAACGGCCGATATTATCTCACCTACGCCAGCGGCTGGCCGGAAAAGATTGCGTATGCCGTTGCCGACAATATAGGTGGACCTTATCGCCCTATGGGAGTGATAAGCGAGATTGCAGGCAATTCAAACACTACGCATCCTGCAATCGTACAGTTCAGGGGAAAATGGATATTCTTCTCGCACAATGGAGGCCTGCGGGAGGGTACGAGCTACAGCCGTAGCGTGATAGCAGAACCTATGAGTTATGATGATGCCGGGAGGATCATCCCTATGCCACCTACTGCCGAAGGAGCCTGCGGGCTGTTTCGATAAGTGTGTCCTGCTTCCTGAGGATGTCTGAGTGCTGCATACTGACCGGCACATCGGGTGTGATTCCGAACTCGATGTGCCGTTTGTTTCGGTCGAGACTGACGACAGCCGAATAGCGTACGCTCCAGCCGTTCTGGATTTCCTGAGTGAACGGCATCCCGCTTCCTCCACCTGTGGTGTCGCCAAGGATAGTGATGCGGTCGAGTCCCTTCATGCAATTCACGAAATCGTTGGTGGCACTGAAGCACTGGCGGTTGGTAAGGACTATGGCCTGTTTCTGCCATCGCATCCCGTTGGCTGGTTCGAGGTATTCGGGTTCGAGGCAGGAGAAGTCGTTTCGACCCTTGCCTGTCTTGTGGCATATATAGCCTACGAGAACTTTTTCGTTGGTGAAATGGGATGCGAGTGTCTTGGCATTGGTGAGCTGACCGCCACCGTTTCCACGGACATCAATGATCAGTCCTGAACAGGTGGAGAGAATGGATAGCATATCGCTTACGTTGCCGTGGCCGATGCCGTCGCTGAAACTGGCACAACGGATGTACCCTATATTGTCGTCGAGTATTTTGTAGCGCAGTCCGGATGCTATGTGGTAGTCGTTACCGAGATATGAGCGCTGTATGCTGTCGTTGAAGTTCTCGGGGTATTCCTGCCAGTAGCTCCAGTTGCGTCCGATGTCGAATCCTGCTATGAGGTTGACATGACCGTCCTTCAGTTCCCCAATCATGTTGCAGCATACTTCAAAAAGCTGTATGGCTGACATCTTCGGACTGACCTTTGCTGCATATCGGGTGTGGACTTCGTCCCAGTCAACACCAAGTTCCTGCTTCTTGTAATCAAAGAAACAGTAGTGCTCGTCCATGAGTCTCCACAGTGATTCAAGATTGGCTGCAGGTGTATCCGTGGTAGGATACTCTTCCTTAACGCAGGAAACCATGCTGAGCAAACTCAGAGTGAAAAGTGAAAAGTGAAAAGCGAAGAGTAATGTTATGGCTATTTGCCAATTATATTTACGATTTACCATTTACTATTTACTATTTACCATTTATTTGGACATTTGGATATTTGGCCATCAGGCGTTATTAGTTGGGCTGTTTATTTCCTACAACAGTTTCTGAAACCTCTTTACCCATCCTATGAGGATGTTGTGTGAATACTGGTGGTATCGGAGGTTGTTCCAGGTGGACTGGTTGAATTCGCCGAAATAGCCTACACGGACAATACTCTTTCCGACCGGAAAGTCGATTGTGAGGAGATGCTGCATTGACGGCTTGTTGCCGAACCATGCGAAGACCACGTTCTTGTCATAGTTGCCCAGGGAATAAATCTCGTAGTATGACTGTCCGTAGTTTGGTGAGAATGCTGTACCGATGAACGGCACAGTCAGTTCGTAGCGTGCATGGAACGGCTTGTTCCAGAGGGTGAAATCGTATGTGGCCTGTCCGGAGAGGTTCATCATGATGTCGGTCTTCTGCTGTGCAGGGTTGTTTCCGCCGTGAGTGTTGTAGATTCCTCCGAGATAGCCCGACAAACCAAGACCGGCCATCAACTTCAGTCGTGAACCGAACATGGGACGGAAATGATAGTGCCAATTGAAGGCATAGCTGATTCCTGCAATCCATTCGTGGGCATTGCCGGCAATGCCTTCAAGGTAGCCTCCATTGAAATTCAGGAGAGTCTGCACGCTGACATTTCCGTTCATCATCTTCGTGGGGCGGGATGTTTCGCGAATGATGCGGAGTTCATATCCTGTGGAGCTGTAAGGAGAGAGATAGTTGTCGTACACATTGGCAAATCCACCTCCAAACATAGTGGAATGGGAGGACTGAGCAAAGCTCAGAGTGAAAAGTGAAAAAAAGAGCAAACCGAATGCAATTATAGATTTATTTAAGCATTGCTGAGGTGCCGCCTTTTTTGCAGGAACTGAAAAGTGAAAAGTGAAAAGTAATGTTATGACTATTTGCCAATTGAATTTACCATTTACCATTTACTATTTATTTGGACATTTGGATATTTAGCCAATTCATAATTCGTAATTCATAATTAGAACAAAATCAGTTGCCCGTCTTCGTCGAATCGTATTTCAGGGGTTTCATCCTTCGGAACCTCGTTCTGGAGTTCCACCTTGAAGCCTCTTGCCTCTTCCTGTCCACCGTTGCCGTCATCGTCATCGTTATCGTCATTGTCGGCCGGTGAGTCTGCCGGATCATCGTTTTCCGGGAATCGGGTCGGTTCGAGTTCGATGACCTGGTCGAGCTTGAGCATGGTAAGCCGTTTGCCCTTTGCCTTGAATCCCTTGACGGCAATGAACTGTTCGGCATCGACTTCCTGAGGACCCTTATCCTTGTCGGAATCCTGGAATGTGAGCTGGAGGAGCGGGAAGAATGTGTCGGTAAGGAGGATAAGCCTGTTGTTGGGATTTTCGCCGAGGAAATTCTGTTTCTTGAAGGTTGCCTCCATGACGAATCGCTTGATGTACGGCAGTCCATTTTGTTCGGCATCCCAAAGAACGGCAGTCCAGACCTTGTCGGCATTGAACTTCTCCAGTCGGATGATGTTCTGCTCGTAGTGGTTGTTGGTGTCGAAGTTGCTGAGATAGAACTCTCCGCTTTCGAGCACACATAGAATCCTGTCATCGCCCTGAAATTCTCCAAGGTATTCTCCGTGACCTTCGTAGTTGAGGCGCAGGATATCTTTGTCAAACCATACCTTACGTCCTCCGAGGGTACTCTGTCCGTGGGCCTTGAGACCAATCCGCAGGATGTCGTGCTTGGTGAGTACGTTTCCACGTGCTGCACGTCCCTTTACGGCAATCTCGCTGAAGTCCTTGTCGAACGCCAGTTTCTTGATCATCGGAAGCGGCTTCAGAGTGATGCGTATGCTTTCAGCCTCGCCGTTGGAGTTGGCTGTGAAGTATGTGACACGTGACTTTGGTGTTCCCATTGTCATGTCGTACTCGTGGTCGCGTGATACTGACGGTACATTGAACCGTTTGATGTAGGTGACTCCGGTCTTGCCGTCCTTGTAACATATATTATATATGGTGCGCGTGTCGTTCTTCTTGAACACGGCAACGTGTATGATTTCTGTCTTCCTGTTGTCGGCTTTCGAACGTTCGGTCTCTCCGACGAATATCTTGTCGGCAACCTTGATGACCTTGTAGGTTCCGTCCTTGTAGAAGATGATGACATCGTCGATGTCCGAACAGTTGCACACGAATTCGTCCTTCTTCAGACCAGTTCCGATGAATCCTTCGGCACGGTTGATGTAGAGTTTCTGGTTGGCTTCTGCCACCGTTGCTGCCTGTATGGTGTCGAAATTGCGGATTTCTGTAAGGCGAGGGTGCTCCTCACCATATTTCGTCTTGAGGAAACGATACCACTGTACGGTCACTTCCACGAGGTTCTTGAGGTCGTGGTTGATTTCCTTTATCTCGTCCTTAATACGGCAGATGAGTTCGTCGGCCTTGTCCTTGTTGTACTTGATGATTCGTTCCATCCTGATGTCTAGCAGGCGAAGGATATCATCCTTTGTGACCTCACGCACCATGTCCTTGTAGAACGGTGTGAGCCGCTCGTCGATGTATGCGCATGCCTCGTCGGCACTCTCAGCGTTTTCAAAAGGCTGGCCCTTGTAGATTCGTTCCTCGATGAATATGCGTTCCAGACTGGCAAAGTGAAGTTGTTCGGTGAGTTCTCCCTTGCGGATGAGCAGTTCCTGCTTGATGAGGTTCTTGGTGTAGTCGGCAGACTTTCTGAGGACATCACTTACGGTAAGGAACTTAGGCATCTTGCCATCTATCACGCAGCAGTTTGGTGAAATGCTCACCTCGCAATCCGTGAAGGCATAGAGAGCATCGATGGTCTTGTCGGACGATACTCCGGGAGACAGTTGTATGATGATTTCCACCTCTGCCGCCGTGTTGTCGTCTACCTTCTTTGCTTTGATCTTGCCTTTCTCGATTGCCTTCAGGATGGATTCAATCAATGAAGAGGCGGTCTTCCCAAACGGAACTTCACGGATGACGAGGGTCTTCTGGTCGATTTTCTCAATCTTTGCCCTTACCCTCACGACACCTCCGCGCTGACCATCATTATATTTCGATACATCAATGTATCCGCCTGTCTGGAAGTCAGGATAGAGCTGGAACTCTTCTTCGTGGAGATAACTGATGGCTGCATCGCACAGTTCGTTGAAGTTATGAGGAAGTATCTTCGAACTGAGACCTACTGCAATACCTTCGCCACCCTGAGCCAGCAGAAGCGGGAACTTCACGGGAAGCGCAATCGGTTCCTTGTTCCTGCCATCGTATGAGAGTTTCCATTCCGTCGTCTTCGGGTTGAACACCACATCGAGTGCGAACTTCGAGAGTCGTGCCTCGATGTATCGGCCTGCTGCCGCATCATCGCCAGTGAGGATGTTTCCCCAGTTTCCCTGACAGTCGATAAGGAGTTCCTTCTGACCCATCTGTACGAGGGCATCCTTGATACTGGCATCGCCATGAGGATGGAACTGCATGGTGTGGCCAACGATATTGGCCACCTTGTTGTAGCGGCCGTCATCCATTCTCTTCATGGAATGGAGGATGCGTCGCTGCACAGGCTTGAGACCGTCAAGCAAGTGCGGAACGGCACGTTCGAGGATTACGTAACTGGCATAGTCGAGGAACCAGTTCTGGTACATACCACTTAGGTGATGAGTGATACTGTCTTCGAATTTTTTCGACATAACAATGGAATTTGATTACAAATATAGGAAAAAATTCCGAGAATCGAAAAATAATCTTCATCTTCTCAGTCTGTCGAGTGCATCGCTAACCTGCTGGAAAGAGAAGGAATCGAGGATTTTCTGCATTTTCTGCGCAATCCTGTCGTTGCAGAGATTTCCTATCGAACCTTCATGAGTGTGATGGAGTGTGCCGTGATATTCAAAATTGCCGTTCATGATGTCCATGCCTACCTGCCGGTAAGCATCGCGGAACGGAATGCCTGTCTCAACGAGGTGATTGACTTCCTCCACACTGAATGCTGCCTTATACTGGGGTTTGCCCATCAGACCTGTCTCGACCTTCATATTCCCGATGGCATAGGTGCAGATGTCGAGCAGGTCGTCCATCTCGGTGAACAGAGGCAGATAGACCTCCTTGAGGAGTTGCATATCGCGGAAATAGCCGGAAGGCAAGTTGCCCGTCATGAACCGGAGTGTTCCCGGGATACCGTTTATCTTGTTGCAATGAGCCCTCATCAGTTCGAATACGTCGGGGTTCTTCTTGTGGGGCATGATACTGGAGCCGGTAGTGAGGCTGTTCGGCAAGGTGACGAACCTGAAGTTCTGGCTGTTGTAAAGACAGCAGTCGGTTGCCAGCCTACCTATTGTCTCAGCAATGGAGGAATAGGCAAAGGCTACCATCCTCTCCATCTTGCCACGGGTCATCTGGGCATAGACAGAGTTGTAATTGAGGTCTGCGAATCCCAGCAATCGGGTTGTCAGTGTGCGGTTGAGAGGTGCGGAGGATCCATATCCGGCAGCGGAACCCAATGGGTTCTGATTGGCCACATTCCATGCTGCAAGCATCATCTGCATATCGTCTGTAAGGCTTTCTGCATACGCTCCGAACCAAAGTCCGAACGAAGATGGCATTGCCACCTGTAGGTGTGTGTAGCCAGGTAGCAGCACATCCTTGTATTGTTCGCTCTTTTGCTGGAGTACGTCAAAGAGTTCATGGACTTTGAGCACAGTCTTCTCTATCTCGGCACGGGTGAAGAGTTTGAGGTCAACGAGTACTTGGTCGTTGCGTGAGCGTCCTGTGTGGACTTTCTTGCCGATATCGCCCAATTTACTCGTAAGCAGGAATTCCACCTGGGAATGGATGTCCTCCACTCCTTCGTCGATAGTGAGTTCTCCCTTCTCTGCAGTCTGATAAAGGAACTTCAGTTCCTCAAGAAGAGGTTTCAGTTCGTCTTCCTGAAGAAGTCCCACACTCTGGAGCATGGTGATATGCGCCATAGTACCAAGAATGTCGTGAGGTGCAAGGAATAAGTCAAGTTCCCTGTCCTTGCCGACTGTAAATTTCTCTATCTTCCCGTCAACCGAAAAGCCTTTGTCCCAAAGTTTTGCCATTATATTTTGTTTCTGGTGTCGTTTTTAATTGGCCGTTAGCCGTTATTATTTGGCCATTAGCCGTTAGCCATTAGCTTTTTATTTACTTATTTGCGGGCCAATGGCTAATAGCTAATAGCCAATGGCCTTAATTTTACTCAATGTTTCTATGAACTCTACATATTTCGTCACGCCGTCCTCAATCTCACTCCTGAGTATGAACTCGTCAGCATGGTGGGAGCGGGCAGAGTCGCCAGGTCCCATCTTGATGGCATCCGAATGAACCCGCATCCAGTTGGATGTGGTAGGCGAAGAGAAGGTCTCAATGCCCATCTCACCCGCTATCTTCAGAAGTACGGAACCGCTCCTTGTGGCTGACGAACGGTTCTTCATGTTGCGTGGTGTCAGTCTGCTCCTGCACAATGCCTGTAGCTCAGCTAAAATCTCCTCGTTGGAATACTGTTCTGTAGGCCGGATGTCAACCACGAAGGTACATTTGTCGGGTATGACATTATGTGCCGTTCCTGCGTTTATCTGGGTGACGTTGAGTTTCACTTTGCCCATCAGCGGCGAGACTCTTGCGAACCGGTGATTCCTCAATGCCGTTATGTCGTCAAGTGCAATGTAGAGTGCGCTGACTCCTTCATTCCTTGCTGCATGTCCACTCACACCAGTAGCCTCGCCATCGAGTACGAGTAATCCCCTCTCACTCGTTGCCGCACGCATATTGGTCGGTTCACCGAGAATGACCCATTCGGGCTGTTTCTCCCCGAATGGCCCTTCCTCGCTGAAGAGCCATCTCGCTCCGTCTGCGCCCGAACGCTCTTCCTCGGAAGTAAGCGAGAGGGCGAGGTTGATGTAGAGGTGCCTGCCGTAGAGATATCGGAACGCTGCTATCATCGAAACCACACTCCCACCGTCGTCGTTTGCCCCGAGTCCGAAGATGGTATCGTCGTCATTGCCGGAATCAAACGGGTCTTTGGTATAGGTGCCGGCAGGTTGCACGGTGTCGATATGTGCATCGAGTACAAGTGTGGGGAGGTTTGGGTCGTATTCCTGGCTGAACGCGAGGATGTTGTTCTTCAGCACCCGGTGCTTGATGCCCCAGTCGCTCAGACTCTCACTGATGAGCCTGCACACCCTCTCCTCCTCAAAAGAGAAGGACGGTGTCGCAATCATCTTGCGTAGCAGTCCGATGGAGTCATCTATATAATTCATAATATTATTTCTGTTCCTGATTCGTCTGTAATCCGTGTTGCGTTCTTAATCATTGCCTTGATGGCTCCGTCTGTGAGGGCTGCGAGACAGTTTTCGATTTTTGGAATCATACCGTCGGCAATCTGTCCCGCTGACTTCATCTCCTCAAACTTATCCTTATTGATTACGGGAATTACACTGTCTGTATCATTCCTGTCGGAAAGTACTCCATCGAGTTCGAAGCAGCAGACAAGTTCTGCCTTCAGTGACGCAGCAACGGAATAGGCAATCGTATCGGCATTGGTGTTCAGCAACTGTCCTCTCCCATCATGGTTGATGGCATTGAGAACGGGAGTAAGTCCCATGTTGAGGAAACACGTGAGAACGTCCTTGTTGATGGAATCGGGTTTTACGTCGCCTACGAATCCATAATCGACGACAGTCTTTCCGTCGGTCAAGGTTCGTGGTGCTCGTCGTGATGCCTTGACAACATCGGCGTCGCATCCGGAAAGTCCAAGTGCATTACAGCCATATTTCTGAAGAGTGGCAACCAGCATTTTGTTGCACCAGCCTGCATACGACATAGTCACGGCTTTCAAGGCCTCCTCGTCAGTCACCCTCCTGCCTTCAATCTTCACGGGTTTCTGTCCCAGCGATTCCTGCAACTTCGAAGCCATCACTCCACCACCATGGATGAGTACTTTCATACCATTCACAGATGCAAAATCCTTACAGAACTGCTCAAGCATCTGAGAGTTCTCTATCACATTGCCACCTATCTTGAATACCCTTATCATAATTCTTCCAGCATTCTCTTCATCACCACCTGCCCAGAGACAACCCTGTTGGCTGCCTCAGGAATCACGAGACTCTGGGGAGAGTCAATAACCTCGTCGCTTACTATCATGTTTCTTCTCACTGGGAGACAATGCATGAAAAAGGCATTGTTGGTCACTGCCATATGCTTTGTGTCAACCGTCCACGAGAGGTCCTTGGAGAGGATTTTCCCATAGTTCTCCCTGGATGCGGCACTCCAGTTCTTTGCATAGACAAAGTCAGCACCTTCGAGGGCCTTCATCTGGTCGTATTCCACTCTTGCGTTGCCAACGAATCTCTCGTCCAGTTCGTATCCTTTTGGCTGGGTGATGACAAAATCCACGTCTGCCGCATTCATCCATTCAGCAAATGAATTGGGTACAGCCTGAGGGAGAGCCTTTGGATGAGGAGCCCAGGTCATCACGACTTTCGGACGGGCTGACTTCCTGTGTTCCTCGATGGTGATGAGGTCGGCAAATGCCTGACAAGGATGCACCGTGGCTGATTCAAGGCTGATGACCGGTTTGCCTGAATAGTCGATGAACTGGCGGAGGATGCTTTCGTTGTAGTCAAACTCCTTGTCGGTAAGTCCGGCAAACGAACGTACTCCGATGATGTCACAGTAACTGCCGATTACGGGAATGGCTTCCTTCAGATGTTCGGTCTTGTCGCCGTCCATCACAACCCCCATCTGAGTCTCCAGTTTCCAGCTGTCGCCGTTGACATTCAGCACGATTGGATTCATGCCCAAGTTCAGTGCGGCCTTCTGGCTGCTGAGACGTGTGCGCAGGCTGCTGTTGAAGAATACGAGGATGATTGTCTTGTTCTTGCCAAGATGTTGCCAACCGAATGGGTTTGCCTTTACTTCCAGTGCCTCTTTCAGGGCATCGTCGAGGTTACCGATATCGTTTACGTGAAAGAATGTTCTCATAATTTTAGTCCTTAATCTTATACCTTATATAATATATACTGATTTTGTGTACAAATTTAAGCATTTTTTTACTTATTATGGGCAAAATTCAAAATAATTATGTAAGTTTGTACTCAAAACTTGTAAATTGTTGCTTATGAAGAAGGGATTCTTGATTTCATTTTTCTGTTTCTTTGCTTTGTCAGGCATTGCTCAGGACTATTCCCTCCAGTTGGTGAAGTCTGCTCCACGCAGCATGGAGACATTCGATTTTGGAACAACAAAGACCTCACTCACCGTTGACAGCAAGGGATTCCTTGAAGATGGGACTCCCGTTATTCCGATAATGGGCGAAATCCATTTCTCCCGTGTTCCCGAGAGTGACTGGAAACGGGAGATACTGAAGATGAAGGCTGGTGGAATCAATTACATCTCGACCTATATCTTCTGGAACCACCACGAGAGTGATGAAGGAAAATGGGACTGGACCGGAAACAGGAATCTCCGTCGTTTTGTAGAGACATGCAAGGAATGTCATCTGCCACTTGTCATCAGGATAGGTCCTTTCTGCCATGGAGAAGTCTATCAGGGAGGTGTCCCTTCGTGGATAGTGGACAAAGGCGTGAAGACCCGCAGCATGAATCCTCAGTGGATAGAGGCAACCCGTAAGCTCTATGAACAGATTGCCATCCAGACAAAGGGCCTTTATCATAAGGACGGAGGACCTATAGTGGGTGTCCAGTTGGAGAATGAATGCAGGGGTCCGTGGGCTTATTACGCCAAACTGAAGGAAATGGCACTCCATTGTGGTTTCGACGTGCCGTTCTTCACCCGTACCGGCTGGCCGAAACTCAATGGCAAAGAGGTGTTTGGAGAGATGCTCCCCCTCTATGGCGACTATGCCGACGGATTCTGGGACAGGACTCTGGACGATATGCCTGGAGATTATCCGAAGGCATTCGAATTCCGCAGAGGTCAGGCCGCAACCATTGCTACCGAGACATTCTCAAAGGATGATGTCAGTACTGCGTCCATGGCAGACTCCAAGCCTCAGTCATCATTGTCGTATCCCTATTTTACCTGTGAACTGGGTGGAGGAATGCACACATCCTATCATCGCCGAATCAACATGACTGGAGAGGAAGTCCTTTCCCTTGCCATCTGCAAGGTAGGAAGTGGGAGCAATATGCCTGGATATTACATGTATCATGGAGGGACTAATCCTTCCAACCAACTTCATAGCATGGGTGAGATGCAGGACTCAAAGGCGACCAACTACAACGACGTACCTTATCTGAGTTATGACTTCCAGTGCCCACTCGGTGAAGTAGGACAGGTGAACAGCATTGCATTCCATCGTCCCCGTCTTTTCCATATGCTGCTGTCAGCCTGGGGCGACAGGCTGTCCGACTGGGATCCGGTCTTTCCGTTCGAAGGCGATGGTGGAGGCAAATTGCGCTGGACGGTACGTACTGACGGACATCAGGGATTCCTCTTTGTCAACAACTTCCAGAGGATGAAGAACCTTGGCGACAAGCATGGTGTCCAGTTCCGTCTGAAGGACGTAGACGGCAAGGAAACTGTATTCCCAAGTATAGATGTAAAGGACGGGATGAGTTTTGTACTGCCCTTCAATCTCAGGCTCATCGACGGCAGGGTTATCAACTATGCTACCGCCCAACCTATTGCTGACGACAACGGCAGAATCCTCTTTCTTGCACTGGATGGAATAGAACCAGTGGTGTGCATTGACGGAGTGGAGTATCGTCCAAAACCCAACAGGACCATTTCTACCGGCAAGGAAAACGGATGTATAGAGGTGATGTCCTACGAGAAGGCTATCCGTCAGTATGTTGTTGACCGTCCATCGGCTGTGCTCAGGAACCGTCCTTCCAATAAGATTGTCGAACTGAGGCAACCTCATGATATAGCCTATTCCTCAGACAAAGAAATCTACTATGAATACTGGAAGGTGAACAAGCAACTGAAACCTGTACTTGCAAGGCAGGCTGACGGGCTGCGTACCATCCGGATGGGTCGTCAGAAGGTGGCTGAGATGCCGGTGGAGGCTGATTTCTCAAGAGCAGCCGTATGGACACTGCCGGCAGATACCAAATATCCGAACCCTCATGACCTGTTCCTGAAAATATACTATAAGGGTGATGTGGCTCGTGTCTATGCCGAAGGCAAGTTGGTAGAGGACAATTTCTGGAACGGCAAGCCATTCCATGTGCGGGTGAGCGACATTGTCGGCAAGAAGGTGGAGATAAAGATACTTCCTCTCGGCAAGGACTATCCAATATACCTGCAGAAGGAGCAGAAACGGCAACTCCTCAATGCCAAGGGCGACTATCTGCTCTCCCTCGACAAGGTGGAACTCATTGAACGGAAAACAGAATTAGCTGACTGTTAACCGTTAACTAATTTTGTTTTCCTCGAAAATCTTCATACGTTCCTCAAGGAGGTCATACTGATGATCCTTGATGAACGATGTGCATACCCTCAGCCCCTGCTGGTTGCTGCCGGTAGTATCGAGGGTAATGGCACTCACTCCGTAGTACATCAGTTCCCTTGCCAGTTCCCCACCTGTCATTCCAGGATAGCCTATAGTGAAATAGAATCCATCGGCAACGGGTTCATCAAGATCCTTGTCGTATACGATGGTGAATCCGTGACGTACGAAAATATCCTTCAGCAACCTTGCCCGTCTGCCATATTCCGATACCTCCTTGCGGAAATCATATTCACCGTCAGCCGCAGCCTTCAGCATTGCTGCCAGAGCATACTGTGCACTGTGACTCGTTCCGCTTGAGAGAGCGTACAACACTCTGTGGATGAACACAGGACCGAACCGCCCGTTGGAATATTTCTTTGTAAGCAAGGGATATTCCCTGTTGTAGAGCTTGTCGGATATACAGGCCACACCGATTCTTTCTCCTGCATAGCTGAATGCCTTGCTTCCGCTGATGAGGAGTACGTAGTTGTCGGTGTACCTCGCCACTGTAGGCTGGTATGGAGGTTGGAACGGAGTACTGAGATCTTTTCTGAAATCCATTGCGAAATAGGCAAGGTCTTCAAGCACTACCACATCGTATTTTGTTGCCAGTTCTCCGATGGTCTTCAGTTCATCCTCCCTCAAGCAGACCCATGAAGGGTTGTTGGGATTGCTATATATGATGGCCGAGACATTTCCCATCTGGAGATAACTCTCAAGTTTCGGACCAAGTCTCTCTCCGCGGAAATCATACACGTCGAAGGTCTCGTATGGCACACCCATCACCAGGCATTGCTGTTTCTGCACGGGGAATCCTGGGTCGATGAACAGGATTGTACCATTCTCCCTGCTCTGCGCACTCGTAAGGAAGGAAGCGTAAGTACCCTGCATCGAACCGCATACGGGCACACATCCTTCTGCCGCCACATCTACACCGATGAATGCCTTTATGAATCTTGATGCTTCCGACTTCAGTTCCGGAAGTCCGTTGATGTTTGGGTACAGCTGAGGGATTCCCCTTTCGAGAGCGGCAATCTGTGCCTTCAGCCCTGGTGCGGCAGGAGGAAGACCGGGAACCCCCATCTCCATCTTGATGAATTCCACACCTGCGACAGCCTCTGCCTTCGCCGCCACTGCCACTACCTCGCGTATCGTAGCATGAGAGAAATCTCGTATGCCTATGCTCTCTATGGCACCATCAATGATGTCCTTGCTTATCGGAGTCGGTTTCATATCAGTCGAAAAATTACATCATGTCGTAAAATAATGTGCGAAGTTACAAAATAATTCACAATTCACAAAAATTATTTGGGCTCTTCGCCGTTGGCTGTTATTATTTGGTGCTTTTTCTATTACGATGTGCAAAAATTCAATAAAGAAACCGCTTGTTAGCATACAAAAAATGAAATCTCCCACATAGTTTATTGCTATGCAGGAGACAGAAATAAAAATAAATTCGCATTTATTTTGTATTTCTCTCGGTTTTCACTAAATTTGCCGAAAATATATAGTTATGAAATTGCAGATAATAAACGGACCAAACATCAATCTCATTGGGAAACGTGAGCCTGGGGTGTATGGCAGCAGGAGTTTTGAGGATTATTTCGAGGAACTGCAGAACCGCTATCCTGATGTGGAAATGTGCTGTTATCAGTCGAATGTCGAAGGTGAGCTGATAAGCAAGATACAGGAGGTGGGGTTCGACTTTGACGGCATCATCCTCAATGCCGGGGCCTATACCCATACGAGCATAGGAATCCAGGATGCCATCCGTGCAGTCAAGGCTCCAGTGGTGGAGGTCCATATCTCCAACGTGATGCAGAGAGAGGACTACAGGCATGTATCGATGATTTCACCTGTCTGTGCGGGTACCATATTCGGTTTCGGACTCGACTCCTACAGACTGGCAGTGGAGGCTTTGAGGAAATGACGATCGACGAATACATAGAACAGCACATCGACGAAGAGGGAGAATATCTGCACCGCCTGTATCGTGCCACCCACACTCGGCTCCTTTATGGCCGTATGGCAAGCGGACACGTTCAGGGTCGTCTTCTGAAGATGCTCGTGAGGATGATCCGTCCGAAGAATGTGCTTGAGATTGGTACGTTCAGCGGCTATTCTGCCCTTTGCATGGCTGAAGGGCTGGAAGAGGGGGCTATGCTCCACACCATTGAAATATTCGACGAACTCGAGGACTTCACCCGTCCGTGGCTTGAAAACTCTCCTTGGGCTGACAAGATAAGGTTCTACATCGGTGATGCCCTCAAGGTGGTTCCCGAACTTGGAATCCGGTTTGACATGATATTCATCGACGGCAACAAGCGGATATACCCTCAGTACTATGAGATGGCTATGAAATATCTGAACGATGGCGGATACATCGTTGCCGACAACACTTTGTGGGACGGCCATGTCGTCTCCTTCGAGAACGACGGCGAGTCGGTCAACCACAAGGACGAACAGATAGTCGGAGTCATGGAGTTCAACGACATCGTGGCCCGCGACAATCGGGTAGAGAAAGTCATCCTACCCATCCGGGACGGGTTGACAATAATAAGGAGAACCTCGCTTCGCTCGGAGTGAATAGTGAAAAGTAATAACGGCCATTGGCTATTAGCCATTAGCCATTGGCCTGCAAATGAGTAAATAAAAAGCTAATGGCTAATGGCTAACGGCCAAATAATAACAGCCAACGGCTAATGGCCCAAAGAATTACGAATTATGAATTATGAATTGTAAATATGGAAACAACACGACAGAATAAGATTGCAAGACTGATACAGAAGGACCTGAGTACCATCTTTCAGCAGCAGACCCGCCAGATGAGGGGTGTGCTCATAAGCGTGAGCATAGTCAGAGTCAGTTCCGACCTCAGTGTCGCAAAGGCCTATCTGAGCATCTTCCCGTCCGACAAGGCAGAGGAATTGCTCCAGAACATCAACGACCATGCAGCACAGATAAGGTTCGAACTTGGAAACCTCGAACGCCATCAGTTGAGAATCATCCCGGAACTCAAGTTCTTCATCGACGACTCTCTTGACTACCTCGAGAACATCGACCGTCTGCTGCATCAGAACTGATATGATTTCCTTCTACATAGCACGCCGATACCTTCTATCAAAGAAGTCACACCACGTCATTAATGTCATTTCCGGTATTTCTGTCGGCGGTGTGGCCATTGCTGCCGCAGCCCTCATCTGCATACTATCTGTATTCAATGGGTTTCAGGGCATAGTGGCAGACCTGTTCACTGCTTTCGATCCCGAACTCAAAATTGTTCCCGCCGAGGGCAAGTTCATGGCAGCCGACGAACCCGAACTTGAGGCTCTCCGGCAAAACGACAAGATAGAAGTCTACACCGAAGCCCTTGAGGACAACGCCTTGCTCATGATCAACAGCCGGCAGACGATGGCTGTGGTGAAGGGTGTGGACGACAATTTCAACGAACTCATCGACCTTGAAAAAATTTGTTTCGGCGACGGAGAATTCAGCACCCATGCCGACATCATCGACTATGGCATACTGGGAATCAACCTTCTCGCATCGCTTGGCATAGGAGCGGATTTTTCCAATCCCATCATGGTCTTCGCACCACGAGGGGGCGAGCATATAGATATCAATGACCCGAGCGAGAGTTTCAATCAGGAGGAACTCTATTCACCACGAATGGGGTTCTCCGTACGTCAGCAGAAGTACGACTCACGCTATGTCATCACTTCCATCAGTTTCGCACGCCGCCTCTTCGAACGTCAAGGCTATGTCAGCGATGTGGAACTCAAACTCAAGGCGGGGGTTGACATCAGTTCTGCCAAGTCGGAGTTCCAGAAAATCCTTGGTCCCAAATACAGGGTTCTCAACCGCTACGAACAGCAGGAAGATACCTTCAAGATAATGCAGATTGAGAAACTCATCTCCTATGTCTTCCTCACCTTCATTCTCATGATAGCGTGCTTCAACATCATAGGTTCCCTCTCCATGCTCATCATCGACAAGAAACAGGATGTCATCACACTCCGCAACCTTGGAGCCAGCGAGAAACAGATAGCAGGTATCTTCATGCTCGAAGGCCGGCTCATCTCCGTCCTCGGAGCCATCATAGGAATAGGCATCGGGCTCCTACTCTGCTGGATTCAGCAGGAGTATGGGCTTATCCGCTTCGGACAGTCGGCAGGAAGTTACATCATCGATGCCTACCCGGTTAGCGTACAGGCCATCGATGTCTTCGTAGTCTTCGTCACGGTCATTATCGTAGGGTTCGTGTCCGTATGGTATCCCGTGCGCTATCTGAGCAAGAAATACACACACACCACCCTCTGCCTTGCCGCGGTCTTCACGCTGCTCCTCAGCAGTTGCGGGCCACAGCCACCAGCCTTCAGGCTCAAGGGCAAGATAGAGAACATGAAAGGAGGATGCCTCTATCTCTACAACCTCACAGAAGGCAACTCCAGCATCGACACCCTTCTGGTAAAGAACGGCAAGTTCTCCTATGAAGGCACGGCTGACGGCATAGAGCCTTTCATCCTCGTATTCCCCAACGCAGTAGAGCAGGTAATCTTTGCAGAAGGAGGCAAGACAATCGATTACAAGGTGTCACTCAACGACCTCAAACACTATAAGGTGGAAGGCACTGAGACTAACGAACTCATGAGCGAGTTCAGAACCAAGACAGCCGACGAGTCCAGTTCCACGGCAGTACGCAATATTGCAACCCACTACATCAAGACCTACCCCGACTCACCCATTGCCACCTATCTCCTTGACCGCTACTACATACACGACAACAACATGAGCATTCCACAGGTGGAAGACCTTATCCGTGGAATCCGGCTTGTCCAGCCCGACAACCACCATGTCCTCGCCCTCCAGCGTCAGATAGCAAGGAAGAAGTCGGGGACCATAGGAAGAAGCCTTCCCAATATCCGCATGCAGACCTACCGCAAGGACTCCATCAGCCTCAACGGATTTCAGAACGCCCACACACTCATCTGTTTCTGGGCCACATGGATGGAGAATGCCTACAACATCCTCGACCGCGTCAACGATTTCTACAACAAGTATGGGCGCAAGAACGACATAAAGATAATTTCCATATCTCTCGATGGCGAGAAGTACCAGTGGGAGAATTACGTCCAGGCTGACACCCTCAATGTAACCCATTGTTACGACGGACTGACATGGGAATCACCTGCAGCAAAAAAACTTGGAGTGATGAGCCTGCCTTATTTTGTACTGGCAGATAAAAAACACAAGATTACTGCCGTAAGCAATAATCTTGATGCGCTTCAGGATGGGCTTGAACCAACGACCCCATGATTAACAGTCATGTGCTCTAACCAACTGAGCTACTGAAGCAGGTTTGCGACTGCAA
>JAZQPD010000174.1:0-3224 GCA_045628285.1 Bacteroidaceae bacterium
CGACCATGCCCCATTTCGCCAGGATGACTCCCTGGCCGACATAGGCAGAATCCGCATGCAGAGACTGTTCTTTGTCAGACTCTTCTGACAAGTAATCCAGCGCCTGTGAATCATGTAGCGAAGCGGCTGACACAAAACACTTCTTGATAAACTTGCTAACCTTGTCTGTCTTGATGTGGTTTTTGTACCCGAAGTAGTTCTGCCCACCTTTCTGAGTCCATCTTGCATCCACTTCCTTCTGCCTCTTCTTGTTGGGAGTGTCATTCCATAAATCACCACCCTTGCCATTCTTGATATCCTTATTCTCGTCTCTGGTATTGTGCTGCTTTGGAGCTAGCACAAAGCTTGCGTCGATAATCTGGCCCTCGTTGAAGATCAGTCCCTTTGCATTGAGCTCATCGACAAACTGCTGGAATAGTTTTTCCGACAAACCCGAATCGGACATCTTCTCCGAGAATGCCCAAATCGTCTTCTCGTCAGGAACTTTGTCCCCAGAAGCAAGCCCAAGAAAATCCTTGAAACTCTGGCGATCCGTAATCTGGTATTGCACCTGATGGTCGCTCAAATTGTAGTAATGCTTGATAACCATCACCTTGAACGATTCGTAGTGGAGTGTCCGAATGCTTGCTTTCGAGACCGGAACGGAGAATCGAGCATGCACACTGCATGAACATCATCACTACGTCGTATGGCTTGGCGCCTGCATTGTTCTTTTTCTTCTTGTTCTCGAACACGTCTTCTAATGCATTGCGGAACATTTCAAAGTCAATCACTTGTGATAATCTTTCAAGCGGATTACCCAGTGCGGAGAGATTTTCCTTCGTATTTTGCGTGTCAAACAAGGTGACTGACCCGAGTCTCTTGTATTTTGCCATAGGTTTCGTGATTAAGTTCAATGCAATAACGAAAAATCAAGATATTTATTTTATTGTCAATAAGTTAATTTTTAGAGGTTACCCATTGTCAATCGTACATCCACAATTCTCAATCAAAGAACATAAGTGCAACCATGAACAAAAGGGCACCCGCAGATTAATACCTACGGGCGACGCTCCAACCCAATTATAGACGGCCTGATCCATTGCAGGTCTTGCACTCAACATAAACTTCTCCTGCGCCATCGCAAGTAGGACAAGGAAGCCAGCCCCCTCTATGGAGTCCGGAGTATACACATTCACATTTGTCATGGATACCATAGCAACTCGGGCAATCCACAAAACCCATTCCCTCACAATTTGGGCAAGGTGTCCCATCGACATTTACACCCGATTCACCACAGTATGAACATGGAATTTGTCGACCTCCTCCGCAGATTGTACAAGGGGGATCGGTCCGCCCAGATCCGTCGCAGAGTGTGCACTCCACCTCGCCCGACGCTCCGCAATCGGTACAGGCTATGGTATCGGTATAGCCAGTGCCTCCGCAATCAGGACACTCTGTCGAAGCTTCCACCTCTGGAACAGAATGGCATGAGGCCATAATCAACAAAAACACTACTGCAATAAAATGTATTTTTTTCATCTTGAATTTCAATAATCGGTTGTATTTTTTTTATCTAATGCACTACTCCTGCCCGACTCATCTGTCTATACTGACAACTCCAGCAGTTTTTTATTTTGTGGTCATTTGACTTGATGTGCCGGTATATAGGCCAATCTTAGACCTAGATATCCACCTTTTATTCCCCCATGAAAGAACTCTGATTTATCCGCTATGCACTCTTGATTGCCACTATCATAGCAACCTCCCACCACATGATACAACGGGTCTGAACCGCTTATTGTCCATTCCGCCACATTGCCAATCATGTCGTATAACCCAATCTTGTTGGGTTGCTTCGTTTTGACGAGGTGGGTGCTGTCTCCCGAGTTGCCTCGATACCATGCCATTCTATCCAATATGTCATCAGTGCAAGCTGCACTATCCATGGGGTTCCCTCCCAAACAGGCGGCGTACAGCCACATGGGAAGGCTGGGAACATAGAATTCCCCTCCCAATATCGAATCCAGTCTGTAGATAAAATTCGCACAATCCACCAGACTAATATTCTCTACAGGCAGAGCCACACTATCGATATGGATTGAGGGGTTGCTTCCCATCACAGCCATCCATAGCTCCTGCGTCACCTCAGTTTCGGCAAGGTAGAAGTTTTCCAACTCAACCTCCTTAGTATAGTCCTTACAACGGACGGAACCACCACGGACACCAATCATCTTGAAGGCAACACCATTTACAGTGAATGTGGTGTCGCTTATTGACGGGAGTTCCATGTTCTGGCTGATGCTGGTCTGAGAGAAGCGCCTCATGTCCTGTATCCAATTCCAGGCAGCCAACGCAACAATCACAACTATGGCAACCAGCGCGATGCCACCGATAATCCAATACAATCTTTTCTTTTTCGTGTTCATATTCAAAACATATTTGACAAATTATTCGCTTTCCCGCACAATCCTGAACCCCAATTTAACAATGAGTTTCAAGGTTTCGATAGAGGTGTTGCGGTCATATTCCTTTTCCGATTCGGTCAGTTCCTCATAAGGCACAAGGCACGGATGCTTCATTTCAGCATCGTTACGTTCCTCGCCATACGTCCAGCCGTCTTTCATGCGGCTAGCCGACCACACTTCATGCACGTTCTTGGCAATCAACTCAGCCAGTTCGTTGAGTTCTTCCGGCAGCACAACATCCTTAGTGTCGATAGGCTGCGGCGCGTAGTTGTTCTTCTCCATTTTCATTTCTTATCATCGGTCTTTTTGAGGATGTGCTCATACGCAAGCATCAGGAAGCAGTCATACTTCATGCTTCCAGGGTCAACACGTCTCAGCTCCTTGTACGAGCAAAGGTCTATATGCACAGGAGTGCCATCTTTATCAACCTTGCCAGTCTTCAGATTCTTTCTATAAGTCTTCTTTTCTTCTCCAAAGAGCGTTTCCTCTCTATACTTTTCGTTTTCATTGAGCGGACGGAACCCCATAATGAGCTTCTCGACATTCCATCGCGAATGTTCGCATCTGGCAAGGTCGACCAAATTGCCATTATCTCGCAATCGTGACTCAAAGCAGTCCGCACAGAACACGTTCGACAATTTGTTTCGCAACCTAATGGAATCAAGATTGTTAAGCGAAGATTTGTTCCATAACGCTTCAACTCTTTGTTCATCCATCTGGTAGCAGAATACGTCCAGCGCATGACTATAACGTTCTGGAGTGTTCGGATCATCAGGC
>JAZQPD010000175.1:0-5197 GCA_045628285.1 Bacteroidaceae bacterium
CTTCATGGCGATAAGGAAGGACTTTCATCCATAAGGATCAATAGGCAATATAGAATAGAGTTCCGCGAAATACTTCAAGACGGACGTGTGAGGATTTAATTTTTTCGCAATAATTTGCATCCGGGATAAATATTCACTATATTTGCAATCGAATAATTTCTGAAATACAATGACTTTAATGAAGTACATCTACACATTCGCCCTTATCCTGTTATGTGCAGGTCATTCATTTGCCGATGACATACATCAATTGCATCCGGAAGACCACAGACCGGAAATCGGGGATCGCTTGTTTCGCAGTGAGGCAGTCGAGCAACAGATAATTGCGCTGAAGGACAGGCTCATCGCCATCAATCCGAAGTTGTTCTGGATGTTTCAGAACTGTTTTCCAAACACTCTTGACACCACCGTCCACTATAGCAAGACCGATGACGGCGACGATGACACATTCGTCTATACTGGCGACATCCATGCCATGTGGCTACGCGACAGCGGAGCACAGGTATGGCCATATCTCCGTTATGTCAAAGACGACGAACCGCTCCGCCACCTCATCCGTGGCGTAATCCGCCGCCAGTTTTCCTGCATACTGATTGACCCTTATGCAAATGCGTTCAATATGGGCCCTACCGGCAGCGAATGGGCTTCAGACCATACCGACATGAAGCCCGAACTCCATGAGCGCAAATACGAAATTGACTCCCTCTGCTATCCACTCCGGTTAGCATACGAATACTGGAAACTGACTGGTGACGACAGCATTTTCGACGAACGGTGGCTGAAAGTCATACGGAGCATTCTCGACACTTTCCGCGAACAGCAGAACTGGAACGGCACAAGGACTTCCTACCGTTTTCTCCGCACTACGGCAGCCATGCACGACACCCGTAGCAATGGCGGCTATGGTCATCCGGGGAAAGCCTGCGGACTGATTGCAAGCGCATTCCGTCCTTCCGATGACTGCACCATATTCCCCTACCTCATCCCAAGCAACTTCTTTGCAGTGAGCGTACTCCGCAAGGCTGCCATCATCCTCAGTGAAGTGAATCACGAAGAAAAGATGTCCGGCGAATGCACGGCTATGGCAGACCAGGTAGATAAAGCCATCCGGCAGTATGCCATCGTGCGTCATCCCAAATATGGCAAGATCTACGCTTTCGAAGTCGACGGATATGGCAGTACACTCCTGATGGACGACAGCAACGCACCCAGCCTGCTCAGCCTGCCCTACCTTACCGATGTCTGCATCACCGACCCTATTTATCAGAACACGCGCCGGTTTGTATGGAGCGACGACAATCCTTATTTCTTCCAGGGAAAGGCAGGCGAAGGCATAGGAGGTCCCCATTGCGGCATTGACCATCCGTGGCCGATGAGTCTGATAATGAAGGCTCTCACCACCGCTGACCGGAAAGAGCAACAATGGTGTCTCGACGAACTGCTCAAGACTGATGCCAACACTCTCTTCATGCACGAGTCATTCCACAAGGACGATGCCTCAGATTTCACCCGCTCGTGGTTTGCATGGGCAAATACCCTATTCGGAGAACTGATAGTGACTATGTACGAAGAGAAGAAATGAACTTTTCGGACATGGACACTGCTTCTCCGTCAACGTTCCCTTCAATCATAGTCTCTTCCGCCTATTTGAAAGCGTTCTCACTCAATCCCCTGCCACCAATCTTGAGGTCGTCCATGTATGACGGCACTTTGCGACCAAGATATTTGTCAACATAGAGTTTTGCAAGGTACTGACCGAGCATGAAACCATGGCCTCTGAGACCAGTGCAGAGTCCCACCTCCGGATCGATGATGTAGCGCGGTTCGGTATAGCGTCCTGCCCAAACGGCAAGGAAACCGACTTCACGCAGGTTCGGTATCCAGTCGGCAAAGACTTCGCTGATTATCTCGAGGAATTCCTTACTGTTATACTTTATATTCTGACGCGCTTCGTAACTGTCGCAATCGGGCGAGGCACAGCCGATAATCTGTCCTGTATGTCCCCACTGCTGACCGTAGACGGCACTGAATCCCTTGTAGTGCCGGCGGTCGATAATCATGTCCAATGGTCCTCCGTTGGGTCCCATCATAGGCAGTCGGCGAGTGATGAAAGCCTGATGCTTGACAGGGTAGAGTCTGGCATCAAGATTTAGCTGGTCAATGAATTTCTCTGCACCCCACCCCATGGCATTGACAAAGTGGTCGACGGTGTACTCAATGAATTCTCCCTCATGGTTGCGTACGAGGGCTAAATAATGGTTGCCAACTTTCTGTATGTGAAGCAACTCACAGTCCTCGAAGTAACGGCCGCCATGCCGGACTCCGATGGAGCGGATGTAGTCGATGACTCGTCCTGGAGTAGCCTGCCAGCAGTCACGTGTGATAAGTGCATGGCTGTAGGTATCCTTGCTGTCATCCCAAAGCGGAGATATCTCCGTCCTGAAATCCTTGCGCTCTATCATATAGGCATCACTCCATGCACGTGAGGCATCGAGAGAACGATAGGTAGCATCGTCGTGAACAAGGTTGACATAGCGTGTAGGCCGGTAGTTGATGTTGTACTCCTTCTGTATCTGACGGAATATCTCATGACTATGAACGGCTATGTCGGCTATGTCGGGATTGGAGAAAGCAGGTCGGCCACCTCCGATGCATCTCCAGGATGCTCCGCGACTGTAGTTTATCATGACAGGATGCTTTCCTGCCTCGGAAAAATAACGGAATAGGGCACTGCCTGCAATACCGCCACCTGCAATGAGGACTTCGATGCGTTCGTGCCGGACGTTGTTAATCTTCGGGAAGATAAAGACTTCCTTGCTCTTGGAGTTGTAGATGTCGCCTAAGGTAACCTGATTGCTCAATGGTGCACGTGGAGTAACATCACCTGTCAGTTCGATGCCACGACTCCGCAGTATCTGACGCGCACGGGATATGCAACGTTTGCCACGGCACGGACCCATACCGAGACGTGTGATGTGTTTCAGTTCGTCGACAGAGAGTACCTTGCGGTCACCGATGACCTCAAGTATGTAATCAAGTCTGATGTCCTCGCAATGGCAGACGTAGGTCTCACCTTCTTCGGTAGGATGGAGTGGTTGCAAGGATAGCGGTGCTGGATATTGTTCCTTGGGGATGAAGCCCTTGATATCGGTCATCACCGGTTCACCAATCACTTTCAGTCGTGCCACATTGGTCTTGTTGGCTTTCTTCAGAATTCTCTCTATGATTCCCTCGCCCACCTTGCTGCCGTTGTTGTCGACCAGATAGACCTCGGAACCCTCCACGACAGTATATTCTATAGGCAGGAAACAAGTGCCTTTCTGCAGGTCATATCCGAAGATGGCAAGACCAGGACAGTTGTTGACACACTGCATACAGCCGATACACTTGTCGTAGTCCACCACAGGCGTGCTGTTTGTCGTGAGCTTGCTGATGGCACCCTGAGGGCAAGAAAAGGAACAAGGATTGCAGGCAAAGCCATAGAGACAGTCCATCTGTACGAAAGGCCGAGCCTTCATACGCTCAGGAGTAGGCAGGGCGGGAGTATCGAGCAGACGTACGGGCCGTTGTTGTGAGTCAATATACTGACGGGAGATATTGAGATAGTCATCGTAGTTGTAGTGTACTCCCATTGCCTGTGCCACTTCATAGGCAGCCTGTCGTCCGCGTAGCACGGCACTGGTACCTTCTCCAATGCGGATGGCATCGCCCACACCATAGACATTGTGGCCAAAGACCTCACGTCCCTTGAGCAGCAACTGATTGTCGGGAATCAGACCGGTACAGATATTTATGATATCAATACCGTCAATGATCTGTTCAGTACCGGCTACTGGCTTGAAATTCTCGCATTTGGCTATGACTGCACCCCTAATGCCAGTATGGCTGACATTAGGGATTGCCTTCAACATTATGTATCCTGTCATGATGGGGATGCCCAAACGGCGTACACGATTTGCCTGTACAGGAAAACCTCCCTCACGAGGCATAGCCTCGATGATGGCCTTGATGGTAGCTCCAGCCTGCATTCCCTGGTAGGAGGTGAGGTAGCCTATATTGCCGGCACCGACGGTCAGGACCCGTTTGCCCAAAAGGGTGTGTTCCTGGTTCATCATTTTCTGAAAGACAGCAGCTGTATAGACACCCGGCATGTCGTCGTTCTCAAAGGTAGGCATGAACGAAACTGCCCCCGTGGCAACGACAAGATGCTCAGCATCGACATAACCGACCTCGCCCGTGACGATATTCTTGATGGCTACCCGGCCACCCTCAAGGATATCCCACACAGTGTTGTTGAGCAGAATGCCCTCCATGCTGTCGCCTGCCAGTGTACGGGCAATATCGAAGCCACGCATCCCACCAAATCTTCTTTCCTTTTCAAAGAAGAAGAACTGATGGGTCTGTATATTAAACTGTCCTCCGATACGGCTGTTGCTGTCGATGACAAGATTACTGATGCCAAAGGTGTTGAGTTGTTCCCTACATGCCAGACCTGCCGGTCCGGCACCGATGATAGCCACTTGTACCTTGTTAATCTTCACCTCACGGGACTGTTGTTCGCGAGGTTCGGGCATCCCGTTCTCCCCGCCACCGGCGTGATGCACTTCCTTCACCCCATCGACAAGGGTGATGCAGATACGGCGCACCACCCCGTCGACCATCATCTCACAGGCTCCACACTTGCCGATACCGCAGTTGAGAGAGCGGTTGCGTCCGGTGATGCTATGGCTGTGAACAGGGAAACCCGCCTGATGCAAGGCGGCAGCAATGGTATGGCCTTTCTGACCCTGAACTTTATGTCCTTCGTACATGAATTCGACAACCTCACTCTGAGGAATGTCCAAAATAGGATGCTTTTCAATCTTGTACATAAGATTTAAATAATGAGCTATTTGTCCGATTTGATTTTTGCAAGTATTGATTAAGTGCACAAATGTAGAAATATTTTTTGTGTTATACAAGTTATTTGGACTAAATTTGTTTTTTCCCACATAGAATCGTATCTATCGCTCGCTGTGCTCCCGCAAGATACTCACGCTCGGAAATAAAAATAAAAGTTTTTAACTTTTTATTTTGTATTTCGCTCGCTTAATCGTACTATCGCTCGTTTCACTCGCGCAAGATACTCACGCTCGGAAATAAAAATAAATGCGATTTATTTTGTATTTTGCTCGCTTAATCGTATCTTTGCAAGTTG
>JAZQPD010000176.1:0-2711 GCA_045628285.1 Bacteroidaceae bacterium
AATATCTCGCCTTCATCCTCGCTGTCGAGGTTGAGCAGATACTTGCCGGTCATGAAGTCGGAACCCATTTCAAATGCTCCTGTCAGACCCGTCTCCTCGTCTCTCGTGAATACACATTCTATCGGTCCGTGTACCAGGGTGTCGTCTGCCAGCACTGCCAGTTCCATGGCATCACCGATTCCGTCGTCTGCACCGAGAGTCGTACCTTTTGCCCTCATCCATTCACCGTCAACGTAGGTTTCTATAGGGTCTTTTGTGAAGTCAATCTTGCAGTCCGATGTCTTCTCGCACACCATGTCCATGTGCGACTGGAGAACTACTGTTGCTCTTTTTTCCATGCCCTTGCTGGCCTCCTTGCGGATAAGCACATTTCCTGCCTTGTCTACCTTGCACTCCAGATTGTGCTGCTTTGCAAAGTCCTGGAGAAATGCAATCATCTTTTCCTCGTGCTTTGACGGACGAGGCACTTGGTTTATCTGAGCAAAATACTCAAATACCGCCTTTGGTGTCAGTTCTGTTTCTTTTTTCATTTTTAAGTAATATTGTTATTTTTCCTTATTCCTTATTCATTATTCATTATTATTTCCTATCTTTGCAGCAAATTTACAAAAAAATGGTGAAACTTTTTCTAATTACCGTATTAATTATTGCAATTTCCTTTATTTTTCTTGCAATAAAGATAATATTGCAGAAAAACGGCAGGTTTCCAAATGTCCATGTCGGCAATAGTAAGGAAATGCGCAAGAGGGGGATAGGGTGCGTTCAGAGTCAGGATCGCCAGGCACGACAGGAAAACAAAAAACGGATAAAAGAATATTGAAAATGAAGAAACTTACGATTTTATTGCTTGCTGCTACCATGTTTGCAAGTTGTGCTCAGGAACAGAAGAAAACAGAAAAGCCAGAACCAGAGACTTCGGCTAAGAAACAGAAGGATGTCAACACTCAGAAGCAGTTGAAGATTGCGTGGGTGCAACTCGATTCAGTACAGGCAAACTACGAATACTATAAGCAAGTTCAGGAAGAACTCGACAAGAAACAGGCAAGTGCCGAGGCTACTATCAACCAAAAGGGCAAGTCATTTGCGGCACAATATCAGTCTCTCCAGAATCGTGCACAGTCAGGTGAACTCAATCAGGAACAGTACGAAAAGGAAGCACTCCGTCTTCAGCAGGCACAGAGCAACCTCGAAACTCTCCAGGCAAAACTCTCCATGCAACTCCAGGAAGATGCCATGACTCGTCAGAAGGCTCTTGTCGATACTGTCCGTGCACAGGTTAAGAAATACGCAAAGGAGAAAGGCTATGACTTTGTGCTTTGCCAGAACTCGGATATCAACAACATTCTCTATGCTGCTGATGTATATGATGTTACAGAGGAAATCATCACAATCCTCAACAAGCATTACAAGGCTGATTCCAAGAAGGCATCAAAGTCGGAGAAGAAGTAGTAAGTAATAAATACACGACTATGAAAAGGACATTTCCTTTCATTTGTGCTGCAGCACTTCTGTTTGTATCCTGCAGTTCATATACAGCCAATGGTGCTATGATTGGTAGCAGCGTGGGTTCCGTTGTTGGCAGTATGACTAACGCAAACCACGGATCCGGAATTGGTTCTCTCGTCGGTATGGCTGCCGGTGCTGCAATCGGGGCATCCGTGGAGAAGGCTCAAGCGAACAAGGCTGCACATGGCGAGGAAACCTTAATAATTGAAGAACGGTAATTGGACATGAAGAAAATTGCAATTAACACAATGATTCTGATGACTGTCACATTGATAGCATCGGCACAGAAGAAGGTATCAGTCTTAGGCGACTCTTATTCCACCTTCCAGGGTGTTAATCCTGAAGGCTACGCACCATTCTATCCCAACGACCGCAATGATGTCAAGGAAGTTTCCCAGACCTGGTGGAACTTGTATATCAAGGCAATGGGCTATCAGCTTGAGAAGAACGACTCTTGGGGCGGGACAACAATCTGCAATACCGGCTATGGCCATATGGACTCCTCCAAGTCGTCTTTCAATGCCCGTATCGACCGGCTTGGCAATCCTGACATCATATTTGTCTTTGGCGGTACGAATGATGCATGGGCAAATTCCCCAATCGGAGACTATCAGTATTCCAAGTGGACTAAAGACGACTGCAAGTCTTTCCGTCCTGCATTGGCTTGCCTGCTCAAGAACCTGAAGAAACAATACCGTAAGGCAAAGATTTATGCCATACTCAATTCTGAGTTGAAAGAAGAAATCAACGAGTCATTCCGTGTCATCTGCAAGCGATACAAGGTTCAGCTTATTGAACTTCACGACATCGAGAAGCAGAACGGACATCCTTCGATTAACGGGATGAAGAGCATCTGCCAGCAACTACGGGAATCTATCAGATAATTCAGGTTTCTCAAGTTACTAACATACTGTATCTCAGCACTGAAAGTGCGATATAACATAGCGTAGTGCGATAGCACTACGTAATTGGGGTGGCTTGAATGGGAGATTATATCCTTATACACAGGGTTTTACCCTGTGCTGGTCTATTGCACCCTTTCAGGGTTATGACTTGAAACTGTAATAAAGTGAGTTAATTAATAGTGAAAAATTCTTAAAATTTGCAGTTATATTGAAAGTTTGTTGTAATTTTGCAGTATTGTTATGGGAAAGTGGTATATAGTTCCGACTCGGGTGGGCAATCTGGAAGATATCAGCTTCAGG
>JAZQPD010000177.1:0-9674 GCA_045628285.1 Bacteroidaceae bacterium
ATACAGGGTGTTATTGCTATTTTGATGTTTTTGGCTTTTTCTTTGCATCTTGCTGTCCTTCATTTAGTCACAATGCCCGCATCGCTCACATGCGTGAGCGATATTCCTTGTCTTAGGGCTGAAGGCTCCCATTTAGGACACCAATCTGCTAAAGAAAAATCTCAACCGACGACAAACCGAGAGCAATTGCAAGCTTGCTTGGCATTGCCGAGGTGCGAAGGAGGAAGACAAAAGTCAAAATCACCTAAAATGTAATTAATAGAACACCACTAAAGTGTTGACTTCACCAACACGGGGATTTACTGGTGATTCATTTGTTATATTGGAATAAAAACACTAACTTTGCGACCGCATTAATTATTAATAATACGCTTATGAAAAAATCATTCTTATTCTACGCATTGCTCCTTGCGCTGGGGACTTCATCCTGTAATGGTCAGGAGCAGCAAACACAACAATCAGAAAACGACACAACCGACATGAACAAAGATTTCCTCACATTGGCAGCAGAACGCTATTCCGTCCGCCATTTCTCTTCTACACCCGTAGAGCAAGAGAAGATTGACAAGATTCTTGAGGCAGGCAAACTGGCTCCAACAGCAGTAAACAGCCAGCCGCAGATGGTTTTTGTCCTCAAGAGCGACAGTGCCGTTGCAAAGGCTAACAAAATCAGTCCTTGCATCTACGGAGCTCCGCACGCATTTCTAATCTGCTACGATGACAAGCGCGCCTGCCAGCGAGGCGAACAGGGCAACTGGGGCGACGTGGACTGTACAATCGTCCTTACCCACATGATGCTTGAGGCATGGAACCTCGGAGTAGGAACCTGTATGGTTGGTATGTTCAAGCCTGAGGATGCTATCCGCGAGTTCAATCTCCCGAGCAACCTCCATCCGTTGCTTCTTATGCCGTTTGGCTATCCTGCCGAAGACGCTGTGCCTTCACCTCGTCACAGCGAATATCGTCCTACGGAAGAAATGGTCAAGGAATTGTAACAATCTTTTCCAACCATTCCCTGTCCACTTCGTCGAAAGTGGATAGTTTCTCACTGTCAATATCAAGGACTGCAATCACATTGCCGTCCTTTTTTATTGGAACGACAATTTCGCTTTTCGATTCACTGCTGCATGCGATATGTCCGGGGAACTGCTCGACATCCTCGACTACGATTGTCTCGCCTCTTTCCCATGCCGTACCGCAGACTCCACGCCCCTTACCGATATGCATGCATGCCACAGGACCCTGAAACGGTCCCAGTACCAATTCTCCAATGCCGTCTTTTCCGGTATGCCTGACAATATAGAATCCTGTCCACCAGAATCCCATCTCTCTGTGAATCAAGGCAACAATATTAGCCATCCGGGCTATCATGTCATCCTCACCATCAATAAGCGAAGCAATCTGCCTGTAGATAAGTTTGTATTTCTCTGATTTATTCATAAATCGTCATTTATTCCTTCTCCTTTATTCCTTTTGCTAATAGCATTTAACCTTCTTTCCTCTTTTTCGCTAACTGCCAGCTGTTGAAGGCGTTTTGCCATATCACATAACTTCCCGGTGCCAGGGAACAGGCAGGAGAGAGGTAGGTGACTGCCATCCAGATGGCAAGGATGGTATTCTTTTGTCCGAGCGCCTGTCCTGCACTTATCACGTCACGGTAACGCCCACCAAGCCATTTGCCAAAGGCAAACTGTACAACGCAAGTGAGCAGTCTGGCAAGGGAGAGCAGCAGTATGGTTGCAAGTGGTGCGCTGCTCACAATCAGGGAATGAGTGGTCTGTCCCATCACGATGCACAGCCCTACGCCCCATAGATAGAACGCCAGATGGCTGTTCTCTGCCAAAAAACGGTGGACAGGCTTCAATATCCATCGCAGTAGCATTGCCGTAGCAAATGGTGCAATGAGAAGAGGCAATACTTTGCTGAGAATGATGAGGAACGCATTCCAGAAACTCAATGATTCTTTCGGTTCCACAAGAGGAAACATCAGTGGAACTACAATTGCTGCCAATATATTCGAGATAAGAGTATAAGTAGTTAATGTAGAAGCACTTCCACCTAACTTTGCCGTAACAACAGCCGCAGCTGTTGCCGTAGGACAGATAAGGCATAACATTGTTCCTTCCAGCATCAGTCGTTCACTTTGTATTAAGGGCAAACAGATAATCATGGCTGCAATTCCACTACTCGTCAGCAACTGGAATGTCAGAAGTATCCAATGCCATTTTCTTGGTACAAGTTCCTTCGGGTCGACCTTGCAGAAGGTCAGCAACAATTGAAAGAATATCAGCCACGGGGTCAGTGTGCTTCCGACACTTTTGGCAATAGGTTTCAATCCCTGCATTTCGGGCATCCACATGAGAATCAGGCATCCGATCACACCTGCCGACATGGCAACAGGTAGAGTCCAGTCCTTCAGAAACCTCATGAACCTATTTACTATTCCATTCATGCTGCAAAGATACGATTAAGCGAGTGAAATACAAAATAAATAGTTATAAACTTTTATTTTTATTTCCGAGCGTGAGTATCTTGCGCGACAGCGATAGATACGATTAAGCGAGTGAAATACAAAATAAAATTTTGTGGAATGACTAATTTAACGTAAATTTGTGGTTTGAATTGACATTTATCGTCATTGGATGGCAGAAAACAACAGAAACAAGTACAGTGATATGAAATATAAGTTAGTGATATTCGACTTCGACGGAACTCTTGCAGATACGAGTGAATGCATCGTGAAGACGGCTCAAAGGACTCTGGAGAGGTTAGGACTGCCAATGAAGTCGGAAGAGGAAATCCGGCAGACGATTGGACTGCCGCTTGAAGAATGTTTCCGCAGACTGGTTGGAGAGGATTGCAGGCCCGACCTGTTGTCAAAGTGTACAGACTATTATCGTGAAGAGTTTTTTACCTTGCAGGAGCAGACTATCCGGCTGTTTCCTGGAGTGAAGGACTGGCTTCAGAGGCTGAAGGACGACGGCGTGGTGATTGCCATTGCTACCAGCAGGAGCGGCAAAAGTCTGGGGATGCTTTGTGAACAACTCGGCATCGGTGACCTTATTACAATGAGAATGTCGTCGGACCTGGTGACGGAGAAGAAACCTGCCCCCGAGATGGTGGAACGGATACTTGCAGAATTGAAGTTCTGTCCTGACGAGACCTTGGTGATAGGTGATACCGTCTACGACATAGAGATGGGGCAGAGGGCAGGATGCGATACATGTGGAGTGACATGGGGCAATCAGTCGGAAGCCGAACTGAGGATGCTGTTCCCTACGATGATAATGACAGAAATCAAGAACTGAACTGAAAAATGAATATACTGATAACCGGAGCCAACGGACAGCTTGGCAACGAAATGAGAATCGTCTCGGAAGGAAAGTACGACAAGTATATCTTTACCGATGTGAACCAGGTGGAAGGACTGGAAACGACCTATCTCGACATCACCGACATGGATGCCGTCCGCTCTTTTGTAAGAAAGAATGATGTGAAAGTCATCGTGAACTGTGCAGCCTATACGAATGTGGATGCAGCGGAGACCAATGCAGACCTTGCCGAGAAACTCAATGCCGATGCTCCTGCCAACCTTGCAAATGCCATGAAGGAAGCGGACGGGTTGCTTGTACATATTTCCACCGACTATGTGTTTGGCAAGGAACCCTATAACACCCCGTGCAGTCCTGACTGGAAAGGTACCCCGACCGGTGTGTACGGATTGACGAAACTGCACGGCGAGCAGAAGATACTGACTGCCGAATGCGACCATGTCATCATCAGGACAGCCTGGCTCTATTCCGAATTCGGAAAGAACTTCTGTAAGACAATGATGAACCTCACAGCCACAAAATCTCAACTGAATGTGGTCTTCGACCAAGTCGGTACACCGACATACGCCCTCGACCTCGCAAATGCAATTGAGGTCGTCGTCGACGACTACAAGCATATGAAGGTCAGTGGTGAGGCATACGGAAAGAACGGCACATACCATTTCTCCAATGAAGGAGTGTGCAGTTGGTACGACTTCACGAAGATGATTCAGGAATACAGCGGAAACACTGACTGTGATGTTCAGCCATGCCATTCAGACGAATTCCCGTCACCTGTCACACGTCCAGCCTATTCAGTGCTCGACAAGACAAAGATAAAGGAGACATTCGGCGTGACGGTGCCTTACTGGGTGGATTCATTGAAAAAATGCATCAGTTCATTAACGGTAAGACAATCAGACAACTAAAAAAACAACTGTACATCAATATGGAAAATTACAACTATCACATTTTCAGCCCTTACAGGGTTTGTCCATTGGGCGCACATGTAGACCATCAGCACGGACTGGTAACGGGTTTTGCCATCGACAAGGGTATCGACCTATGGTTCAATATTAGGGAAGACTCCATAGTAAAACTCTCGTCCATGACATTTGAGGGCGATGTGGAGTTCAGCATCAATGCAGCCTCGCAGATGAAGGAGAAACACTGGGGCGACTATGCCCGCGGTGCAAAGTATGCCCTCAGAAAACATTTCGAACTGCAGCACGGAATCGAGGGAGTGATAAGAGGTTCACTGCCCGTAGGAGGTCTTTCCTCTTCTGCGGCAGTGCTGATTGCATACGTGATGGCTTTTGCAAAGGCCAATGACATAACACTCACTCCGTTTGAGATAGTGAAGATTGCCTCTGAGGCAGAACGCGAATACATCGGACTCAATAATGGTCTGCTCGATCAGGCATGTATCGCCCTTGGCAGGAAGGACGGTCTGCTTTTTCTCGACTGCGACTCAGACGAGTGGAGAATCATAAAGCGCAATCCCGACATGCCTGAATTCGAAATAGGGATATTCTTCAGCGGACTGACTCGATCTCTTGTGAATAGCGACTACAACCTCCGTGTGTTCGAATGCAAAACTGCTGCCTGGAATATGATGGCTTACAAGGATATGCCTCTTAAGCCATTTGACAAGACATTCTTGCGCGATATTCCAAAGACTACATTCGATCAGACAAAGATTGCCATGCCGGCACGTTTTGCACGCCGTGCAGAACATTTCTATTCCGAGTACCGGCGTGTGCGTCAGGGCGTGACTGCATGGGAGACGGGAAATCTGAAACTATTCGGAAAACTGAGTTTTGAATCCTGTGAGTCAAGCATCCACAACTACGAATGCGGTTCCCAGGAACTCATCGCCATCTACAACATCATGCGACCGCTGAAGGGCGTATATGGCGGACGTTTCTCCGGTGCTGGTTTCAAGGGAGCCGTAATCGCCCTTGTCGACCCTGCCTACAAGACAGAAATCGAAAAGACGCTCACGGAAGAGTATCTGATACAGTTTCCCGAATACGAAAATACCTTCAAGGTATTCTGGGTAAAACCGGACGACGGAGCCCGTTTTCTCTGAGTAAAATCATTTTTTTGTGCAAATTAATTTTGTAATTCAGATGGTTTGCGCTAAATTTGCATCCTATTAAAACAAATTTGCTAATTATGGTTGAAAAAGGTAATGGAAAAAGTGTGAAGAAAGGCTTGGGATGTCTTTGGATAATGATGGCGGTGATGTTCCTGATAGTCGGAGGTGTAGTGGTAGGCGTGTCACAGGGCATTATAGGTAATGTGCCCGACCTCTCCGACTTGCAGAACCCAATCAATAAGTCTGCGTCCAGAGTATATACAGAGGACGGAATGCAGATGTGTACATGGAGTTATGCTACGGAGAACCGTATCATGATTCCTTACGACTCGCTTCCACAAAACCTCGTGAATGCCCTCGTTGCCATTGAGGACGAACGATTCTATGAACATTCCGGAATCGACTATATTGCACTCGGACGAGCCATAGTAAAGACACTTGTCGGTGGCGACAAGTCGGCAGGCGGAGGCTCCACCATTACTCAGCAGTTAGCCAAACAGCTGTATACCGATGTGGCAAAGGATTCGTTCAAGCGAATGCTGCAGAAACCAATCGAATGGTACATTGCAGTACAGATTGAGCACTACTACACGAAGGAGGAAATCATATCCATGTATTTCAACTATTTCGATTTCCTTTACAATGCTGTAGGTATCAAGAATGCTGCAGAGACCTATTTCGGAAAGCCAGCCAACAGACTGACCCTCGAAGAGTGTGCCACCCTCGTTGGAATGTGCAAGAATCCGGCTTACTTCAACCCTTACAGGTTCAACAAGAGGTGTACAGAACGTCGTGACGTGGTGCTGACAAAGATGTACGAACTGGGATACATTTCAAAGGACGACTGCGACAAGGCGATGTCCGACACAATCAATATGAGCCGTTTCCACGTTACAAGTCACACAGAAGGAATCGCACCATATTACTGCCAGAAACTGCGGACGATGATGATGGCAAAGCGTCCTAAGCTCGAGGACTATGCAAGTTGGCAGATGCAGCAATACCACGACGACTCACTTGCATGGGAGAACGACCCGCTTTTTGGCTGGTGCAACAAGAACACAAAGAGCGATGGTTCACATTATAATATTTTTACCGACGGACTAAAAGTCTATACCACCCTCAACTCGCGGATGCAGCAGATGGCGGAAGACGCAGTATACAAACATGTGGCAAGATACCTTCAGCCGGCTTTCAACAGGATTATCCGCGGACGTAGGAACGGACCTTACATGACACTGTCTTCATCCGAGGTCGACAAGATTATCAACAGGGAGATAAGGCGTTCGGAACGCTACCATTGTCTGAAGGCAAACGGATATTCCGATGAAGACATCATGAAAGACTTCGACACAAAACGCGACATGGTACTCTTCAGCTATACTGGCAATTATGAAGTCCAGATGACTCCACGCGATTCCATCATCTACTACAAGGGGTTCCTGCGTTCTGCCATGATGGCCATGGATCCGCACAACGGACACGTGCGTGCATACGTTCCAGGGCTGGACTTCAAGCATTTCCAGTACGACAACTGTCTGGGTGGCGGACGACGCCAGATTGGTTCCACCATGAAACCGATACTCTATTCCCTGGCACTCATGAACGGGTTCACGCCGTGCAGTATGGTTCCCACATGGGCACAGCACTACGGCGACTGGAGTCCTAAGGGTGGACGTGGAAGCGGATACATCACGATGGAAAGCGCCCTTGCACATTCCAACAACCAAGCTTCGGCATGGCTGATGAATCAGATGAATCCCCACAACCTCGTGTCACTCCTTCGCGAAATGGGTGTCGGCACTCTTCGTATCGACCCCGTCATGGCACTGTGTCTCGGACCTTGCGACATCAGTGTAGGAGAACTCTGCAGTGCCTACACAGCCTTTGCTAACAAAGGCGTACGTATGGCACCTATGCTCGTTACAAGAATCGAGGATTCCGAAGGCAATATCGTAGGCACATTCATTCCTCGTCCCAACGAAGTGATGAACGAACACCAGGCATACCAGATGATAACCATGATGAGAAGCGTCATCAGAAGCGGTACGGGTAGGGCTCTTTACAGTTACGGAATCAATGCCGACACAGGCGGCAAGACCGGTACTACCAACTTGCACGCCGATGCATGGTTCATGGGAGTGACCCCGAACCTCGTGGTCGGTACTTGGGTAGGTGGCGACGACAGGGACATTCACTTCAATTCCATGTCGTTCGGACAGGGTTCACGTGCCGCACTGCCTATCTACGGACTATTCATGAGTCAGGTCTACCGCTCGGGATACGACTTCGGAATATCCAAGGACGACGAGTTTGAGGAACCGGAGAACTTCGAGCTTTGTGCCGACGAACTCAAGGGTTTGCATGATCCTAACTTCACTCCGACTCACGAGTCTGATTCAATTGAGGAAATTATCATCGAGGAACCTACAGCCATTGATGAATCATTCAGGTAAAACTGAGTTCATCGAAGTGCTGAGCCCCTGCGGAATGCATGAAATCGTAAATCGTAAATAGTAAATCATCATGGATTTTCTTGCAATCATACCGGCACGCTTTGCGTCAACCCGATTTCCGGGAAAGCCTCTTGCCATGCTAGGAGGCAAAACTGTGATTGAACGTGTTTACACACAAGTAAAGGGAACTTTCGAACGTGCCGTAGTTGCAACCGACGACGAACGCATAGAGAATGTTGTGAAATCCTTTGGTGGTGAGGCAATAATGACCTCTCCCAACCATAAGAGCGGCACAGACCGGTGCTACGAGGCACTGTGCAGGATTGGAGAGGACGGCTATGATGTCGTAGTGAATGTTCAGGGCGACGAACCATTCATCCAGGCCAGTCAGTTGGAGACGTTGAAGGCTTGCTTCGATGATCCTGCAACGGATATTGCAACGCTCGTGAAACCCTTCACTTCCGAAGATGGCATTGAAGCAGTGAGGAATCCAAATTCTCCGAAAGTCGTGTTGAACCAGAACATGCAGGCAATGTACTTCAGCCGTTCCGTCATTCCTTACCTCAGAAACAAGGATCAGGAGAATTGGCTCAACTATCACACATTCTACAAGCACATTGGACTTTATGCCTACAAGACACGCGTACTGAAACAGATAACCAGTCTGCCTCAGTCTCCACTTGAACTGGCAGAGTCACTCGAACAACTCCGGTGGCTTGAGAATGGATACTCCATCAAGGTAGGGCTCACAAACGTGGAGACAATCGGAATCGACACCCCTGCCGACCTTGAGCGTGCCGAGAATTTCCTGAAAAAAAATAATTACAATAATAATTAAAGTTTATGAAGTACACCACAGTAGGAATTGCCAGCGACCATGCTGCATTTGGACTGAAGCAATTCGTCAGGTCCTATCTTGAGGAGAAGGGTATTCCCTATAAGGACTATGGAACATACACGGAAGAATCCTGCAACTATGCCGAATTCGGACATCGTCTGGCTGAAGGAATAGAGAAAGGTGAAGTTTATCCGGGCATCGCTATGTGCGGTTCCGGTGAAGGCATCAGTATGACTCTCAACAAGCATCAGTCAATCCGTGCCGGACTCTGCTGGATTCCCGAGATAGCACATCTTATCCGTCAGCACAACGATGCCAACGTACTTGTGATGCCCGGACGGTTTATCGACAACGACATGGCTCGCAGAATCCTCGACGAATATTTCGCTACGGAATTCGAAGGCGGACGCCATCAGCTGCGTGTCGATGCAATTCCTGTCAGGAAATAATTTAGTGCATTTATATAAAAAATGTCAGGCATTTCGTAAGATTTGTTAACTTTTTTATAACTTTGCACCGTCTAAATAGTAAAAAGATGAAAATAGGAACAACTCGAGAACTCAAAAATCATGAGTATCGTGTCGGACTTACCCCCGACAATGTGATTGGATTCGTGGCAAAGGGCCACACTGTATTGGTGGAAACAAAGGCTGGAGAAGGTGCCGGCTTTTCAGACGACGAATACAGGGCGGCCGGGGCGACCATCTGTGCAACTCCCGACGAGGTGTTTGCACAGTGCGACATGATTGTCAAGGTCAAGGAACCTGAGGAGTGCGAGTACAAATTCCTCCGCAAGGACCAGATTCTCTTCACATATCTCCATCTTGCCCCGAATCCAGGACTTGCAAAGGCACTTCTCGACAGTGGCTGCAAGGCAGTTGCATTCGAGACCATCAAGGACCCTCAGGGCAATCTTCCGTGTCTGCGTCCGATGAGCCAGATAGCAGGACGCCGCTCCATCCAGCAAG
>JAZQPD010000178.1:0-5440 GCA_045628285.1 Bacteroidaceae bacterium
CAGTGGGTGGACAGATTCCAAACAACCTGGCACTTCAGTTGCACAACAACGGAGTGAATATACTCGGTACTTCAGCCGTCGACATTGACCGCGCAGAGGACCGTCATAAGTTCTCCACCATCGTTGACCAGTTGAATATCGACCAGCCTCGCTGGCAGGAAGCATCATCGATGGAGGACATCAACAACTTTATCGGGGAAGTAGGCTATCCTGTACTGGTACGACCTTCATACGTTCTCTCCGGTGCGGCCATGAATGTCTGCTACACCGAGACTAAACTCCGTCAGTATCTCTCGTTGGCGGCAGATGTATCGGAGGAACACCCAGTAGTAATCAGCCAGTTCCTCTCAGGTTGTAAGGAAATTGAGTTCGATGCAGTTGCCGACAATGGCAATGTGATTGTATACGCTATCTCCGAACATATCGAATTTGCCGGAGTCCATTCAGGCGATGCCACCATCCAGTGCCCTCCTCAGCGACTCTATGTTGAAACTGCACGCAAGATAAAGAGAATGGCACGCAGCATTGCCCAGGCCTTGCATATCTCCGGTCCGTTCAATATCCAGTTCCTTGCCCAGAATAACGAAATCAAGGTGATTGAGTGTAACCTCCGTGCTTCGAGAAGTTTTCCGTTTGTGTCGAAGGTCATCCGTATCAACCTCATAGAAATTGCCACAAAGGTAATGCTCGGCCTCCATCCGGAACCTGCAAAGAAGAGCGAGTTCGAACTCGACTATGTGGGTGTGAAGTCTTCCCAGTTCTCCTTTGCCCGTCTCTCGAATGCCGACCCTCTGCTTGGAGTTGATATGGCTTCTACTGGCGAGGTAGGTTGTCTGGGCGACACTCTCAACGAAGCACTCCTGTTGTCATCCATTGCAGTAGGCAACAATATTCCGAAGAAGAACATCCTCATATCTTCAGGTACAGCCAAGCAGAAGGCTGATCTTCTCACTGCTTGTCAGCAGTTGGTAGACAATGGTTACAACATCTTCGCAACGGGAGGCACTTATCGTTATCTCAATGAAAATGGGATTCCGTCGACTCGCGTTTCATGGCAGCACGAGGCTCCGGATGGTGCTGAGAATGTGCTCAAGGTCATTCGTGAACGCAAGGTCGACATGGTCATCAACATCCCTAAGAACTATTCCGACCAGGAACTTGACAACGGATTCCAGATTCGTCGTACTGCCATCGACAGCAATATACCTCTCTTTACGAATGCCCGTCTGGCGAGTGCGTTCATCAATGCATTCTGTACATTGCCGCTCGACGAAATCCAGATAAAGCCTTGGGATGAATATGAGGCAAAGAACAGGAGATTCGAGGTTGGCTATGTTCCGCGCGAGGAAGAGTTGGTGGTGGAAGTGGCTGACGAACGCCATATTGCGCTTGTTCCTGAGATTCTCAAGGCTATTGAGGATGCTGCAAAGGTTCGTGGAACTGGTATTGCCAAGCGCCGTCCTGAATATGTGGAACAGAAAATCCGTGAAGGCAAGGCCATCATCGCCATGTGCGGTAGGGAGTTTGCAGGATTCTGCTACATCGAGTCATGGGAACACGGTCAGTTCGTTGCAAACTCTGGTCTGATAGTGAAACCAGAGTTTCGCGGACATGGTTTGGCAAAGAAGATAAAGAAGACTGCATTCGAACTCTCCCGTCTGCGTTTCCCAAAGGCTAAGCTGTTCGGACTCACCACCGGTCTTGCAGTGATGAAGATCAACACTGAACTTGGCTATGTGCCGGTCACATTCTCCGAACTGACCACCGACCCTACATTCTGGAAAGGTTGCGAGAGTTGTATCAACTACGACGTACTTTGCAGAAACAACAACATCCGATGCCTCTGCACAGGTATGCTGTATGATCCAAGTAAGAATAAATAAAAAGCCATTGGCTATTAGCCCCAAAAAAGAATATGAAAAAGAAAGTAGTAGTAGCATTCAGTGGCGGTCTCGACACATCATTCACGGTGATGTATCTCGCCAAAGAGAAGGGATATGAAGTGTATGCAGCGTGTGCCAATACAGGTGGCTTTTCTGCCGAGCAGTTGAGGGCAAACGAGGAGAATGCATACAAACTCGGTGCAAAGAAGTATGTCACTCTTGATGTGACCAAGGAATATTACGACAAGTGTATTCGTTTTATGGTCTACGGAAATGTGCTTCGCAATGGCACTTATCCTATTTCCGTATCATCAGAACGTATCTTCCAGGCTTTGGCAATAGCACGCTATGCAAAGGAAATCGGTGCTGACGCCATTGCTCACGGCTCTACAGGTGCCGGGAACGATCAGGTCCGTTTCGACATGACCTTCCTCGTTGCCTGCCCCGACATGGAAATCATCACCCTTACCCGCGACATGGCTCTCACCCGCCAGTATGAGGTGGACTACCTCAACAAGCATGGATTCTCAGCCGACTTCCAGAAACTGAAGTACTCCTACAATGTAGGAATCTGGGGAACCAGCATCTGTGGCGGAGAGATTCTCGACTCCAAACAGGGACTCCCTGAGTCGGCATATCTCAAGCAGATTACCCGTGAGGATGAGGAAAAGATTCTTCTTGAATTCAAGGAAGGGCAACTGGTCGGAGTGAACGACGAGGTATTTTCCGACCCTATCAAGGCTATCCAGAAGGTGGAGGCCCTTGCCGCACCATTCGGCATCGGACGTGACATGCATGTGGGCGATACCATCATCGGCATCAAGGGCCGCGTAGGTTTCGAGGCAGCAGCACCAATGCTTATCATCGCTGCTCATAAGTTCCTTGAGAAATTCACCCTCAGCAAGTGGCAGCAGTACTGGAAGGACCAGGTAGCCAACTGGTATGGCATGTTCCTCCACGAGAGTCAGTACCTCGAGCCTGTGATGAGAGACATGGAACAGATGCTCGTCTCCAGTCAGAGAAACGTAACAGGTGAGGTGAGGATGATTCTCCGTCCTCATGGCTTCGAGACAGTGGGAGTTGTATCCGAGAACGACCTCGTGAAGACGAAGTTGGGCGAATACGGTGAGATGCAGAAGGGATGGACTTCCGAAGACGCAAAGGGATTCATCAAGGTTTCGTCCACTGCACTCCGTGTGTTCTATGCAAACCACGAAGACGAACTTGATATATGATAAAGGTTGGAATAATAGGTGCGGCAGGTTATACTGCAGGGGAATTGATGAGAATTCTGCTCAATCATCCCGAGGTGGAGATAGTCTTTGCCCATAGCGAGAGCAATGCGGGAAATCCCGTATGGAAAGTCCATCAGGACCTGATAGGCGATACAGACCTTTGCTTCACCGATGGAATGAGCGGTTCAGATGTAGTCTTCCTCTGTGCCGGCCACGGCAAGTCAAAACAGATGGTTCGTGAGAAACTCGCTGACTACAAGGGAAAGATAATCGACCTCAGCAACGACTACCGTCTTGCAGCAGATGCCGAAGGATTCGTATATGGTCTGCCGGAGGCTTTCCGTAATAATATAATAGGTGCACGTTGTGTTGCCAATCCAGGCTGTTTCGCCACTTCCATCCAACTTGCCCTGCTCCCTCTTGCAAAGGCCGACAAACTGGCTGAGATTCACATCACGGGTGTGACGGGCTCTACGGGTGCAGGTCAGAAACCGCAGGAGACTACTCATTTCTCCTGGAGAGCCAACAACATGAGTGTCTATAAGGCATTCACCCATCAGCATCTCGGAGAGATATGCGAGACCCTCCATACCCTTGCTCCATCCTGGAACGGTGACATCAATTTCGTGCCCGTTCGTGGTGATTTCCCCCGTGGAATCATGGCATCGGTCTATCTCGATTGCGACCTTACGGAGGAGGAAGCACAGAATCTCTATGCGAAGTATTACAGGGACGAACCATTCGTGCATGTAGTCGACACCAACCCCGACATGAAGATGGTGGTCGGCACAAACAAGTGCGTGATATATGTCCGCAAGTACGGCCGCAAGCTACATGTCATCAGCATGATCGACAACCTCACAAAAGGCGCGTCAGGTCAGGCAACCCAGAACATGAATCTCCTCTTCGGCCTTGATGAGACAACCGGACTCCATCTTAAGGCAAACAGATTCTGACAATCATCAATCATTAATCACTAATCATTAATCGCTAATCACTATTGATGAATCTATTTGATGTATATAACCTCTACGATGTGACACCCGAAAAGGCGAAAGGGTGTACGATATGGGACGATCAGGGAATTCAGTATCTTGACCTCTATGGTGGTCATGCCGTAATTTCAGTAGGTCATGCTCATCCTCATTATGTTGCTTCGCTCAAGGAACAGATTGACAAGATAGGGTTCTATTCCAACAGCGTCAAAAACCCCCTCCAGCAGGAACTGGCTGAAAAACTCGGTCGTCTTTGTGGATATGACGACTATAGTCTTTTCCTCGACAACTCCGGAGCCGAATCCAACGAGAACGCACTCAAACTGGCTTCGTTCCATACCGGCAAGGATCGTGTGATTGCATTCGAGAAGTCCTTCCACGGTCGTACGAGTGGAGCAGTCTCAGTTACCTGCAATCCGAATATTCAGGCACCGTTCAACCGCAACCATAAAGTCACGTTCTGCCGGCTCAACGACCTCGTATCTATAGAGCGTGAAATCAGGAAAGGTGATGTCTCTGCTGTCATCATCGAAGGCATCCAAGGCTGTGGTGGAATCAATATTCCCGACACAGAGTTTATGCAGGGACTCGAACGTGTGTGCCGTCAGAATCAGGTAGTCCTCATCCTCGACGAAGTCCAGAGCGGATACGGCCGCACCGGTAAGTTCTTCGCCCATCAGTGGTACGGCATCCGTCCCGACATTATCACCACTGCCAAGGGAATGGGCAACGGCATACCCGTAGGAGGGGCACTCATCTCTCCAGAGTTCAAGGCTGTGAAGAACATGCTCGGTACTACCTTCGGAGGCAACTATCTCGCCATGGCGGCAGCGATAGCAGTAGTGGATATCATCAGTGAGGCAAGGCTTATGGACAATGTCAACAAGGTTGGAGAATATCTCCTCAAGAACATACCGATGACCGATGACATCAAGGAAATTCGAGGTCGTGGACTCATGATAGGCATGGAATATAAGGTACCTATTGCCGACATAAGGAAAGACCTCCTCTTTAAGGATCATATCTTCACAGGCGTAGCCGGACAGAACATGATCCGTCTCCTCCCGCCACTCACCCTCACAATCGACGAAGCCGACATCTTCCTCAAGGCAATAGGGAAAAATGAGGAATAAATAGAAATAAACTAAAAAAATAGTTAAAAACCGTCAAAATATTTGGCGGTTTTATTTTTTATTACTACTTTTGCATCGCGAACTAAAAAAATAGTTGAATTAATGAATACAAAAAGTATGGAAAAACTCACGAATAAGGAAGAGGAAGTTATGGAGATGATATGGCAGTACGGTCCATGTTCTCCTAAGGACAT